>JAQCGN010000048.1 GCA_027730605.1 Actinomycetota bacterium
GTGAAGATTATCCAACCCGAGATGGAACTTGTGTTAGGGATTACATTCACGTATCTGATCTGTCATCTGCCCATATTTTTGCTGCTCAAAAATTAGAGGACGAAAAATACTGCGGCTTATTAAATGTGGGAACCGGTAAAGGAATTACAGTCAAAGAAGTCATAGCAATGGTTGCAAAAGTTATAAACAGGCCCCTCGAATTTGAAATTGTAGAAAGAAGAAAAGGAGATCCGCCTCAAACTGTTGCTGATGTTACTAAAGCCAAAAAAGATTTAGGCTGGATGGCAAAATATGAACTTGAAGAAATGATTCAATCAGCATGGGATGCGTGGCAAACTTTTCCACCAAATAAGTAATTACTAGGATTGATTTATCTACAACTTCTAAGGAGTAAATAGTGGGTCGCGTGATTGTTGATGTCACGCTTAAGTCTGAAATCCTTGATCCACAAGGCCAAGCAGTATTACGTGCTTTACAAAGCCAAGGTTTAAAACAAGTAGCAGATGTGCGACAAGGCAAAACCTTTGAAATCACTTTTGAGGGTGCTATTAATAAAGAAGTATTAGATCAAGTTGAAGCCCTAGCATCAGAAGTGCTTTCTAATCCAGTTATTGAAAACTTCGTTATTCGAAGTTATGAAAAAGAGTCTTAAATGACTATTCGGATTGGCGTTGTTACCTTTCCGGGTTCTTTAGATGACCAAGATGCTCTCAGGGCAGTTTCTTATGCAGGAGCACAAGCTATTAGTTTGTGGCACAAAGATACTGATTTAAATAAAGTTGATGTAGTAATTTTGCCAGGTGGTTTTTCTTATGGAGATTATTTAAGATGCGGAGCAATTGCCAAGCTAGCTCCTGTGATGACAGAAATTATTACTAAAGCAAACCAAGGATTACCAGTTTTAGGTATATGTAATGGTTTTCAGGTGTTATGTGAATCAGGGTTATTGCCCGGAGTTTTAACTAGAAATAAAGGCCTGCATTTTACTTGTCGGGATGAGAAGTTGGAAGTAGTTAACAATTCAACTCTTTGGACAAAGGATTTTGAAACAAATGAGAAAATAGTGATTCCTATTAAAAATGGGGAAGGTTGCTATCAAGCTGATAAAAAAACTTTAGACCAACTAGTAGGAAATAATCAAATAGTTTTTAAATATTTGGATAACCCTAACGGATCTCTACTTGATATTGCAGGTATCACAAATGAAAAAGGAAACGTTGTGGGATTAATGCCCCACCCTGAACATGCCATTGATGAATTAACGGGTCCAACAAATCATGGTTTAAGACTTTTTACCAGTGTAATAAAGAATTTAGTGGGTATTAGTAAATGATAGATACGGTAAAAAATGCTCAAGAAAATCCTGATACAAAACAACCATTTTTAGAATTAGGTTTAAAGGAAGATGAATATTTAAAAATTAAACAAATTCTAAACAGAAGACCCACAAGTGCTGAGCTTGCTATGTATTCAGTTATGTGGAGTGAACATTGTTCTTATAAATCTAGCAAAGTTCATTTGAAACAATTTGGTGAAAAAATAGTTAAATCAGATGTGTTAATGGTTGGTATAGGTGAAAATGCAGGCGTAGTTGATATTGGTGATGGTTGGGTGGCAACTTTTAAAGTTGAATCACATAATCACCCTTCCTATATTGAGCCCTATCAAGGTGCTGCAACTGGTGTTGGTGGAATTGTGCGAGATATTTTGTCAATGGGGGCAAGACCAATTGCAGTGATGGATTCATTGCGTTTTGGACCATTAAGTGAACCTGATACTAAAAGAGTTTTACCTGGAATTGTGGCAGGAGTTGGCGGATATGGAAATTGTTTAGGGTTACCAAATATTGGAGGAGAAACCCAATTTGATCCAAGTTATTTAGGAAACCCATTGGTAAATGCTCTTTGTGTAGGAGTTATGAAACATGAAGATATTCATCTTGCTAAGGCAACGGGTGTGGGAAATAAAGTAATTCTTTATGGTGCAAGAACAGGCGGGGATGGAATTGGTGGAGTTTCTGTTTTAGCTTCAGAAACTTTTGCCACAACGGGTCAAGCAAAGAGACCAAGTGTGCAAGTAGGAGATCCATTTACCGAAAAATTATTAATTGAAGCAACTTTAGAAATGTTTAAAAATAAATTAGTTGAAGGTATTCAAGATTTAGGTGGAGCAGGAATTTCTTGTGCTACCAGTGAATTAGCAAGTAATGGCACAGGTGGAATGAATGTGGCCCTAGATTTAGTTCCGCTGCGAGATGAAACACTTAGCCCTGAAGAAATCTTGATGAGTGAATCTCAGGAAAGAATGTGTGCCATTGTTAAACCTGAAAATATTGCAGCATTTATGCAAATTTGTGATAAATGGGAAATAATTGCCACAGTAATAGGCGAAGTTACAGATGGAAATAAATTAGTAATTACTTGGCACAAAGAAGTTATTGTTGAAGTGCCACCAAGAACTGTTGCCCACGATGGACCGGTTTATAACAGAGCATTAAAAAGACCTATCAATCAAGATTTATTACAAAAAGATTCTATAAACATAAGTGATAAATCAAATTCTCTGGAAACTGATTTATTAAAACTTTTAGCAAGTGATGGCATTAGTGACAAGTCATGGATTACACAACAATATGATCATTTTGTGCGGGGAAACACCATAATGTCTTCTCCCCAAGATTCAGGCATGATCAGAATTGATGAAAAAACAAATCGTGGTTTAGCACTCTCACTTGATGGCAATGCCAGATTTTGTAAACTTGATCCTTATGTTGGAGCACAACTAGCAATTAGTGAAGCGTATAGAAACGTCAGTGTGACTGGGGCTAAACCAATTGCTTTAACAAATTGCTTAAATTTTGGTTCACCAGAAGACCCAGCTGTAATGTGGCAATTTAGTGAAACTGTTAAAGCCTTGGCAGATGGTGCAGTTAGTTTTTCTATCCCGGTAACGGGTGGAAATGTTTCTTTTTATAACCAAACTGGTGAAATATCTATTCTTCCTACTCCAGTAATTGGTGTTTTAGGGGTAATTGAAGATGTGAGAAAAAGAATTCCCCTTCGTTATAAGGAAAATCAAACTCTTTATTTGTTAGGAGAAACAAAGAAAGAATTAGATGGATCTTCCTGGGCATGGTTTATTCACAATCACCTAGGTGGAAAACCACCCCAGGTAAATATTGAAAATGAAAAAAAATTATCTAAATTAATACAAACTTCTTTAAAAGCAAAAGTAATTTTTGCTGCCCATGATTTATCAGAAGGTGGATTATCTGTAGCACTTACTGAGATGGCCTTAGCTTCAGGAATTGGGTTAGAAGTATCTAATAATACTTCTGTTGATGATTTATCTTTTCTGTTTTCAGAATCAAGTGCGCGGGCTGTAGTAAGTATTGAAGAAGATAAATTGCCTGGGTTTAAAGAGTTATTCAAGATTTACCCAGGAATTGAAATTGGAAAAACTGGTGGAAGTAGCTTTAAATTTATTGATCATTTTGAAATAGAGTTATCAAAGTTAAAACAATCCCATAGCGGAACTCTTTCAAAAGTTTTGGTCTAGTGTCACCAATTCAAGGGGTAAGAAATCCACCAAGTGAAGAACAAGGAAAAGTCGCCTTAAAAGAATTAATAAATATTTATCAGAATAACTTAGAAGTAGTAAAAGAAATTGAACAAACAGCTGTTAAATACTGTTTGGAAATATTGCATAAAAAAGTTCCTGGTAAAAGTGTGGAAGTAAGAATTCCTCCTTATGCTGCTATTCAAATAATTACTGGCACAAGTCATAAAAGGGGAACACCCCCTGCAACTATTGAAATAAATCCACGAGTGTGGATTGAGTTAGCAATTGGAGAAATTACTTGGGAAAAAGCTTTAGAGGATGGACTGGTGCTTGCATCTGGGCTCAGAGCAGATTTAAGCCCATATCTTCCTTTAGTGACCGGGCTCTAAATTACTAATTTTGTTTGGCACTAAGGTTTTTGAAATGAAGAAGTTACCACTAGTTGTTCTTTCCTTGGTTTCCTTATTAGCAACAAGTTGTGGTGGAAATAGTGATCAAAACTTGTCAGATACTTCAGTTGTTGACCAAAATATCGGCATGTATGCAGGACCAGTTGGAGATAGTGAAAAAAGTTTAAATGTTTTAGCCTGGCCTGGATACGCCGAAGATGGTTCCACAGATCCTGTAATTGATTGGGTTTCCCCATTTGAAAAAAACACAGGGTGTGAAGTAAACGTTAAAGAATTTAACTCATCTCAAGAAGCAATAAATTTAATGAAAGTTGGCGGTTATGATTTAGTATCTGCTCCTAGTGAAATTTCTTACGGACTAATTGAACTAAATAAAGTTCAACCAATCAATATATATTTATTAGATAATTACGCAGGTATATTTGATGACTTGAAAGAAAGAAGTTGGAATTCTGTTGAAGGAAGTATTTACGGGGTAGCTCAAGGTCGTGGAGCTAATTTATTTATGTACAATAAAAATGAAATTAATAACCAAGTTATATCTTGGGATATGATCTTAAATCCAGAAAAAACAATTTCAACAAATATTTCTATGCATGATTCTGCTTTGACTATTGCAATTGCTGCAATTTATTTAAAAGAAACCAGACCCGATTTAGGAATCACAAATCCATATGCGTTATCAAAAGCTCAATTTGAAGAGGTCATAAATTTATTAACTATTCAAAAACCCCTAGTAACAAATTATTGGGCAGATTATCTTGCAGACCTTGAAGCCGTTAAAACAAATAAAGTTAACATGGGAATGAGTTGGCAGGCAACTATTAATGAAGTCAATAAAGATGGAGAAATTTTCTCTGGCACCAAACCCATTGAAGGAACAACTGGTTGGGTAAATAGTTGGATGATTGCAAATTCGACCCAAAGTATTAATTGTGCTTATAAGTGGATTGACTGGATGATTAGTCCTCAAACAAATGCGCTAACTTCTGAATGGTTTGGCGAAGCTCCAGTTAACAAAGATGCCTGTGCTTTGACAGCAGACAAAAATCATTGTGCAGCATTCAAAGCACTAGAAGATACGTTTTGGGAAGATATCTATTACTGGGATTACCCCCGCACCCTTTGTCTTGATGGTCGAACAGATATTGCTTGCATAGGCTATGACGACTGGTTCTTAAGATGGACCAATTTCAGGTCTTCTTAAATCACATGCGCGTTAGAAATTTTATCTTTTTGACCTAAAGATAGGATAAAAATATGCCCAAAGGTGATGGATTACTAAATCACGATCTTTTGCCAAATGACAAAGGTCCCCAAGATCAGTGTGGAGTCTTTGGGGTGTGGGCACCTGGTGAAGAAGTTTCTAAATTAACTTATTTTGGTCTTTATGCTTTGCAACACCGAGGCCAAGAATCAGCTGGAATTGCGGTAAGCAATGGGACACAACTTTTAGTTTATAAAGAAATGGGATTAGTTGCTCAAGTATTTGATGAAGCAACTTTGGAATCTTTAAAAGGACATGTGGCAATTGGTCATTCCAGATATTCCACCACCGGTTCTAGTAATTGGGAAAATGCTCAACCAGTTTTAAGAACTACTAAAAATGGTCATTTAGCACTTGCCCATAATGGTAATTTAATTAACACCACAGAAATTAAAGAAAGAGTAAGCAATCAAGTAAAAAAAGAAAAGAAATTTCAATCAGAATTTAAAACCACAATTGGTACAACTGACACAGATTTAGTCACTGATTTATTAGCAGGTTATCCAGATCTTTCAATTGAAGAAGCAGCAATGCGTGAGCTTCCTTTATTAAAAGGTGCTTTCTCTTTTGTGTTTATGGATGAAAACACTTTGTATGGAGCACGAGATGCTCAAGGAATTAGACCTTTAATGTTAGGCAAACTTGAACGAGGCTGGGTTTTAGCAAGTGAAACAGCTGCCCTAGATATTGTTGGTGCTTCGTTTGTGAGAGAAGTTGAACCAGGAGAATTAATAGCAATTGATGAACATGGTCTTCGATCACAAACATTTGCTCAAAAGAAACAAAAAGGATGTTTATTTGAGTTTGTTTATTTAGCAAGACCAGACACCACGATTAGTGGACAAAATGTTAACGCCACCAGGGTTGAAGTTGGTAAAAGATTAGCTCGCGAATTTCCAGTGGAAGCAGATTTAGTAATTCCTGTTCCAGAATCAGGAACACCAGCAGCAATTGGTTATGCCCAAGAAAGTAAAATTCCTTTCGCCCAAGGTTTAGTTAAAAACTCTTATGTGGGAAGAACTTTTATTCAACCCTCCCAAACCATTAGACAATTGGGTTTAAGACTTAAGTTAAATCCTTTAAAAGAAGTGATCGCAGGAAAACGCTTGGTAGTAGTTGATGACTCAATTGTGCGAGGAAATACGCAACGAGCCATTATTCGCATGCTTCGAGAAGCAGGTGCGAAAGAAGTCCATGTCAGGATTTCTTCTCCTCCCGTGGTGTGGCCATGTTTTTACGGTGTTGATTTTGCAGCCCGATCAGAGTTAATTGCCACAGGTTTAAGTGTGGAAGATATTTGCTCCACTATCGGTGCTGATTCATTAGCTTATGTTTCATTGGATGAATTAATTGAGGCAACTACTGTTAAAAAAGATAATTTATGCCGCGCATGTTTTGATGGAGTTTATCCAGTTGAATTACCAGAAGATCAATTATTAGGTAAATATGTTTTGGAAGAAATAAAAGGAAAGGCTGAAGAACAAATTCATTCCCATGACGCTATTAATAGACCATGAGTGATATCTATAAGCAAAGTGGTGTGGACACAAAAGCAGGAGAACACGCAGTTGAATTAATGAAAGATTTGATTTTAAAAACCCATCAAAAACAAGTGATCGGAAATTTTGGTGGATTTGCCGGTTTATTTGATATTTCTTTTGTTAAAAACTATCAACAACCAATACTTGCAACTAGTACAGATGGTGTTGGTACCAAAATAAGGATTGCACAACTAATGGACAAACATGACACAATAGGTCTTGATTTAGTTGCCATGGTTTTAGATGACATTGTGGTTTGTGGTGCCAAGCCACTTTTTATGACTGACTACATTGCCATTGGAAAAGTAAATCCCCAAAAGATTGCTCAAATAGTTTCAGGAATCGCACAAGGTTGTCTTGAGGCAGGTGCATCTTTAATTGGTGGAGAAACAGCTGAACATCCCAACATGATGAAAGAAGATGACTATGACATTGCAGGAGCTGGTGTTGGAGTAGTAGAGGCAAGTAAACAATTAATGGCAAAAAATATTAAAGCCGGTGATGTGGTTATTGGGCTTAAAGCAAGTGGGTTACATTCAAATGGTTACTCTTTAGTTCGAAAAATTGTTTTTGAAGATCAAAAACTTGATGTTAATTCAAAAATTGCTGAATTTAGCCACACTTTAGGAGAAGAATTACTTACTCCCACTGCAATTTACACCAAATCTTGTTTGTCTTTAATTGAGAAATTAAATGAAAACCTGCATGGTCTATCACACATCACAGGTGGAGGAATTGCTGCTAATTTAGCTCGAGTTTTACCAGAAAACTTAGGAGCAAAATTAGAAAGAAACACCTGGCAGATTCCAGTGGTAATAAAAGTATTAGCACAAATGTCAAAACAAAAACTAATTAATTTTGAACAAACTTTAAATATGGGCATAGGCATGATTGCCATAGTTGATAAAACAGTTGCACAACTTGCCATAAATATATTAAAGGATTCTCAAATTGATTCATTCATCATTGGGGAAATAATTAAGAAAGAAAGTGATTCAGTTTCAGATGCTCCAGCAAAAGGAGGATCTGGTGGTTTTGTTAATTTGGTGGGTGAATATAACTAAGGTCAGGTTGAATAAATTTTCACTCCTATGACACAATAGAGATATGGCAAATTTAAAAGAGCAACTAAAAAATGATTTAACTCAAGCTATTAAATCTTCTAATCAAGTCGTTTCAGGAACACTGCGCATGGCTTTAACTGCTATTACTAATCAGGAAGTTTCTGGTAAAGAAGCTAAACAATTAAGCGATGCTGAAGTTTTATCTGTTTTAACTAAAGAGGCAAAAAAAAGACAAGAGTCAGTTGAAGCATATTTGCAAGCAAATAGAAAAGATTTAGCAGATAAAGAATCTGCTGAATTAGCGGTGTTAGAAAAATACCTACCTGCTGCTTTAACTGAAAGTGAAGTTGATGAAATTATTTCAAAAGCAATAACTCAAGCATCAGCCCAAGGTGCTACGGGAATGAAAGCTATGGGAATTGTGATGAAAATAATTCAACCTCAAACTGCTGGTCGCTTTGATGGAACTTTATTGGCAAACAAGGTAAAAGAGAAATTGGTTTAGCAGAAAAGATCTAGTTATTCGTCTTTTTCTAACTGCTCCCAAGCAGCTTCAATTTCATCTTCCTTGGTTTTGTTTGATTTAAGTTCTTGGGCAAGTTTGTTTAAATCTGTTTCCCCATTGCCATACTTTAAATCGCGAGCAACTTTTGTTTGTTTTGCTTTGGCGCGTCCTCTACCCATGTTGAATTATCAACACCTTTCATCACTTTGAGCAATCGATCTTAGGCAGGATTACCCTGCACTTTTATTCCTCACAAATTTTGGTTTCAAAATTCTGTCTATTTGACTGAACTTTGAGTGTTACTAGCCTACAACTTTTTTGGGAGCGACAAATTTGGCACATATTTGCCCTGGTGGGTGATTTGTCGGGAAACTCCCTTTTGGGGTGAAAAGTGTACATTTTTCCTATTTTCAAGAGAGGATTTGCTTGCTACATTGTGAAATGTTGTTAAGCATTTTGGATGCTACGGGGGACAAATATTTATGCCTGGTGAGGCAAATGAAACACCGAATTTACTCTCCCCTGGGGAAGTAGCTCAACTTTTCCGGGTGGATCCAAAAACTGTGACCAGATGGGCTAAGGCAGGAAAGCTTTCCCCAGTGAAAACCCTGGGGGGTCATAGGCGATATCACGCCCATGAAGTCCATGAGTTGTTAAGAAAAATTCAAGATAAGTAGGAAATAACCTTCAACGCCCTGATGCTCTTTTCAGGAAAGTGGCGTATTGTCTAACTAACAAACCTACGCTTCGGTAAGTTACCCAACCGAAGGTTAGGGATCAAACTAGATAAAAAGGAAAAACCACCAATGTCAGCACTTGGGCTTCCAGCCGTTATTCAAGGTGGCATGGGTGCTGCAGTTTCATCATGGGGTTTAGCTAAAGAAGTAGCAAAGTGTGGACAACTAGGAGTTGTTTCTGGCACTGCCCTTGAATCAGTGGTGGCAAGACGTTTACAAGATGGTGACACCGGTGGTCACATGAGACAAGCGCTAGAACATTTTCCTTACCCAGAAGTAAGTGCACACATTTTAGAAAAATGGTTTTTACCTGAAGGAAGAAATGGTCAACCATATAGACCAATGAGACGCATAAGTTTAAATGCTCACACCGAACATGATCAATTAGTAGTAGCTGCAAACTTTGTGGAAGTTTGGTTAGCAAAACAAGCAAACAATGGCAAAGTTGGAATAAACTTTTTAGAAAAATTACAAACAGCAACACCAGCAGCACTTTATGGTGCCATGCTC
>JAQCGN010000049.1 GCA_027730605.1 Actinomycetota bacterium
AACCACTTAATTGGATGAGTCCACCATGTTTTACAACTGAAGTAAATGAAAGTGATAAAAAAACTATCATCGTAGAAAATAAATCAGGAGAAAGATTAGTCATAACTGTTACAGAAGTTATTCATAACTCAACCCATGATTTAGGTATAGATCCAGGTTTAGTAAAAGATGGAGTAGAAGCACATTTACAAGAATTACTTGCTGAGCATGTGGAAACATTTGGTAATAACTGGAAATTAGTCAGGCGAGAATATCCAACAGCAATAGGACCAGTTGATTTACTTTGTAAGGATGATGTAGGAAAAACTGTGGCAATTGAAATTAAAAGACGAGGAGATATTGATGGGGTTGAACAATTAACCAGGTATTTAGAACTTCTCAATCGAGACTCATTAATAGCTCCGGTAACTGGAGTATTTGCAGCACAAGAAATTAAACCTCAAGCCCGAGTATTGGCAGAAGACAGAGGAATACGTTGTGTTGTGGTTGATTATGATGCACTTCGTGGTTTAGATCGCAAAGATGAAAGATTGTTCTAGAATAGAAAAATGCCTAGAAGAAATAGACCAAAGAATTCAAAAAAAGAATCAGCCGACGAATTTAATGTTGATCGGTTATTAGGCATTCAAAGAAGTGAAATTTGGTCTGATGGAGATTGGATAGTAAGACGAGTTACTGGATCTGCTGCAACTAAGCCTTATCGCTGTCCAGGTTGTGATCAAGAGATAAATCCGGGGACTCCCCACACAGTGGCATATTTATTAGGTGAACTAGAAGAACGCCGCCATTGGCACACTGCTTGTTGGACTAGAGATAGAAAAAAACACAAAAGAGATTTAGATGACTGAGATAGTTTCTAATAGTGTTTTACCCGCCAAAAGGGAAATGATTTCATTATTAACATCTGATGGTGAAAAACTTGTTGGAGAATTAGCATCACCTACTGATCAAAAATCTATTGCCACAATTATCACTGTTCATCCGCTTCCTACTCATGGAGGAAATACTGATAGTCATTTATACCGAAAAATGTCTTGGAGATTACCTGCTTTAGCAGGAATCAATATTTTAAGATTTAACACCAGAGGAACTTGTAGCAAATTAGGTACTAGCACAGGTGTTTTTGATTCATCAAATAATGAAGGAAAAGATTTACTAGCTGCAATTAAATATATGAAAGACAATAATTTAGGAAAACCCTATGTGGTGGGTTGGTCTTTTGGAACAGATGTAACCCTTCGACATGGTTTTGATCAAGACTTAAGTGGAGTAATACTTTTATCTCCTCCTTTGAGATTTACCACTCAAGAAGAACTAGCTAGGTGGAAAAATGTTTCATTCCCAGTAATTGCCTTAGTCCCAGAATTAGATGATTATTTAAAACCAGCTGAGGCAAAGCAAAGATTTAGTGTTGCCCCAAATATCCAAATTATTGCCCAGCCTGGAGCAAAACATTTGTGGGTGGGTGAAAAAAGTGTGCAATTTGTCTTAAATCAGATCGTGCAATTTATTGCACCATTAAAGGTTCCACTACCAATTTCCTGGGATGGACCAATGGAGAAGTGGAACGATATTTAGCAAGTAAGTAAGATTTGAACTAACAAAACAGTGAGGTTAAAAGAAGTTGACCAGTCAAATTCCGATGCGTGGTGCCATTGATTTAGGGGCCCTGGCGCAAGCTAAAAAAGCACAAAGTGTGGCAAGCCAAGCATTAGCTAATGCACCTGTGGGTGTGGTAGTTGATGTGTCTGAACAAGATTTTCAACAAAAAGTTATTGATATTTCTAAAACTGTTCCTGTAATCGTAGATCTTTGGGCTGAATGGTGTGGACCATGTAAGCAACTTTCACCTTTATTAGAAAAATTAGCAGCCGAATATAAAGGAAGATTTGTTTTAGCAAAAATTGATGTTGATGCCAACCCTCGACTTTCACAAATGTTTCAAGTTCAATCAATTCCTGCTGTTTTCGCAGTTATTGGAGAATCAGCTGGACCACTATTTCAAGGGGCAATTCCAGAAGCTGAGTTGAGACAAGTTATTGAAGAAGTATTAAGAATTGCTAATGAACAAGGAATAAACGGAACTATTGATACTGAAGAATCATTACCAGAGGAAATTAAAGAAGTTGAAGAACAAGTTGATCCAAGATTAGAAACAGCCTTTCATGCTATTGAGAAAGGTGATTTTACTTCTGCCACTAATTCTTACAAAGAAATGCTCAATCAAAATCCTGCAGATCAAGTGGCGATTGCCGGTCTTGCTCAAGTTGGACTTTTGGAAAGAGCTTCAAAATTAAATCCCAATGATGTTTTGAAAAAGGCAAGTGATCGAAAAGACTTTCAAAGTCAAATGGATTTAGCAGATTTAGAATTAATGAAAGGAAATCCTGACGCAGGTTTTGCGGTACTAATAAATGCCATAAAAATCTCAAGTGGTGAAGATAGAGATAAATTACGAGCAAGGCTTTTGGAGTTGTTTATGGTCGTGGGAGATAGTGATCCTGGGGTACTCAAGGCTCGAAGAGACCTAGCAAGCGCATTGTTCTAAATCGTCTAAACTTAAGTCCATGACTTATTTAGACCACGCAGCAACTACACCTATGTTGGCTGAAGCTATTGCTGCACTGAGTGCGGAACTAGCACAAGTTGGAAATCCATCGTCTCTTCATGCTTCAGGAAGACGTGCTCGAAAAGTTGTGGAAGAAAGCAGAGAAAAAATTGCTGCTGCCATTGGGGCAAGACCAATCGAAGTTATTTTTACAGGTGGGGGAACTGAATCAAATAATTTAGCTGTTAAAGGACTTTATTGGGCTGCCAGAAAAAAAGATATAAATAAAAAAAGAATTCTAGTTTCCGCAGTTGAACACCATGCTGTACTTGATCCAGTTATGTGGCTAGGAGAACACGAAGAGGCTACGGTTGAAATTTTGCCAGTTGATAATTATGGACGAGTATTACCTGAAACTTTAAGAAAAGCATTTGAGAAAAATCCTCACGACGTAGCATTAGTTTCGGTGATGTGGGCAAATAATGAAGTTGGAACTATCCAACCAATTGCTGAACTTGTAAAAATTGCTCACGAATACAAAACAGTTTTTCATTCAGATGCTGTGCAAGCAGTTGGTTGTTTAGAAGTTCATTTTCAAAATACAGGCTTAGATGCCTTAACTTTTACTGGTCATAAAGTTGGTGGACCACAAGGAGTCGGTGCATTAATTGCAAAAAGAGATCTAGAACTAACACCACTTTTGCATGGTGGGGGACAGGAAAGAGATGTCAGATCTGGAACCCTAGATGCTCCTGCCATAGCAGGTTTTGCCGCAGCAATAACAACAGCAGTTAGTCAAAGAGTTGCTAGAGCAAATCGTTTATCATTATTGCGAAAAGATTTAATTCAAAAAGTTCAAGAAAATGTTCCTGATGCTGTATTAAATGGCGATCCCGAAAATCGTTTACCTGGAAATGTACATTTTTCTTTTAAAGGTTGTGAAGGTGATGCATTGTTGATGTTGCTTGATGCCCAAGGCATAGAATGCTCCACTGGTTCTGCTTGTTCGGCCGGAATTCCTCAACCTTCGCATGTATTAATTGCTATGGGCAAAGACGAAACAACAGCTAGATCATCTTTGAGATTTTCTTTTGGTTCAACTTCAACTCATGATGATGTTGATTCAGTTATTCAAGTGCTGCCAGCAATTGTAGAAAGAGCAAAACGCGCAGGCAAAACGATGGTGAAAAAATGACTAAAAAAGTTGTAGCGGCAATGAGTGGTGGAGTTGATTCATCAGTTGCAGCGGCAAGATTAGTTGATCAAGGCTATGACGTTGTCGGCGTTCATTTAGCTTTAGCCAAAGTCAAAGGCCACGCTGGTGGAAAAGGTTGTTGCACCTTGGATGATGCCCGAGATGCAAGACGGGTTGCCGATCGCTTAGGTATTGCTTTTTATATTTGGGATGTTAGTGAAGAATTCCAACAAGAAGTTATTGAAAACTTTATTTCCGAATATGCCCAAGGTAGAACTCCTAACCCATGTGTTAGATGTAATGAAAAAATTAAATTTCAAGCAGTGCTTGAAAGATCTCTTGCGCTAGGTTTTGATGCCGTGGCAACTGGTCATTACGCCCAAATATTTGAAACCCCAAATGGCCCAACACTTCATAGAGCAATTGATAACAAAAAAGATCAATCATATGTTTTAAGTGTTTTAAATCAAGAACAACTATCACACACAATTTTACCTTTAGGTAATTCTGTAAAACCTGACATTCGAAAAGAAGCAGAAGAGCGAGGACTTATTACTGCAGCAAAACCTGACTCACATGACATCTGTTTTATCCCAGATGGTGATACGGCAGGTTTTTTACACAATAAATTAGGACAAGAGCCAGGAAAAATAGTTGATGTAGAAACTGGTGAAGAATTAGGAAAACATGATGGTGTCTTTGAATTCACAATTGGTCAACGCAAAGGTCTGCATTTAGAAAAACCAAGACCAGATAGATCACCTCGATATGTAGTTGGCACAGACACAAAATCAAAAACAGTGATGGTAGGTCTTGCTTCAATGTTGAGAGTTGATGTTGTGACAGCTACCAATTTAATTTGGTGTGGACCAACCCCAGATTCACAATTTGATTGCACTGCTCAAGTTCGGGCTCATTCAAATGCACTCAAAGCAAAAGCTTTTCACAAAGATGGCAACTTGACAGTGGAATTCTTGGAACCTCTCAATGGATTAGCTCCAGGGCAAACCATTACTCTTTATGACAACACGCGCGTCATTGGTAGTGGCACTGTAGTAACAACATCTCGTAGTTAATTAAATTTAGGTTATATGACTAAATCAATTCCCGAGACTGCAAAAAATCGATGGTTTGAACTTGTTGAAATAGTTGAAGGGGCACGAAGACAGTATTACGTGCTAGATTCACCCACAATTTCTGATGATGAATACGACAAAGCATTTAAAGAATTAGAAAATCTTGAACAAAAATATCCAGAGTTAGTAACGCAAGATTCACCAACTCAATCTGTGGGTGGAGTTGCATCAGAATTATTTGAACCAGTTGAACACAAAGTTCGCATGATGAGTTTAGAAGATGTGTTTGATTTTGAGGAATTAGAGGAATGGGCAAATCGAGTTAGTAAAACGACTTCAACTTTTCCAGAAACCATTTGTGAATTAAAAGTTGATGGACTTGCCCTTAATCTTTTATATTTAGAGGGAAAACTTTCCCGCGTTGCCACTAGAGGTGATGGTCGGGTTGGTGAAGATGTCACATATAACACTCAATTTATTCCAACGGTTCCCAGAAACTTAGTTTCAACTAATGGTGCAAAAATTCCAAATATTATTGAAGTACGAGGTGAAGTTTATTTTGATTTAAAAGATTTTGATTCATTAAATAACGAAGTGATGGACATGGGTAGAACTCCATTTGCTAACCCACGCAATGCTGCAGCTGGAACTATCAGACAAAGAGTAGATAAAAGGGAAGAAGAATTAGCTTTAGCGAAATCTGAAAAGAAATCAGATTCAAGAATTGAGAAACTTAAATCTGAATTTGAACGATCAACTGCGTCTCTTTCAAGACTGAAACTAGTGGTTCATGGCATTGGCGCCTTAGAAGGTTTTGAGTTTAAAACACAAGATGAGGCTTATAAAACTCTGGGAAATTTAGGACTTCCGGTTGCTAAAACGACTAAGGTTACAAAAAATTTAAAAGAAGTAATCGACTTTGTTGAAGAATATGGAAATAAACGAAGAGATTTAGCTCACGAGATTGATGGTGTAGTTATAAAAGTAAATGATATTTTTGCTCAAAAAAATCTTGGTGCAACATCAAGAACTCCGCGTTGGGCTGTGGCGTTTAAATATCCACCAGAAGTTGTTCGTACAAAACTTTTGGATATTGAAGTAAATGTGGGAAGAACAGGACGGGTTACCCCTTTTGCAGTGATGCAACCTATAAAAGTTGCAGGTTCAACTGTTTCGATGGCTACCCTTCATAATCAGCAAGAAATTCTTAGAAAAGGTGTTCTAATTGGTGACACTGTTTATTTGAGAAAAGCAGGAGATGTAATTCCTGAAATTGTGGGACCAGTTGTTGAATTAAGAAATGGTGGTGAAAAAAAGTTTGAAATGCCAAGTACTTGTCCAGAATGTGCCACCAAACTTGCTCCAGCAAAAGAAGCTGATGTAGATCTTCGTTGCTCAAATGCTAAAAGTTGTCCTGCCCAATTAAGGGAAAGACTTTTTCATGTTGGCTCTAGAGGGGCAATGGACATTGAAGGATTAGGTGCTAAATCAGCTGCTGCGTTATTAAATGACAAAATTTTGCAAGATGAAGGAGATCTATTTGATTTAACACCACAAGACTTATCTGTTAGTGAATATTTCACTAGAGCACCTGGCAAAGGTGAAAGTGCACGAGTATTAAATAAAAATGGGGAAGAATTACTTTCCCAACTTAATATTGCTAAAACCAGACCACTGTGGAGAGTGCTGGTTGCATTATCAATAAGACATGTTGGCCCAACTGCAGCCCAAGTATTAGCTAGAGAATTTAAATCATTAGAAAATATTGCAAATGCTCCATTAGAGAAATTATCCGAAGTTAATGGTGTTGGTGAGGTAATAGGAATTGCTGTCAAAGAATGGTTTAGTGAACAGTGGCATAAAGAAATTGTGGGAAAGTGGGCAAGAGCAGGAGTAAGAATTAAAGATGATGAGATTAAGGGTCCACAACCG
This sequence comes from Actinomycetota bacterium, assembly GCA_027730605.1. Lineage (GTDB taxonomy): Bacteria > Actinomycetota > Actinomycetes > S36-B12 > UBA5976 > ATZT02. The sequence goes on from JAQCGN010000049.1 coordinate 6,752, forward strand.
CTTAAAGATATGAATTTTGTAATAACAGGTTCAGTTCCAAATCATTCAAGAGATGGTGCTACAAATGCTGTTTTGGAAAGAGGCGGAAAAGTTTCTGGTTCAGTCAGTAAAAATACGACCATGTTGGTTTATGGCAGAGCCGATGGCAGCAAATATTCCAAGGCAGTTTCACTTGGAATACCTAAATTAGATGCAGAAAACTTTGAAGTTTTGCTTAATAAGGGCTTTGAAGAAGCACTGAAACTAGCAAGTACTGACTAAAGAATAAGATATAAATCGTGTCAAGAATAACCAGAGAAGAAGTTGCTAATTTAGCAAGATTAGCCAGGCTAGAACTGCCTGATTCTGAATTAGATGAGTATGCAAAGCAACTTGAAATTATTCTTGAATCAGTTGCCAAAGTTGGTGAAGTTACAACAAAAGATGTTAAACCAATGTCTCATGCCACAGGATTAGTAAATATTTTTAGGAAAGATATAGCCAAAGAATCTCTTTCTCGTGACGAGATTCTTCGATCAGCTCCAGCATCTGAAGATGATCGATTCCGCGTTCCTCGTATTTTGGACGAGGAATAAATGTCAGATTTAACAAAATTAAGCGCAAATGAGTTAAGTGCTGAATTAACCAAAGGATCAGTCAGTGCAGTAGAAGTCACGAAAGCTCATCTAGATCGCATCAATTCTTTAGATAAAACAGTTCAATCTTTCTTACATGTTGATGACGAAGGTGCACTTAAACAAGCACAACTTGTCGATGTCAGCAGAAAAGAAAAAAAGAAAGTATCATCTCTAGCTGGAGTTCCACTGGCTTTAAAAGATGTGTTAACCCAAAAAGGAATCCCTACAACTTGTGGATCAAAAATATTAGAGGGTTGGATTCCTCCTTATGATTCAACTGTTGTAACGAAATTAAAAAATACTGGAATTATAATTTTGGGTAAAACAAATATGGATGAATTTGCAATGGGTTCATCTACTGAAAATAGTGCATACTTTTCCACAAAAAATCCGTGGGATTTAACTAAGATTCCAGGTGGATCTTCTGGTGGATCTTCTGCTGCAGTTTCCGCATTTTTTGCACCCCTTGCAATTGGAACTGACACGGGTGGATCAATTAGACAACCAGCTGCAGTTACTGGAATTGTGGGAGCAAAACCAAGCTATGGTGGTGTTTCTCGTTTTGGTTTAGTGGCATTTGCATCTTCTCTTGATCAAGCAGGACCTTTTGCTAGAACTGTTTTAGATTGTGCGATGTTACATGAAGTAATGGCTGGTCATGATCCATTGGATTCAACCAGTATTAATCAAAGTGTTCCTGAAGTTGTCAAAGCTGCACAATTACAAGATGTTAAGGGTATGAAGATAGGAATCATTAAAGAATTAGGTGGCCAAGGTTGGCAAAGTGGAGTATTAAACAGATTTAATGAAGCAGTGGAGTTATTAACTTCACTCGGTGCTCAAGTTAAAGAAATTTCAATTCCTCATTCGCTATATGCCTTAGCAACTTACTATTTAATTGCTCCAAGTGAAGCTTCAAGTAATTTAGCTCGCTTTGACGGCATGCGCTATGGCTTGAGAGTTGATGATGGCAATTTAAGTGCTGAAGAAGTTATGAATAAAACAAGACAAAAAGGTTTTGGCAAAGAAGTTAAAAGAAGAATCATGATTGGAACTTATGCATTATCTTCTGGTTACTACGATGCATATTATGCACAAGCTCAAAAAGTAAGAGCATTAATTGCCCAAGATTTAAATAATGCTTTTAAGGATGTTGATGTGTTAATTTCACCAACTTCACCAACAACTGCTTGGGGATTAGGTGAGCGAGTAAATGATCCAATGGCAATGTATTTAGCAGATCTGGCTACTTTGCCACCATCATTAGCAGGAATTCCTGCGATGAGTGTGCCAATTGGTTTAGCAGATGAAGATAAATTACCCGTTGGTTTACAAATTGTGGCACCATTTATGAATGATGATCGAATGTATCGAGTAGCTGGTGCGGTTGAAGCTGCATTAAAAACAAAATGGAATGGTTTATTAATTGAACAAATACCTAATTTAGTAGGTGTTAAATGAGTAAATATGATGAGGCAATTAAAAAATATGACCCTGTTTTAGGCTTAGAAACTCACGTTGAATTATCAACTCAATCAAAAATGTTTTGTGGCTGCTCCACAGAATTTGGGGCAGAGCCAAATACTCAAACTTGTCCAACTTGTTTGGGATTACCAGGATCTTTACCAGTAGCAAATGAAATGGGCATTGAGTCCACCATAAGAATCGGCCTAGCACTTAATTGTTCAGTTGCCCCATATTCAAGATTTGCCAGAAAAAACTACTTTTATCCTGATATGCCAAAAGATTTTCAAACAAGTCAATACGATGAACCACTTTGTATCAATGGTTATTTAGATGTTCTAGTTGACACAGATGATGGGACTAAACCATTTCGGGTTGAAATAGAACGTGTTCACTTAGAAGAAGACACCGGGAAATTAACTCACGCAGGTGGTG
>JAQCGN010000050.1 GCA_027730605.1 Actinomycetota bacterium
TGGCGAATTTGTAATGTTTCAAGCACCTGCTGTTGTATTAGCAACAGGTGGCATCGGTAAATCTTTCAAAGTAACTTCCAATTCTTGGGAGGGCACAGGAGATGGTCATGCACTTGCCTTAAAAGCAGGTGGAAACTTGATGCACATGGAATTTGTGCAATTTCATCCCACAGGAATGGTTTGGCCACCAAGTGTTAAAGGAATTTTAGTAACTGAATCTGTTCGTGGTGATGGTGGAGTTTTAAAAAACTCTGAAGGTAAAAGATTTATGTTCAACTATATTCCTGCCATATTTAAAGACAAATATGCTGAAACTGAAGCAGAAGCAGATGGTTGGTATGAAAATCCTGATTCAAATCGAAGACCTCCTGAATTATTGCCTCGAGATGAAGTAGCAAGAGCAATTAATGCTGAAGTAAAAGCCTCTCGAGGATCTCCTCATGGTGGTGTGTTCTTAGATGTGTCAACGCGTTTGAAACCAGAAGTAATTAAAAAAAGATTGCCATCAATGTGGCATCAATTTAAAGAATTAGCTGATGTGGACATAACTAAACAACCAATGGAAGTTGGACCTACCTGTCATTACGTAATGGGTGGCATTCAAGTTGATCCTGATTCTGGTGCTGCTATTGGAGTGCCCGGATTATTTGCCGCAGGTGAAGTTGCAGGTGGCATGCATGGATCAAATCGTTTAGGTGGAAATTCACTTTCAGATCTTTTGGTATTTGGTCGTCGTGCCGGTGTGGGGGTACGTCAGTATGTTAAATCATTAAGCTCTAAACCTAAAGTAAGTGAACAAATTGTTGAACAAGCATTAAATAAAGCACTGGCCCCGTTTAATGGCGATAGTGATGAGAATCCTTATGCCGTACATCAAGAATTACAACAAGTTATGAATGATCTTGTAGGAATCATTCGTGACGGTGATGAAATGCTTGATGCAATATCTAAACTAGAAGACTTAAAGAAACGTGCAAAAAAAGTCACAGTACAGGGCGAAAGACAATTCAATCCTGGATGGCATTTATCACTTGATCTTGAAAACATGCTTTTGGTCAGTGAATCAATTGCTAAGAGTGCCTTAGTTAGAGAAGAGTCACGTGGTGGTCACACCAGAAATGACTTCCCTAATATGGATAAAAATTGGCGACCAAAACACGTTATTACTTCCTGGAATGGATCAAGTATTGATACCAAGATTGAAGCAATTCCGCCAATGCCAAAAGAATTAGCTGACTTGTTTGGCGAAGAAGAATTAAGTAAATATTTACTACCTGAAGAATTAGTACAACTTGGAATGGGGGCTTAACTAATGGGTTATCTAGCTAAGTTACGAGTTTGGCGTGGCAATAAAGAAAAAGGCGAACTTGTCAATTACAACGTGGAAGTAAGCGAAGGAGAAGTTCTACTTGATGTAATTCATCGTTTGCAAGCTACCGATAGCCCAGATTTAGCGGTGCGATGGAATTGTAAAGCCGGAAAATGTGGATCATGCAGTGCTGAAATAAATGGTAAACCAAGTTTAATGTGTATGACCCGTATGAATACTTTTAGTGAGACTGATGAGGTAACAGTTACCCCGTTACGAGCATTTCCTGTAATTAAAGATTTAGTCACAGATGTTTCTTTCAACTACATAAAAGCTCGTGAAATTCCATCTTTCCAACCACCAGTAAACTTAAAACCCGGTGAATACAGAATGCAGCAACAAGATGTGGAAAGAAGTCAAGAATTTAGAAAATGTATTGAGTGTTTCCTATGCCAAGACGTATGCCACGTAATTCGTGATCATGAAGAAAACAAAGAAAGTTTTGCTGGGCCAAGATTCTTCATCAGACTTGCAGAATTAGACATGCACCCATTAGATGAATTGGACAGAAAAAAAGAAGCACAAGAATCTCATGGATTGGGAATGTGTAATATAACCAAATGTTGTACAGAAGTTTGCCCAGAACATATCAAGATTACTGATAATGCAATTATTCCAATGAAAGAACGTGTAGTTGACATTAAGTACGATCCACTTGTTTGGTTGGGCAAAACAATTGCCCGCCGTAAATAATTAGAAGTTAAAAACCAACTTTTTCGTAAACATTTCTTAAAGTATTTGCGGCAACTTTTTCAGCCTTTTGGGCTCCTTGAGTCATTAAAGTACTAAGTTCTTTCTCATTTCCGAGCAAGGAAAGTGTTTTTTCTCTAAAAGGTTTGATGATTTTTTCCACAACCAATTCTCCTGTGTATGTTTTGAGATCTCCATAGCCTTTATTGACAAATTGGCTCTCAATTAAAGACATTTCCTCACTAGTAATAGCTTTGATGATGCCTAATAGATTTGAAACACCTGGTTTATTTACGGGATCGTATTTAATTTCTTTTCCACTATCTGTTAGCGCGGTTTTAAATTTTTTCATCACCACCTCTGGTTCATCCAAGATAAAAACACAACCTTGAGGCGAAGACTTACTCATCTTGGCACTTGGATCTTGCAAATCTAATATTTTAGCGGACTCTTTAACAATGAAAGCTTCAGGAACTATGAATGTTTTACCAAACTGGTTATTAAATCTAGTTGCTAAATCTCTTGTTAACTCTAAGTGTTGTCTTTGATCTTCTCCCACTGGAACACTTTGTGCTTGATAAAGCAAAATATCCGCAGCTTGTAAAATTGGATAGGTAAATAATCCAACAGAAGATCTTTCTTGTCCACCTTTTTGAGTTTTATCTTTGAATTGTGTCATTCTTCCTGCCTCACCAAAACCAGTGAAACAACTTAAAACCCAAGCAAGTTGGGCATGCTGAGGGACTTGGCTTTGTACAAAAATTGTGCTTTTGTTTGTGTCAATTCCTACAGCTAAAAGTTGTGCAAATGAAGTTAAAGTTCTTTTCTTTAAAACTTTAGGATCAAATTCAGAAGTTATGGCATGTAAATCTACAACGGAATAAAAACAATCGTGAGTTTCTTGCATACTCACCCATTGTCGAAGTGCTCCAAAGTAATTTCCGATATGGAATGAATCAGCGGTAGGTTGAATTCCAGATAAAACACTTGGTTTTGCCATAAGACTTATTGTCCACCATGCTTGGCATTTGAGGGCTCAATTCGACTTACTCTCACCCGAGCAATTCGTCTGATATCCATAGCGATGATTTCAAATTTACATTGTTCGGCAATAACAGACTTTCCAACATTTGGAAGAGTGCCAAGCTTGGCAATCACAAATCCAGCAACTGTTTCATAAGGTCCTTCAGGTAAATGGATGTGTGTTTCATCAGCAAAGTCATCTAGGTTCATTAACCCTTCAACTTCTATTTCGCCATGAAAATCTAGTTCATTTACTTCATGCTCAGGTTCTTCATCTTGGTGGCGAATATCGCCAATTAGTTCTTCAACCAAATCATCAAGTGTAATGATTCCTGCTGTTCCACCATATTCATCGGCCACAATCAATAAATGTTGATTGCCGTTTCTCATTTGAGCTAATGCACTTAGCACCGAAGTTGTACCAGGAATTGAATCCACAGCAATAGCAATCTCTCCTAATTGCTTACTTGATTTCCTAGCCTCAAGTGAAAGCAATTGTCGAACATGAACAAATCCAACAACTTCATCTGCTGTTTTGTTCATGACCGGATACTTAGTGTGGGGAAGTTTTTCTACAATTAGGGCAGCTTCAGGAATTGTTGAGTCAGCATCAAGAAATTCAACTTCTGTGCGAGGAGTCATCACTTCTTTTATTTCACGATCGTCTGCTTCAAAAACATCATCAATTAAAGCTCGTTCATTATCACTTAATTCTCCGTGCCCAGCTACTAAATCTCTTAAGTCTTCGCCAGTTAACTCTTGTCTACTTGCTTGAGGATCTACCCCAAGTAATTTAAGGATTATGTTTGTAGAACGACTTAATAACCAAATAAATGGTCTAGAGATTCTAGCTAAGAGATCTATTGGGTAAACAGCAATTAATGCCCACTGTTCTGAATTTTGTAATGCCAATCTTTTTGGTACTAATTCTCCAAATACTAATGAAAAATAAGCAATAAATAATGTAATTAATATAAATGCAATAAATAAAACAATTTGTCTAGGCAGAAACAAATCTAAAACAGGAGATAGCACTGGAGTTAGACTTGATGCACCAAATCCAGCTCCGATAAAACCTGCCACAGTTACTCCGACTTGAACTGAAGCTAAAAATCTATTTGGGTGCTCGTGTAAATCCTTTAAGAGTTTTCCTCTTCTGCCTTTTGTCTCTGCGATTCTTTTTACTTGTGATTCGCGTAAAGAAACTAAAGCAATTTCAGCGGCAGCAAAAAACCCACCAATTAGAATAAAAACTAGAACAATAAGGGCACTAACCCAAGTACTCATATGTTTAAGATGCTACTCAATCAGTGTCAGAGTTTATAAACTTGAGTCTAATTGGCGCTTAATTCCAGCCAAATAATCCTCAGTTGTGGCCCAGCTCTGATTTTTGTCAATTAATCCGGCTAAATCTTTAGTCATCAAACCAGACTCAACTGTTTTGACACAAGCATCTTCAAGAGCTTTGGCGAAGTTATCTAATTCTTTATTGCTATCTAGTTTAGCTCTGTGAATTAAACCTCTAGTCCAAGCAAAAACTGATGCTATTGGATTTGTTGAAGTTGGTTGACCTTTTTGGTGTTGTCGATAATGACGAGTAACCGTGCCGTGTGCAGCTTCTGATTCCACAATTTTTCCATCTGGTGTCATCAAAACACTTGTCATCAATCCCAGGGAACCAAAACCTTGGGCCACAGTGTCACTTTGCACATCTCCGTCATAGTTTTTACATGCCCACACATATCCACCTTCCCATTTCAAGGCGGTGGCAACCATGTCATCAATTAATCGATGTTCATAAGTTAATCCTGCAGCATCGAACTGAGCTTTAAATTCTTTTTCATAAATTTCTTGAAAAATATCTTTGAAGCGACCATCGTAAGCTTTCAATATTGTATTTTTAGTTGATAAATAAACTGGATAATTTCTGTTTAAACCATAATTTAAAGATGCTCTAGCAAAATCTTTGATGCTTTCATCAAAGTTATACATTCCCATTGCTACACCTGAACCAGTGAAGTTTGCTATTTGAAATTCCATAGGACTTGAACCATCTTCAGGCTGATAAGTCATAGTGACTTTTCCAGGACCTGGAACCACAAAATCTGTTGCCTTGTATTGATCTCCATGGGCATGACGGCCAATAATAATTGGTTTAGTCCATGAAGGAACAAGTCTTGGAATATTGCTGATAATTATTGGTTCACGAAAAATAACTCCACCAAGAATGTTTCGAATAGTTCCATTTGGTGATTTCCACATTTTTTTAAGATTAAATTCTTTAACTCGTGCTTCATCTGGAGTTATAGTTGCACACTTGATTCCAACTCCGTGTTTTTTAATTGCATTTGCTGAATCAATTGTTACTTGATCATCAGTTTTATCACGATTTTCAATGCTTAAATCAAAGTAATTAAGATTAATATCAAGGTAGGGCAAAATTAATTCATCTTTAATAAACTGCCAAATGATGCGAGTCATTTCGTCGCCATCAAGTTCAACAACTGGATTTGCTACTTTAATTTTTGCCATGTCTATTCCTATTCCCTACAGATCTTTAACGTCTGCTTGTTTGGCCCTAACAGCTTCAGCAGCAATTTTTAAATTATTGAGCTCATCTTCTGATAATTTTGTTTCAACAACTTTGTTAATGCCATTAGATCCAATTTCAGCTTCAACGCCTAAATAAACTCCGCTAATTCCAAATTCGCCATCCACCCAGGCACAAACAGGCATTACTTCTCCTGAATTTGTAATAACTGCTTTAGCCATTCTTGCCGCAGCTGCAGAAGGTGCGTAGTAAGCAGAACCTGTTTTTAATAATGCAACAACTTCAGCGCCCCCATTTCTGGTGCGATCTACCAGTGAATCAATATCTGCTTTTAATAAAACATCACTTAACATTTTTCCTTTTACACTTGATTGACTTGGTACTGGAACCATAGTTTCACCATGAGAACCTAAGGTTAAAGTTTTGACGTCGTTTATGTCTGAGCCAGTTTTTTCTGCCACAAAATTACTAAATCTTGCGGTATCAAGCATGCCAGCTTGACCCATCACTTTATTTTTTGGAAAACCTGTTGCTAATTGAGCTAAAGCGGTCATTTCATCTAACGGATTGGAAACAACAATTACAACTGCATCTGGCGCATGCTTGGCAACATTTTCTGAAACTTGACGGACAATTTTGGCGTTTGTTTCAATTAAATCCATTCGACTCATACCTGGTTTTCTTGGCAAACCAGCAGTTATCACAACAATGTTGGATCCTTTTATTGCTTCATAGCCAGAACCATCTGCTGTGGTGGTTTGTCCAATTATCTTTGTTTCAAATTTTTCAATAGGTCTTGATTGATTCATGTCCAAAGCAAGTCCTTCTGCTTTTCCATCAACCACATCTGTTAGAACTACGGTTTCAAACATGTCATATTCGGCTAGGCGCATTGCAGTTGTAGAACCATAAAAACCTGCTCCGATGACGGAGACTTTGCCTGATCTGCTCACCTGGATGAGTAATCCTTTCAAATTAAAACAACAAATTTATTTACTTTCGATACAAATCCTAGTCAAATACTAGAAAACAAAGTTTAAGAGGGCACAACTATAGAAAGAGTTAACAGGAGAAGAGAAAAGCTGACCAAGATCAAAACATCAATCCACTTGGTTCGCACGTACAACCAGCCCAGGGTAAATCGCGGGAGTGATGCACGCAACACTGCTGCAACACCCACCCCCAAAGAGAAAACTAGGGCGCCTATTCGAAAATTGATTTGAGTAGCTAAAACTATGCCTGACATAGTTATTAACAATGGAAATAAAGTTGGCCATTGTCGTCTAAATAATTTTTGCCATCTTCCTTTTTGTGTTGGATTAGCGATGGCATGAAGACCTTTATTTTCAGAATTTGATTGAGGAGTTGTAGCACTCATAAAAGTAACGCTACCTCACATCACTTGCTAAATAGACAGCCAAGAGCATAAGTCCTGCACCAGTTAACAGTGCCCATCCAACATTTATGTTGTTATTGGGAATCACTACGTCCAAAACGATTGAAGCAATCAATTGGCCTGAGACACTGACTAATCCAAAAAGTAAAACTCCTAGATTTCTAACAGTTGCAGCAGCTAAATAAACCACAATTGCCCCCAGAACCCCAGCACTATAGAGCCACCATTGACTTGGCCATGTTGGCCAAGTTTTACCAAATAAATACATAAAAAATAAAGTAATTAGCACGGCAAACATAGACATCGGAAAATTTATAAACGCGGAGACTTGTGAATTAGAGGCATGTGTGACTCGAGCATTCAAAGCAAATTGAATAGTTACTGCTAATCCTGCTACTACCACAGCAACTATTGGTAACCATAAAATTTTACCTTTAAATTCTGAAACTGAGAGAATTATTGCAATAATTCCAATAAGGGCTGCTAAAACTCTTTTCTTTGTGAAACCCTTTTTTAAACCTGAACTTAATCCAAACTTATCTACAATAATTCCACTCACATTTTGAGATGCAATTAAAACCACTGTAAATAAACCAGTGCCAATAATACTTACGGTGCTTGATGCTGTTGCAATATAAACAGCTCCTGCTACTCCTCCAAGTAGTTGCCACTTGGCAAATTTGGCATTCATAACATCTCGATATAGCTTTTTCCCTTTTTCCCGTACTTCAGGACTAAACAAAAATAGTGACATAAATATTGCTCCACCAATATTTGAAATAAGGGCAGCCATGATTCCATCATTGAGTTCTGTTGCTAGTTGACCACTTATTCCTGCTTGTAAAGTTGCCGCAGTTCCTGCAATAAATGCCAATGTTATTGCTAGTGGAAAACTTGCTTTTTCAATGAGAAAAATGGCGCACACCTGTCAGATACATCGTGACACCAGTTTTTTTAGCTAACTCAATAATTTCATTATCATTTTTAGATCCACCTGGTTGAACAACTCCAACTACGCCTGCTTCAATTAGAACTTGAAAAGCATCAACAAATGGAAAAAAAGCATCTGAAGCTGCAACACTTAGCTTTGCTCGTTCAATACCGGCACGTTTGACTGCTAAATGTGCTGCATCAACTCTATTAACTTGCCCCATGCCTATACCCATGGTCGCACCATTTTTTGCTAAAACAATTGCGTTAGATTTTGGGGCCCTTACTGATCTCCAAGCAAACTCTAAGTCAGAAAACATTTCTGCATTTGCTTTTTCTCCTGCAACAAGCTTCCAAGAGTCTGGATCATCCCCTGCTACTTCCACATCGTCAACACTTTGCATTAGAACACCACCAGAAATAACTCTCCACTCAACTCTGTGACCCATGTGTGGACCAGATAGTTGAAGTATTCTCAAGTTAGGTTTAGATTTCAGGATTGCTAAAGCATCATCGTCATAACTTGGCGCAACGATAACTTCAGTAAAAACATCATTAATTAACTCTGCTGTGGACTTATCAACTTTTCTGTTTGTTGCAACTACTCCACCAAATGCTGAAACCTTATCTGTTTCAAAAGCTTTTTTATAAGCTGTTGCTAAATCTTGACTAATAGCAATTCCACACGGATTTGCGTGTTTAATTATTGCCACACAAGGTTCAACGTGATCAAAGACTGCGTTTCGAGCACTATCTGCATCAACATAATTGTTATAAGACATTTCCTTGCCAGATAATTGCTTTGCTTGTGCAATTCCTTTTTCAGAACTAATCCCTCTGTAGAGTGCGGCACTTTGGTGTGGGTTTTCTCCATAACGAAGTACTTGGGATCTAGTAAAAGAAGCACCAACCCAGTCTGGTGAATCTTGTTCAGGAGTTGTTTTTTTAGAGAACCATCTTGCTATGAGATTTTCATAAGTTGCAGTATGCGAAAAGGCTTGTGCTGCCCACATAAGTTTTTGATTTCTGGTGATGCCCTCTGTCAAACTACTGATTAAATCCGGGTAATTTTCAGG
>JAQCGN010000051.1 GCA_027730605.1 Actinomycetota bacterium
CATCCTGGGGCTGGAGTAGGTCCCAAGGGTTGGGCTGTTCGCCCATTAAAGCGGTACGCGAGCTGGGTTCAGAACGTCGTGAGACAGTTCGGTCCCTATCCTCCACGCGCGAAAGAGTTTTGAGAGGACCTGTCTCTAGTACGAGAGGACCGAGATGGACGAACCTCTGGTGTGCCAGTTGTCCTGCCAAGGGCATGGCTGGTTGGCCACGTTCGGACGAGATAACCGCTGAAAGCATCTAAGCGGGAAGCTCACCTCAAGATGAGAACTCTCACAGGGTTAACCTGGTAAGACCCCCAGAAGATGACTGGGTTGATAGGCCGGATGTGGAAGCGCAGCAATGCGTGGAGCTGACCGGTACTAATAGGTCGAGGGCTTGTTTTCACAAACTTCTAATTATGTATTTCCTTTAAAAGGAAGTACTCGCGTCCTCTATGCGGTTTTCGAGTTATGTATTGGTTAATCCTGATACAAAACTCAATAAAGTTACGGTGATCATGGCGAGAGGGAAACGCCCAGCTCCATTCCGAACCTGGAAGCTAAGCCTCTCAGCGCCGATGGTACTTCTCGGGAGACCGGGTGGGAGAGTAGGACGTTGCCGGACATATAAAAATATCCACCTGTAAAAAGGTGGATATTTTGTTTTATAAACCTGCTTAAATTAGAACATTACATAAAAGAAATGGAAGTAATTTCAAAATGGATGAACTAAAAGTTCCTGATGAAATTACTGGTAAAGAATTAGCACCAGAAATTAAAGCTGAACTTCGAACACTTCCAGAAGGTTTAGCACTTTTTGTTTCCCGACATTTAGTTGCAGCAGGAGAATTCCTTGATCGCGATCCTCAATTAGCACTAGAGCATGCCAAAGCTGCCAATGTTGCAGCAGCATCTCGGTTAGCAATTATTAGAGAAGCAGTTGGTGTTGCTGCATATCGAGTTGAAGATTACAAATTAGCTTTGTCAGAATTAAGAACTGCACGAAGGATAAGTGGCAGACCAGATTCTTTAGCGATGATCGCAGATTGTGAAAGAGCACTGGGAAGACCAGAAAAATCTGTTGAATGTGGCAATGAAAAAGATTTACATAAGATGGACAGATCTGATTATCACGAATTAATGTTAGTTATTGCTGGTGCCAGGGAAGATTTAGGACAAGAAGATGCCGGACTTGCTTTAGCAAAAATTCCTGAATTTAACACCGGAAAACCAGCAGAATCGGTAGCTAGACTTCGCTATGTTTACGCTAAAACTCTAAAAAGTTTAGGCCGTGAAGATGAATCACAAACCTGGTTTCAAAAAGCCCATGAACTAGATCCTCAAGATTTAACTGGTGCTAAAGAATATTTGGTCAAATAATGGCTTTGATTGACTCTTATGATTGTGTGCTTTTAGATCTTGATGGTGTGGTTTATTTGGGGAAAACTCCCATTGATAATGCTGTTAAAACTATCAAAGAATTACAGAAAAGAAAAGTAAATATTGCAGTTATTACAAATAACGGATCTGTTACAGCAAAAAGTGTAAGTAAATGGATGAAAGGTTTTGGTCTTGATTTCAAGGCTTCAGCCATTGTGACAAGTTCTCAAACCTTGTGTTGGTATCTAATGGATAAATTTCCAAAATCTAGCAAAGTTCTAGTTGTGGGCAGCACTGGTTTGAAAGATTCGGTAAGTGATGCTGGTTTCAAAGTTGTGACCAAGGCTGATAAAAATCCTGTAGTTGTGTGTAATGGGATTGATGCTGATATTTCTCAGAAAGATTTAGCTGAGATGTGTTATGCCATTGCCGGTGGGACAGTTTGGGTTTCAACCAATGGTGATTACACATTTCCAACAGAGAAAGGTTTGGCTCCAGGAAATGGTGCATTCAACGCTTTGATCACTTCCATCACAGGAAAAAGTCCGATCTTGATGGGAAAACCTGAGCCTCACATGTTCAAACAGGCGGCCCAAATATTTTCCTCAAAAAATCCTTTAGTGGTGGGGGATCGTTTGGATACCGATATCCAAGGAGCAAATAATGCCAACTTCAAATCCATGTGTGTGCTCACCGGGGTGAGTGATTTGAATCAAATCAAAAATGCCACTATGCCCACAGCCCCCACTTATGTCGGAAAAGACTTGAGTGCACTCATAGACAACAACTATTTAGTAAGTTGGTAGGTATGGAAAACCAATCTGACTCGTCACAAAATCAACAATCTGAATTGTCTTTAGGTGCTTTAAAACCAATCATTCCCAGTGGGGATGGCAGAGTTGATGGTGCCACAGAGCGACTCAATGAACTAACTTTGCTTCCTGCTTTAGAACATGTTGCTGTTTTTGAAGATGTGCATCGTCGGTTACATGATGCCTTAACTGATAATCCAGAGTGACTCTAAACAGACTGGATCAAGAATTAGTCAGGCGAGGTCTTGCTAGATCTCGCGAGATTGCTATTGAATTAATTAATTCAGGTTCTGTTTTAGTAGATCATGTTCCAGCACTAAAACCGGATAGAAGAGTAAACAATGAAGTTTCCATAATCATAGAAACCGAAGTTGATCATTATGTGAGCCGAGGTGCACATAAGTTGATAAGTGCGCTAGATGAGTGGAAAGAAGTAAATGTTGAAAACCAGGTTTGTTTAGATGCGGGATCTTCCACCGGTGGTTTTAGTCAAGTGCTTTTAGAAAGAAAAGCTGCCAAAGTATTTTGTGTTGATGTGGGCTATGGCCAACTTGCCTGGGAAGTACGAAACCATCCTCAAGTAGTTGTTATGGAAAGAACCAATATTCGTAATATGCCAGAGGCAACACTTACTCCTTCACCCAGCATTGTGGTGGCAGATTTGTCATTTATTTCTTTGTCCCAAGTTCTTCCAGCATTAATTGCTAACGCTGAAGTTGAGGCTCATTTTTTATTAATGGTGAAGCCTCAATTTGAAGTGGGAAAAGATTCCCTTGGTGCAGGTGGAGTTGTGCGAGATCCTGAATTGAGAAAAGATGCTATTAGAAAAGTTATTGATTCTGGGGCCCAATTAGGACTTGGTTGCAATGGGGTTGTTGCTTCTGCTCTTCCAGGACCTAAAGGAAATGTTGAATACTTTGTGTGGCTTAAAAAAGGTGGGGCGATAATTAGTGATAAAGAAATTGAGACCGCAATTGCTAAGGGTCCACAATCATGAGTAATAAACCAAGTGTATTAATTCTTTTGCATAACAATTCCACAGAGGCAAATAAAATTGCTGCCCAAGTTTCAGCCCAGTTAACCAAAGCAGGTGTGGAAATTTGTGCACCGGAAAGTGATCAGACTCTTATTCAAAGCCAAGGTTTTAAGATTGAGCAATATGACCCAAAAAAAGACAAACCTAATTTAGCTCTTGTTTTTGGGGGAGATGGCACAATTCTTCGCGCCGTTGAAGTAACTCGTACAAATAATATTCCAGTTCTGGGAATCAATTTAGGTCATGTGGGATTTTTAGCTGAAGCTGAAGTTGATCATATTGAAGATGTTGTTAAGGCAGTAACCACACAATCCTGGATAGTTGAAGATCGTTTGGCAATCGAAGTTGTGGTGTCAAAAGATGGCGAAGTGGTTTTTGAATCTTTTGCATTAAATGATGTGGCAATTGAAAAATCTGAGCCAGGACATATGTTTGATTTAATTCTTGAAATTGATTCCAAACCTGTTTCTAGGCTTTGGGGAGATGGAATTGTTTTAGCTACCCCAACTGGTTCAACGGCTTATGCTTTTAGTGCAGGAGGTCCAGTTATTTGGCCAAGTGTGGAAGCTCTGGTAGTTGTACCAATAAGTGCTCATGCCTTATTTGCTAAACCTTTAGTAGTTGACACAGCTTCAGTAATAGCAATTGAAATACCACAAGAATCAACTGCAGGTCACTTAACAGCAGATGGAAGAAGATCTTTTGATTTAGTTCCGGGCATGAGAATTGAAGTGAAAAAATCACAAAATTATGTTCATTTAGCAAGACTTGAGAAAGAATCTTTCTCAGAGCGTTTAGTTAAAAAGTTTCAATTACCCGTCGAGGGTTGGCGTGGGACAAATAAGCGTAAATGATTAATGATCTTCGCATTCAAAATATTGGAGTGATCGAGGATGTCTCATTAGAGATGTCTGATGGTTTCACAGTGTTAACAGGTGAAACTGGTGCAGGAAAGACAATGATACTGACTGCTTTTCAAATGGTAGTTGGTGAAAAAATTGACAGCAATCTGGTAAGAGCAAATGAAAAAGCAGCTGTCGTTGAAGCCTTTATCCAAGTCCCCAAAGACAAAGATGTGCTTAATCGGTTAGCAGAATTAGATATTGTAATTGAAGATGGTGGCACACAATTAAGTAGAACTATCGCAAAAGAAGGACGAGGAAAAATCATTCTGGGAGGAAGATCAATTCCCAGTGCAACACTAGAAGAGATCACTCAAAGCTCAATCACAATCCATGGTCAAGGTGATCAAGTTTTACTCAATAAAGCAAGTTATCAAAGAGATTTACTTGACCAATTTGCTGGCAATAAGCATTTGGAAGTTCTATCTGAATATCAGGGAATCTATGCCAAATTCATTGAAACCAAGAAAAGACTAGAGGAGTTGAATAAGTCTGGTGCCCAAAATGCTTTGAGAATATCGCAACTACAAGAGGCCATCAAGGAATTAACTGATGCAAATTTGGAAGTTGATGAGGAAATTACTATCACGGAAAGGATTAATCTCATCAATAACAGTGAAGATATTT
This sequence comes from Actinomycetota bacterium, assembly GCA_027730605.1. Taxonomy (GTDB): domain Bacteria; phylum Actinomycetota; class Actinomycetes; order S36-B12; family UBA5976; genus ATZT02. Next base: position 4,737 of record JAQCGN010000051.1, read on the forward strand.
TTGAGTCGTTAGCCTTAGCAGATTCTTTATTAAACGGAAGTGATGATTCAAATATCTCAGTTTCTAGTCAACTCACACGAGCCAGAAAAGCACTTGATTTAGCTGCTACCAAAAGTGATCGTATTGCAAGTCTTCGAGACCAGATGTCTAATCTAGAGATTGAAATATCAAATTTAGCCCAAGATGTGAATAGGGATTTGGCTTCACTTGATAGAGATCCTGCCACAATTGACAAATTAGAGTCTAGGAGAGCTTTAATTAAGAAGTTACTTGTTAAATATGGTCCCTCAACAAAAGATGCCCAAGAAAACATCAAAAAATTCTCCATTGAACTAACTAATATCGAAGATCTACCTTCAGCAATCGAGAAAACACAAGATGAAATCAAGAATCTTTTGAGTACTTTATCAAAATCGGCTCAAATCATTCATGACAACAGAGATAAGGCTTCATCTCAAATATCTACTGAGATTGAAAAAGAGCTGAAAATGCTTTCAATCCCCAACGCCAAATTTAAAGTAAACCTTGAAACTGCAGATGATGCTCAAGGATTAAACATATTGGTAGAAAAAAAGAGTACAAGTCTTCACTTTGATAACTTTGGGGTCGACCAAATATCTTTTGAATTTAGTGCAAATCCAGGACAACCATTAAAACCGATATCAAAAGTTGCAAGTGGGGGAGAAATGTCTCGCATTATGTTGGCTATTGAGCTTGTCTTCTCAAAAAATGTTTCCGCTAAAACAATGATTTTTGACGAAGTAGATGCAGGCATAGGTGGAGCAGCAGCGATAGAAGTTGGAAAAAGATTAAAAGCTCTAGCCAAACATCACCAAATAGTTGTGGTCACTCATTTGCCTCAAGTTGCAGCGTTTGCTGATAAGCATTTGAAGGTTGAAAAATCTGCTTCAGGAAACATAACCACTTCAAGTGTGATTGATCTTGATGCTGATTCTCGCGTGACCGAAATTGCTCGGATGATGGCAGGAATTGAAGAATCCACCTCAGCCCTTGAACACGCACGTGAACTATTGAAGATGTCTCAAACCAAGTCGTTATAAGATGTAATCCCGTGGGGTTAAGTTTTTAACTTTGCACCAATTGTTGCCACGGGAGTCAAATTGTCAGCAGGAACCATTAAACATATTTTTGTAACAGGTGGCGTGGCATCATCCCTTGGTAAAGGTCTAACTGCTTCCTCTTTGGGAAACTTATTAGTTTCGCGTGGTTTAAAAGTAACAATGCAAAAACTTGATCCATATCTAAATGTTGATCCAGGAACTATGAATCCTTTTCAACACGGTGAAGTCTTTGTAACCGAAGATGGCGGTGAAACCGATCTAGACGTGGGACATTATGAAAGATTTTTAAATGTTGAGTTATTTAAATCTGCAAATGTGACAACTGGTCAAGTTTATTCAAGTGTTATTGCAAGAGAGCGACGTGGTGAATATTTAGGTGACACGGTTCAAGTTATTCCCCACATCACAAACGAAATCAAGGGACGCATCAGGGGAATGGCAAATGCTGATGTTGATGTTGTGATCACTGAAATTGGTGGAACAGTCGGTGATATTGAATCATTACCATTTTTAGAAGCCGTGAGACAAATTCGTCATGAAATTGGAAGAGAAAACACATTCTTCTTGCACGTTAGTTTGTTGCCCTACATCGGACCAAGTGGAGAACAAAAAACTAAACCAACCCAGCACAGTGTTGCGTCAATGAGAAGTATTGGTTTGCAACCAGATGCAATAGTTTTAAGATCTGATCGCATTGTTCCTGAAAGTATTAAGAAGAAAATTTCTATGATGTGTGACGTTGATCAGGAAGGTGTTGTAGCAGCAGTTGATGCCCCAAGTATTTATGACATACCAAGGGTTTTGCACAGAGAAGGATTAGATGCTTTTGTTGTGAGACGACTAGGTTTACCATTCAGAGATGTTAATTGGAAAAGTTGGGATGAATTATTAGAAAGAGTTCATAAACCAGCACATGAAGTCACCGTTGGACTCGTTGGAAAATATATTGATTTACCTGATGCATATCTTTCTGTTTCTGAAGCTTTAAGATCTGGTGGATTTGCAAATAACGCCAAGGTAAATATTAAATGGGTTGCTTCAGATGATTGTGAAACACCAGAAGGAGCTGCAGAAGCATTAAGTGGGGTGGACGCAGTTTTAATTCCTGGTGGTTTTGGAGTAAGAGGGATAGAAGGAAAATTAGGCGCACTTACCTACACTAGGAAAAATAAGATTCCAACATTAGGAATATGTCTTGGTTTGCAGTGCATGGTTATCGAATTTGCCCGAGAAATTGCAGGCATGCCCGGTGCATCTTCTTTAGAGTTTGATGCTGATACTGCTTATCCAGTTATTGCCACAATGGCAGATCAAGTTGAGGTTGTAAATGGCACCAAAGATATGGGTGCATCAATGAGATTAGGAAGTTTCCCAGCTCATTTGAAAGACAAATCAATTGTAAAAGATATTTACGGTAAATCTGTTATCACAGAAAGACACAGACATAGATACGAAGTTAACAACGAATATAAAGATAAATTAAGTGAACATGGCCTAGTTTTTTCAGGTTTATCCCCAGATGGAAAGTTAGTTGAATTCATAGAGTTAGATAAATCAGTTCATCCATATTATGTGGCAACTCAGGCCCATCCAGAGTTTAAGTCAAGACCTACGCAGGCTCATCCACTTTTTCAAGGACTTGTTAAAGCAGCACTAGATTTACGATAATTTCCCACAATTAACAATATTGTGGGAAAACTAGATAGGTGAGAGCGTAATATGGTTTTTTGGGCTAGGAGTGAAAGGGAGAAGATTAATTGCTAGTAGGAGTTCCAAAAGAAATAAAGAACCACGAATATCGGGTTGCCATAACACCGGCTGGTGTTGTTGAGTTTGTAAAAAATGGTCATCAAGTAATTATTGAAAAAAGTGCTGGCATTGGTTCAGCTATCTCTGATGATGAATACATTAATTCTGGTGCCAAAATTATTGATAGTGCTGATGAAGTTTGGAAAAAAGCAGATCTTATTTTGAAAGTAAAAGAACCAATTGCGGCGGAATACCCTAAAATGCGCGAGGGACAAATACTGTTCACATATCTTCATCTGGCAGCTTCCAAGGAATGCACAGATGCGTTAATAAAGTCAAAAACTACAGCAATTGCCTACGAAACCGTTGAATTAGAAAACAGAGCCTTGCCATTGCTTGCTCCCATGTCAGAAGTAGCAGGCAGACTAGCGCCACAAGTTGGGGCACATTCACTTCTTAAATTCCAAGGAGGAAGAGGATTACTACTTGGTGGTGTTCCCGGAGTTAAGAAAGGAAACGTTGTCATAATTGGTGGCGGTGTTTCTGGTCAACATGCGGCAACTATTGCTTTGGGATTTGAAGCCAATGTCACAATTCTTGATTTAAACGTGGAACGATTAAAAGAACTTGATCTCATTTTTGATGGAAAAGTTCAAATTATTGTGTCAAATGCTTTTGAAATTGAAAGAGCTGTGCTTGATGCAGATCTAGTTATTGGAGCAGTATTAGTACCAGGAACAAAAGCGCCCAAGTTAGTCTCAAATGCTTTAGTAAAAAGAATGAAACCAGGATCAGTGTTAGTAGATATTGCTATTGATCAAGGTGGTTGCTTCGAAGATTCGAAAGCTACGACTCACGCTGAACCGACTTACAATGTTCATCAATCTATTTTTTATTGTGTAGCAAACATGCCAGGTGCTGTTCCTAACACTTCAACTTATGCTCTTACCAATGTGACCCTGCCTTATGCAAAAGCAATAGCTAATAAAGGTTGGAAGAAAGCATTAGCAGATGACAAAGCATTGCGTTTAGGGCTAAATGTTCACCAAGGACAAATAACATACAAAGCAGTTGCTGATGCATTTAAT
>JAQCGN010000052.1 GCA_027730605.1 Actinomycetota bacterium
ACCATCAAATCTTAATCCAGAATTTAATGCCCCTCGCCAAACAACATGATCAGATAAATCTTCCATGGCGATGATAAATCGATCCGGATCGTAATCATAAATTTCTGGAACAAGATCTTTTGCGAATCTTGAATGAATTATTGTTGTTTCAGACTCAATTCTTGCTCTGGATGGAGTCATTGGCCAATCTGGTCCAACCAAACGAACATAAGGTAAAGCTTGTTTCAAAACTATTCCTCTACCTGAGGAGTCTTTCATTATGAAAACAAGATTTAGATTTCCATCACCTACTTCTTTGAACTCAACAAGATTATTCGCGTCAATCAATTTTGCAAATACTTGTTTGCTAGATAAGTATTCAGTGATGTTATCTTTTGTTAAGAATTCGTACTGGTCAGCCATTTTCTTTCCTTACACCGCTGGAACAAATCTAGACTTTCGTCTCGAAAGTGTAAAGGAGAATATCAAGGCTGTTAACAACACAAGTCCCTTGACCACATCTTGGGCGTAGTAAGGAAAGCCTTTGATTGTTAGTCCGGTAATAACAATTCCAATTAACACTGCACCAAGAGTTGTTCCCCAGGCGTTTGGTCTGGCCATTCCTAACACCGAAGTTCCCACTAGGGAAACTGCCACAGCGTCAAGTAATAGTGAATTTCCAGCACTGATGTCACCTTGTCCAATTCGTGAAGAAAGAATTAAACCACCAATAGATGCAAAAACACCAGATAATACGTATGCAAGTGCGCGGTACCTTTGAACTTTTACTCCAGCTAATCTTGCGGCTTCTGGATTAGAGCCAATTGCATACATGACTCTGCCCCATCTGGTGCGGGTCAAAAATATCCAAACTACAAATGCGAGTGAGAAAAATATTGCAACTGGTAATGGAACTGGTCCAATGTAGGCGCGATCAATTAACAAGAAGCCTTCAGTAAATCTTCCTGGTGCAACGCTTCCATCTCTTAAAATCAGGCCAGATGAAACTGATTGACCATCAACTGGAACAAGTTTTAATCCCATTATGGTAAACATCGTGGCAAGTGTTGCCAATAAGTCTGGAATTTTCAAAACCACAATTAAAAAAGCATTAAATAAACCAACTAATGCTCCACCTAAAAGCACAACAATTAAAGCTACTGGACCAGTTTGGGCATAGATAACCATGGTCATTGCTGAAAGTGTCACAGACAATCCAGCAGTTGCTCCTACTGAAAGATCAAGTCCACCGACCACCATTGTCAAAGTAACACCAAGACCCGTGATTGCCACAACGGAAGTAAATTTCAGCATTGAAAATAAAGTGTTTTGCATTCTAAAAGTAGGCTCTGTGGAAGCAAACCAAACAAATAAAATTACTGTCACCAGAATGAAACCGTATTTAACAATAAAGTCTCTTAGGTCAAATCCTGTTGTTGCGGTTGTTTTACCGATACTCATTTCAAGCTACCTCCGACATTTTGTTAACTATTTTTTCTTTTGATGTTTCTCCTGCATTTACATCCATTACTACTTTTCCTTCGACAAGGACAATAATTCGATCTGCCACATCTAATATCTCGTCAACATCAGATGCTAGAACTAAAACAGCAACATCAGTCGCTGCTAAATCTCTTACTCGTTTTGAGATATCTCTTCTTGCCCCAATATCTACTCCTCTAAAAGGTTCATCCAGGATCATCATTTTTGGTTTTGATTGCAACCATCTTCCTACAACTACTTTTTGTTGGTTTCCTCCTGAAAGTGAGTCAACGATAGCCTCGTGTGATGTTGTCACTACCTTTAAATCATCAACTAACTGTTTTCCTCTAATTGATTCCGAAACTTTTTTGATCATTCCTTTAACTGAGAATTCGCCCATAAATGGCAAAGTTGCAGTGTGGGCAATACTCCAGTTAGGAATCATTGAGTCGGCTGCGCGATCTTCTGGTACTAAGTAAATGTCACTGCTGACCGCATCTGAAGGATGAGTTGGTTTGTAATTTTTCCCATCAAATTTCATGTTTCCTGAAATCAAATTGTCTGCACCATAAATTACTTTGGCTAATTCTGTTTTTCCTGCACCTAATAATCCAATGATTCCTGTTACCTGTTTGCGATTTATTTCTAAATCAAATGCAGAAGACTCCTTAAAGAGTTTTACCCCTTCTAATTTCAGAGCAACTTCGTTGCCTTGAATATAATCAAAATTATTCCTTTGTCCTAGTTCTTGTTGACCTAACATTTCTTTTAATGCAAGATCCCATGAAAATGGTGAACTTTGTTCATTTCTAATTTTTCCATCCCGGATGACAACTAGGTTCTTTGCCAATTGTTCAATTTCACTTAACTTATGTGAGACATATAGAATTGCTATTCCTTGTGATTCAAGATTTTTTATAAACTTAAATAAGTTTTGACTTTCAGCATTTGATAAAGCAGAAGTTGGTTCGTCTAATATTAATAATTTAGGTGAGCGCGAAAGCGCTCTAGCCAGTATGAGCATTTGTTGCTCAGCAATACCTAATTCGTAAACATCATTTCTAAGTTTGGATTTGCTCCATTTGAGATCAAGGGCGGATGCTATTTTTTCTGCTTCATTAACAATTGTTTTTAGAGAAACTGTTCTGGAAATTTCACCTGAGACGATTCGTTCAAACAATAAATTTTCTGCCACAGTTAGTCCAGGAATTACGCCTTCATCAATTCTTTGATGAACAGTTTCAATTCCTGCTGCTTTGGCAGTAGTTGGCGAGTCAATAGTTACAGCTTTTCCATCAATCAATATTTCCCCGGTAAAGGATGAATAAACTCCGGATAATATTTTTATTAATGTGGACTTACCGGCACCATTAGCTCCTAACAATGCTGTGGTTTGTCCTTTGTCGATTGTTAAATCCACTCCAGTTAACACTTGGTTTGAACCAAATGCCATTGAAATGTTTCTAACTTCAACAGCTGAAACCATTAACTCGCCTCCTTTTACTACTTAATTAGAACTGAACTGCTGGAATCCAGTCAGCGCCGCTGACAGATGCAAGGTTCAATTCTGGCAACTTGGCACGCAAGTCAACCATGTTCTTAACTGCATTGTCCTTTAGGAACTGTGCGGTAATTAGAACACCTGGGAAGTCAACTGATTTAACTCCCAATTGGCCTGCGATTTCAAGAGCCATGTTTCTTACAACTGCTGCGCCGATCGCGTTTGGATCAGTACCTGCTGTTGCTACCCATGGTGAACCTTCTTTTGTCATGATTTCAATATCAGCATTTGAAATATCAATTCCGTATGCCTTAATTGAAGCTTGAAGGTTGTTTGATTCAATTCCTGAAACAGCACCCTTAGTTAGTTCATCGTAAGGAGCAAAAATACCCACTACGTCTGGACTCTTCTTAAGTGCTGCGTCAACTAATTGTGCGTTATCAGTTGCAACTGAGTTGGTAAATTTACCAACGAAGAAGGACTGGGACCAATTATTAGCTTTAACAATTGCTTCCCATACAACGTGACGACGATCCAAAGGTGCGATACCTAATACGTTTACGTATCCAACTTTGGCATCTTTACCAAGATCTAGTGCCATTTGATCTAGCACTGCTTGTGCAAGTGATGCATCGCTTTGTTGAGTTGTAACAGCTTGTGGTGCACATTCAGCGGTTGCAACGTCGTAAACAACAACAGGGATTCCTGCGTCAAGTGCTTTGTTGATCAATGGACACATGGTGTCTGCTTGACCGTGGTCAACAATGATTCCGGCTACGCCTGAACCAATTGCAGTTTCCATGTCTGTTGCTTGTTTAGCATTGTCAGCTTGGGCATCATAGACTTGAACTTCAAATCCGATTGCTTCTGCTTGCTTGTTAGCACCGTTTGTCCATTGTTGGAAATAGTCACCGGCACCACTGTTTTGCACAATGGCGATCTTTACCGGACCAGCATCAAATGGTGCTGGCTTTGTTCCGGTTGCTTCTGCAACTGTTCCTTCGTCTGCACCTGTAGCAGTATCGCTAGTTCCTTGGGAACATGCAGCAAGAAGCAACGCAGCAACAACTGTAATTCCAGCTAATGCTTTGTTCTTAATCATTCTTTCTCCTTCTTTTTACAAGTGAATTACTTAACTCACTTGCTCCTACTCATTTCCGTTTATCGCGGAAACGCAGCAGCCACCCCGCCGTCGACGGCGATGACCGAGCCTGTGGTTCTGGCGGATTCGTCAGACAAAAGAAAAGCAGTGGTATTAGCTACATCTTTAGAAGTAACATGCGATTTGAGAATATTTCTTTGCGCATAAAAGTCTTCTAATTCTTCGGGTTTAACACCGTGAGCTTTTGCTCTCTCTTCTCTGATTCCTCCTTCCCAGAGTTTGCTGTTATCAAAAATTGCGTCAGGATTTATGGCATTTGCTCTAATTTGACTTGCGCCACCTTCAAGTGCTGCGATTCTCATCAGTTGCAACATTCCTGCTTTGCTGACTGAATATCCACCAAATCCTACGCCAGGAGCAAAAGCATTTTTACTTGCTATGTAAACAAGGGAACCACTAGAGTTTTGAGTTCTCATAGCGTTCATCGCTGCTTTTGTCATCAAAAAGGCACTAGTTAAGTTGACTGCTAATCCTTTGTTCCATTTATCAATTGTTAAATCCTTTAATTGATCTGTCACTGCAATTCCAGCACTAAAAACTACTCCGTCTAATCCACCATAAGTTTTAATCGCTTGATCAACTGTTTTGTTGACAACGATCTCATCAGATTGATCCCCTGAAATAAGGTCTGGTTTTAGGCCTTTTATGTCTTTAATTTTGTCTGCTACAGAATTCAAGGCATTTTCATCCAGATCAGCTAAAACCAAACTGGCGCCCTGTTTGGCTAGTTCCAGGGAAATGCCTAGGCCAATGCCACTTGCCGCACCTGTGACAACAAAAACATTTCCAGCAAATTTCTTAGGAGCTGGTTTGCTGGCTAACTTGTAGAGCTCCATTGGCCAGTAATCAAATCCAAAAATTTCAGCATCCGGTAATCCTTCAACGTTGCCAAATGAATCTTTAGCCATTGAAGCAACCTTGTGGGTGTGGAAGGAAATATCTGCATACATTTTGCATTCGGGTAAAGAATGACCAGTAGTTATTGCACCGAGATCAGGAACTAATACTACCCTTGGATCTGAATCGTGAATTGAATAACCAGGAGTCAAGAGATTTTTATTTGCTTCAAAATAAGATTTATACTTCTTGGCATAATCATCTATTGATTTAATTGATTTATCTTTATCCTTTGGTTGAGTTAAAACTGCAGACCAAGGTTTAATTCTCAACATGTGATCAGCACTAGAAACACCAGCACTTAAAATTTCTTCAACATCTTTTCTACTTGATATTTCTTTCAAGCGAGAATCAAGACTTAAAATCTTTTTCCCTTTTTTATTGAGTCTGCCTCTGATTTGAAGCAATAAATTCTTATATTCTTCATCGCTGTAATCAGTGTGTTGAAAAATTGATTCAGGTCTTTTTGATAGTGAGCCAAGATATTTCTCTACTTTGCTTATGACATCAAGATTTTTTTGCTTACATTCATCACTGTCATCTGACCACACGATCAACCCGTGGTGGGCAAGAATAATTCCCTCAGCATCTTTAAGAAATGATGCTTGTTTACTTAATTCAAAGCCTGGTCTAATCCAATCAACGTAAGCAAAGTTTTCACCTAAAGCTTCTTTAACTGCCTTTTCTCCATTTTTATGATTAGTTAAAGCACATATTGCATCAGCGTGCACATGATCAATATGTCTAAATGGCAAGAATGCGTGTAAAAGGGTTTCAATTGATGGTCTTCTACTTGCAGGATCCACCAATGCTCTACTTACTAAATCAGTCATTTCCTCATCAGATAATTTGTCAAAATTAAGTATTTGAAGTAATTCATCCATATATAAAGCTGGGTAATCAACTGCTTCGGCGTTCATCATGTCGGCCCCAGAGCCTTTAACCCATAAAACTTTTTTACTTCTGTTGAAATGATCAACAATTTCACCTTTAGCAGAAGTGTTTCCTCCGCCATAAACAACAAATTCTTGGTTGGCACCTAAGAATTTAGATCGTTCAACTAAATCTTTTAAAGGTGTTGGAATATTTGTCATCTAAGCCTTCGCTAACTTTGAGCCAGGTGTTATTCCGTTTGATATTTCATAAACGCCTTTTTCAGTGACTAATGCTGAAATTAATTCAGCGGGGGTTACATCAAATGCAGGATTTAAACCTTTTGATTTAGCAGGTGAAATTCTTTGTCCATTTAAACTTAAAATTTCATTTTCATCACGATATTCAATTTCAATATCAGCACCAGTTAATGTAGCAACATCAACAGTTGATTCAGGTGCTACAACAACAAAAGGTATCCCTGCATATTTACAAGCCAATGCAACTGCAAATGAACCAATTTTGTTTGCTGTGTCACCATTTGCAGCTACTCGATCTGCACCAATTAAAGCAACGTCTACTTCACCGCGAGCAATAATGCTTGTGGCAGCTCCATCTGCAATTACAAAATGTTCAATGTTGTCATGAGCTAATTCCCAAGCAGTTAGTCTTCCACCTTGTAGTAGTGGTCTTGTTTCATCTGCAAACACGTGTTTTAGAATTCCGCGTGCATTCATTTCTCTAATTACTCCAAGTGCTGTTCCCCAAGTTGTTGTTGCTAAAGATCCGGTATTGCAATGTGTGAGGGCACGTATTGGTCTATTTTTTACTTTGGATTCAATCCAACTGGAACCAAATTTGCCCATTTGTCTATTGCCAGCTTCATCTTCTGCGGCAATTTGATTTGCCTTGGCAAGTACTTCGTCAATGCCTTGGTCGACAAAAGGTAAAACTTTATCAACTCCCCAAGCTAAGTTGACTGCTGTTGGTCTAGCATTTCTTATTCTTAAGAATTCTTCATTTCTTTTTTCGTTACTCCATTTTTCTTTAACTGCCTGTCGCATGGCGATGACAACGCCCCAAGCACCAGCTGCTCCTAATGCAGGTGCTCCGCGCACCGCCAGTTTTTTAATGGCGTCTACTAATTGATCCACTGTTTCTATGTTTAAGTTGATTTCTTGTTGCGGTAATTTTGTTTGGTCGATTAGGACAAGTCCGTCACTTACCCACGAGATGGCTCGAATTTCACTCACTTGACACCCTTTAATTGTTAGTCAATAGTTGTCCTACAACTAGTGGATAATAGCCTCTTAGATATTCTCGGGAATGTCAACTCCTCTGGACAAAGCGTTATTGAAAAGAAATGAAGGACTTAGCGTGAACACATCGTCTGAGCAGTTTGGCGGTCGAGACAGTCTGACCCGTCGAATTAGCGACGATATTCGAAGACGCATCCTGGTTAAAGAGTGGGCACCTGGAGAAAAGATCCACAGCGAATCAGAGCTGTCTACTACCTACAAAGTTTCCCGGGTAACTGTTCGTACCGCTTTGAAAACTTTGGAATATCAAGGACTAGTTGACATTCGACATGGTTCTGGAACTTATGTAAATGATTTCGGTAGAGCTATTCCTACGGGTTTAAATGAACTGCGTTCAATGTCTGAAACTATTAGTGAACTTGGCTATGAACCTGGTATGGAATACAAAATTGCCGATGTTAGACCTGCCACAGATTTAGAAAGAGAAAAATTACAACTAGATGCACCCGAATTAGTTCTTTATTTAGAAAGAGCAGTTTTAGCAGATGGTAAAGCTGTTGCTTTTTCTTATGACACTATTAATATAAGTTCACTTCCTGAACAAGTTGTTGAGGAAATGAAACGGGGAAGTGTTTTTGCCTCCCTTGACACAATTAATTCAAGACCAATTAGAGCACTTGCCGAAGTAGACGCAGTAATTGATAAAAACATTGGTTGGGGCTCACAAAGGCCAAATGATGATTTATTTCTTTTGCTTCAACAAGTTCATTACGCAGGAGATGGTGAACCATTAATGTACAGCAGAACTTATTTCATGAAAGGCCGTTTTCAATTTCTAATTTTAAGAACAAGATAAAATGAAATTAAAATCAATTATTCTCTCAGCACTCTTGTTTTTACTTTTTATTTCTCCAGTCCAAGCTCACACTGAACTAATTTCAGTAGACCCTGCCTCTGAAACTGCAATGCTTACCTATCCTGCCGAGATTAAATTAACTTTTGGAGAAGCAATTATTGCTGATGCAACTTTTGCATCTATTACTTTAGAATCAGGTTCAGTTCAGGCAACCTTAAGAGTTGAAGCAGCAAATGTTTATATCTTAATTCCATCTGATCTTGTCGCACCTGAAATAACTATTGCTTGGAAAACTACGGCTTCTGATGGCCATCCACTTGATGGTGAAATTAAATATTTTCTAGCTCAAACAAAGGCAGAACCAGCAACAAGTCCAACTAAGGAAACAGTTGAAGAAGAAGTAGTTGCTATTAGTGCCCCAGTTGAACCAAATTCATCAAATATTAGTTGGCTGCAATGGTTGTCACTTGGTGCTTCTATCGGTATT
>JAQCGN010000053.1 GCA_027730605.1 Actinomycetota bacterium
AAAACAGCATTAACTTTTTTGTCTTCAAGAATTTTAGTTATTTGATCATATGTTTCATTGACAAATTGGACTCGATTAGCTAATTCACCTAATCTTTTTTGTGCCCGATCTAATGCTGTTTGGTCTCTATCTATTCCAATTATTTTTAAATTAATAAATTTTTTAAGTAATGCTTCACTATGGCCACCTAGTCCAAGGGTGGCATCTAATAAAACTGGATTTGAAACGTTTAGAGCAGGAGAAAGCAATTCAATTACCCGATCACACATAACAGGTATATGTTGTTGCGGTAACGACTTTTCAGTCATTTAGCTTTCATCCCCTTTCCCCTAACATTTCGGTGTTGCGTTTCACCGAGGTCCCCCTCTGCAAACATTGCTTCCGGCTTCGGGGAAGTAAGTCGGCAGACAATAATTTGCAGAGAGAGGCCTCAAGCGAAACGAAAAGAAAAGTTTTCTTTTCACTTAATTAGCATCTAAAAAATTCCTGGCACCACCTCTTCTGCGGTTGAAGCAAACTTTGGTTCAGCTTCTGCTAAATATGTTTGCCAAGCTTTTGGATCCCAAATTTCAACAGTGGTATCAGCCCCAACCACAATTACGTCTCTATCAAGTCGGGCATATTCTCTTAAAGCAGTTGGCAAAGTTATGCGACCTTGTTTATCTATTTGGTCGTCAAATGCAGATGAAAAGAAAACTCTTAAATAACTACGAACTCGGGCATCATTTCTTGAAGCTTCACGTAAGCGTTGTGCATAAATTTGAAATTCACTTTCAGGCCACATCACAACAGAAAGATCTTGACCTTTAGTTAAAACAACATTGTTAGAAAAACCTTCCCGAAATTTGGCAGGAAGAACTAAGCGACCTTTGTCGTCTAGCCGTGGGGCGTGAGTGCCCAAAAACATGAGGCCTCCCCTTTAACTAGATCCCCTAGCCCTCGATCAGCCTCTGGCCGAGTGGCTTTTCACCCTTAATAGGGCGTTTCGACCACAATACTCCCTTTCCCTCCAAAATCAACCCCCTACCCCCATATTTTGGCATCATCCACCCACTTTCCACCTCAGTCCCAAATTGCTCCGCCTCAACTTTTGAGACTCTTCGCCACCTAGGATGAAGCGATGGCAACAGCGCGAAAAATGACCGCCCAGCGAAATGCTGGCTATGCCTTGCACGTATTTACTGCTAGTGGTGCAGTGTTTGGAATGCTGGCATTACAAGCGATCATTGATGGACGAGTACGAGATTCTTTGATTTGGTTGATTATTTGCCAAATTCTTGATGGTATTGATGGACCAATAGCTAGAAAACTTGATGTTGTAATTCATGCGTCTTGGTTAAGTGGTGTGGTGCTCGACGAAATAGTTGATTACTTCACTTATGTAATTATTCCGGTGATGTTTCTGCTCAACACCGGCATGATGCCAGCCCAATATGAAACTTTTGTCGCAGGGACAATATTGCTAACTTGTGCAATCTGGTGGGCAAGAACCGATCACAAGACAAATGATGACTGGTTTGTTGGCTTTCCTTGCATGTGGAATCTAGTTGTCATTAGCTTCCTACTTTTAAAAACTCCACCTGAATGGGTTGTTGTTATCTCTTTAATTCTTTGTGCATTGCAATTGACTAATATAAAGTTTCCTCATCCAGTTCGAGTTAAAGTATTAAGACCTGTTTCAATTTCAATATCTGTTGTATATCTATCAGCAATTACTGTTTTATCTTTGGACTACTCTGAACCATTAGAGTCTCCTTCACTTCTTACAAAAATTTTAATCTTAAGTTTGCCTATTTACACAACAGGACTTGCAATTTGGAAAACCTGGTTTGCCACAGAAAAAGCCCCCAGAATAAGGAAAAAATCCAAACTAAGAAAGTAATAATATGAAAAAAGTTAGTAAGATTATTGCTTATATCTTCATAGGGCTTTCAATTATTTTTACAATTGTATTTAACATATATGGTTCTGAAGTTGATGAAAATGGGATGCTTCAGGAAAGTTTTTACTTAATACCACTATCGTATACCAGCTTTGTTGTAGGAATTATATTTCTAACTATTTCTTTATTTGCAAAAGAAAAGAATTAAATTCCACCATTACGGCGCTCTTGCCAGCGTTGTTCTAATCTTTCTAAGAACTTAGAATTTTTAGTTCTATTTCTGACTTTTTTTGGAGTTGGGGTAGCTGCTGCCACTGGTTCTTGTAATCCGCGAGCAATGAAAACAAAGCCAGTTAGTACCAGTAAAAATCCAGGAATTCCCACAATCACAGTTTTTGACACAACGGAGGCAAACACCATGCCAAGTCCTACCAACAAAGCAACTAGTCCAATGATTACATGGCGGCGCTCACCTGGGGCAATGGTTAATCCGGAACGACGAAGTGAGGAAGCAAATTTTGGATCCTCGGCATAAAGTGCCTTCTCCATTTGTTCCAGCAACTTTTGTTCACGATCTGAAAGTGCCACGAAGCTTTTTCTCCACCTCTGCATAAAGAGACTTTTCCTACTTTTAAGAATACGGCTTTTGCTAATAGAAGCAAGATTTGAGTGCTGGGTTAGTCAATGAGTCGAGCAGGCTTGATGGCATCTTCCCCGAATCGGGCACTGGCTTTATCGCTGGCCTTATCAATTTCACGCCACCCCTTCTCGCTTTCCCCCAAAAGCAATTGCCTGGTCGCACCCAGGGCTTCTTCTAGTTTTTCTACCCTTACCCCCACAAGTCGGACTCTTACTCGGTCAAGTTTTAGGTTTTCAAACAAAGTTTTGGCTACGGCATAAATGTCTTTAGCCCCATCCAATGGGTCATTGAGCGTTTTTGATCTGGTGATGGTGGAGAAGTTGGCAAATCTGACTTTCAAAACAATAGTTCGTCCCATAACTTCACCTGCTCGAAGCCGGTTAGCAACTTTTTCACATAAGCGCAGCACTTCTTTTAAAATATCTTCTGCTTCATCTAAATCTTTGGAGAAAGTTTCTTCATTTCCAATACTTTTTTCCGGGTTATAGGCTTCCACATTTCTTTCATCCCTTCCCCAAGACAATTCGTGTAAATGTTCGGCTAAACCATCCCCCAATGCTCTTTTTAAAGTCTTGAGGGGCAAATTAGCAATGTCTGACACTTTAAATAAACCTAATCTTTTTAATACTTCTTCTGTTTTTCCTCCCACTCCCCACAAAGCTCCCACTGGGAGGGGGTGAAGAAAGGGAATTACTTCTTCTGGGGCGACAACGATTAATCCATCTGGTTTTGCTCTAGTGGAAGCTAGTTTGGCAATGAACTTTGTGGGAGCAATTCCTACTGAACACGTGATATTTTCTTCTGCAAAAACTTTTTCTCTTAATTTTTGTCCAATCTCAGTGGGTGTTCCTAAAAGTTTTCTAGAACCTTCAACATCCAGAAAAGCCTCATCCACACTTAATGGTTCAACCAAAGGAGTCATCGAATAATAAATATCTTGCAATCTATCTGAAACTTCTTCATACTTTTCATGACTAGGTTCAATTACAGTTGCCCCAGGACATTTTCTCAAAGCCTCAGTCATGGACATTGCAGCATGAATCCCAAATTTTCTTGCTTCATAAGTTGCAGAAGTTACAACTCCTCGCCCACCACTATGGCCAACTATTACTGGTGTGCCTTTTAGCTCAGGTCGATCTTTTAGTTCCACAGAAGCAAAAAAAGCATCCATATCCACATGCAAAATATTTGATTGGGAATCATCTCCAGATAGTTCAATGTGAGGAAGTTTTAATACTTGGCGATGAGTCATAGTTCAATCATCTCGTCTTTTGGGGTTAACAAAGTTCTTCTTCCCACAGACACTCCGCCTGTTTTATATCGATAAGCACTTGATTTTTGTCCTGGGCTTAAATTGATAACTTTTTTAACTTCGGTTATGCCTTGTTTTTGATAAATGGTAAACATTTCTGCTAAATCCCAACACCCAGTTGCTCTAACTGAAACCCCTCTAGGTCCTGTTCTTCTTAACACTCCTCTAACTAGTAGTAACACAGAGTTATAAACAGTGGAAGCATAATAACTTTGCACATCTTCAAAAAATGCTGCATCACTTGGTCCGGTGGGGTCATCAATAGTTAAAAAGATAACCCTTTTTCCACTTCTAACTGGTGGGGTTTGGGTAGTAACTTTTACTCCAGCTATTAATATTTCTTTTCCTCCTGTTAAAGAAACTAATGATTTAGCAGGACTAACCCCTAGTTCTTTAAAAAATGGGATATAAGAATTAACTAGATGGGTGCTGGCATCAAGACCTAATACTTGTAGTTCATTAATAATGTTTTCACTTTTTGTAAAATCAGGTAAACCTGAAGAAATATTGGGAGAAATTGTAGAAACATCTAAAATTAGTTGATTACTTATCACTCCTAAATTGTGCTCTAAATCAGATAGTTGCAGCAACAAATCTCTTCTGTTTAGCTGATCTGGAATCAGTGAATCAAATCCCCCTGCCAAAATTATGTTTTCGGTAACATTTTTTGAAACTTGTGCTCTTTGCCAAAAATCAGCTAGTGAACTATAAGGTTTATTTTCAACAATTTTTTCAATTTCTAAACGTGTTATTGATCTAACATCAAGCAGAGATAATCGAATACCGTATCGGTCATCTATTTTTTCAACCCGGTAACACTGATCGGATTTATTAACATCAAGACCTAATAAAGCAATACCAAAGTTTTTAGCATCATTGGCAATTAATCTTTTGGGATACATTCCTGGATCGTGGGTTAATACCCCAGCTAAAAAGGCTGCTGGGTGATGAGCTTTAAGAAAAGCTGATTGGTAGGTAGGTAGTGCAAAAGCTCCAGCATGGGCTTTACAAAAACCAAAAGAAGCAAAAGCTTTTAGTATTTCCCAAATATGTTTAATTAACTCGTGAGGATATTTGAGTTTTCGGGCTTCTTTAATGAACCATTCTTCAATTTCTAGTTGTCCATCAAATGAGCTCATTGCGCGACGTTTTTCATCAGCTTGAGCAAAAGAGCAACCTGTCATCACACTTATTAGTTGTATTACTTGTTCATGAAAAACCACTACCCCACTGGTTTCTTTAACAATAGGATCAATTTTTTCATGCAAAATCGGATGAGGTTTTCTCTTATGCCTCACCTCCAAAAATGGGGTTATCATGTCAGATTTAACTGGACCTGGCCTGAAAAGGGAAATATCAATAATTAGATCATTAAAGTTTTCTGGACCAAATTTACCAATTAATTCTCTTTGCCCTGGGGACTCAATTTGAAAACAACCCAGTGTTTTTGTTGACTGAATTAGTGAAAAAGTCTTTTTATCATCTAGAGCTATTTCATCTAGTTTGATATCAACCTGGTCAACTCTTTTAATCTCTTTCACACAATATGCCATTGCTGATTGCATTCTTATTCCTAAAACATCAAGTTTTAGAAATCCCATTAGTTCAACATCGTCTTTATCAAATTGGCTCATAGGAAATTTAGCCCCACTTTGCTCAACTGGGGTTCTATCTAAAAGTGTTTTATCCGACAAAATAACTCCACAAGGATGCATTGCTAAGTGTCTGGGTAATCCATCAAGTTTTTCAACTAAATCAAGATATAAATCAAGATTTCCTTCATTCATTAACCGATTAAAAGATGATTTTTTCAACTCTGGTAATTGGCTTAAAACTTCTCTAGCTCTTCTAGCACTTACTCGAGGAAAAGTTTTAGCAAAAGCATCAATTTCACTTGGCGGTAAACCAAGTGCTGCACCGACATCTCTAACTGCATGTCTTACTCGATAAGTCTCACGCATAGAAATAGAAACAACTCGTTCTTTGCCAAATCTTTGATAAATTGCATCATAAATATCTAATCTTCGATCTGATTCCACATCGATATCAATATCTGGTAGTGCACTTCTTAAAGGAGATAAAAATCTTTCCATTAATAATCCATATTTGATTGGGTCAAGACCTGAAATTCCTAGGGTGTAATTAACTAAACTTCCCGCTCCTGATCCTCTGGCTGCTACCCTGATGCCCATTTGTTTTGTTAAATCAACAACTTCTCCTACTGTTAAAAAATAACCGGCAAAGCCTAATTGAGATATAACATCTAATTCTTGTCTTAATCTTTCTTGATAAACATTTTTGTTCCCAAAACCTAATTTAGTTAACCCAGATTGACATTTATCTATCAATACTTTCATCGGCTCTAAACTATTTTTACCTAAAACCACATCATTTTCTGGCACTGTGATTGTGCCAATTCCAATATCTTTTACTGGATCAAGACTGCATTCTTCACCAACTTCTTCGGTAAACTTTAGTAATAATGAAGCTATTTCAGGACTACTTAGATATTTACTAATATTTAAAGCTACTTGTGACATATCAGCAGCAGATTTCAAATAAGCAGAACCTCTAAAGCCTCTAACTTGTTCAAAGCGCATTTGCTTTTTTGATTCCACCGAATCAAGTAATTCAGCCACAATGGCATCTGCTGGTTTTAAATACCTAACGTTATTTGTTAGAACTGCTCGAAGTTGATTATCTTTAGCAAAAAGTGCCATTTTACTAGCTGTGGCAAGTGAATATCTAGGATCACTTACTTTATGAAGATTAGGATGAGCACTAACTTCAATTACTAAATCTCCCTTATCAACATGGGTTAACCAGTTTTTTAAGAAACTATTTGCTAAATCAATTCTGTTTCTTAAAACACTTTGTCCAATTTCAGAATCAATACCCAGAATCGCAACAAGGTTTCCTTGTTGCATCTTTTGCCATAATTTGGAAACATCAAGAAGAGGTTTACCTCTTTCTTTTTCATGAGCACTGCTAACTAGACGGCATAAATCTTTCCAACCATTTTTACCGCGAGCAAGTACTAAAGCTCTTGATTTTCCTAAATTAAAATTAACTCCCACAATGGGGGTAATGCCATGAATCATGCAATTGTGAACAAAGTTAATTGCCCCCGACATTGTGTCTTTATCTGTGAGTGCAATTTTGGAAAAGTTATGAAATGAAGCTCTTTCAACTATTTTTTCGGGCAAAGCGGTGCCATAGCGAAGTGAATAAGCAGAAGAAACATTTAAATGCGTGAAACTCTGTTGCAAAATAGACTTATCCTCTTTTTAATTAGTCGGAGGAAGACGACTTAATATTGGACGTTTGACTCTCCCGAGAAAAAAGCTTCCCCGCATGTTTTCTACGAAAGAGTCAAACGATGGTTTTTTTCTTTGATGCCAAATGGCGATTAAAAGGGGTGTCTAAATCGCCATTTGAATCAAAAGTGAAGAAGGGTCATTCAGGGGAAAATGCCCTTTTCTTCACTATCCGAACACCTGTTCGAATAACCTAAGTTAATCACCTTCCACTGACAAAGGTCAACCAAGGGGTGAGTGCGTAACCTTGAGGGGTGAACCAGGCAGAGCATCCTTCAGTGACCAAGTTTCGAGACGCAGCACAAAAACTTGGGGTTAAAGGTGAAGTGATCAAAACTCAAGAGACTGCTCGTACCGCTGATGAAGCAGCTGCCACTTTAGGAGTTCAAGTTGGCCAAATTGTTAAGTCTTTAGTGTTTGAAGCAGACGGAGAAACAGTTTTAGTTCTAACCTCTGGTGAAAACAAAGTTGACACTAACAAAGTCGCTCTAGCATTCAAGGTTTCCCATGTTGGAAAAGCTGATGCGGATAAAACTCGTGAAGTAACTGGTTATGCCATTGGTGGGGTTCCACCACTTGGTCATGCCACGAAGATGAAGATCTTAATTGATGAAACGTTTAAGAAGTTTGATGAAATTTGGGCCGCAGCAGGCCATCCCCATTTTGTGTTTCCCACTACTTATGAAGAACTTACAAAGCTAAGTGGGGCAATCCCTGCTGATGTTGCACTAAAGAGTTAAAGGGACAATTAAAACGATGAATACACCTAAAGAAGTAAAAGATGAGATTGATTCTGATGCAACTTTAGTTACTGAAAGTTGGGATGGCCGAAAAGCAAGAAATAAATGGTGGGTTAATGAT
>JAQCGN010000003.1 GCA_027730605.1 Actinomycetota bacterium
TGATCCACCTCCAAGTGATAAAATACCGACAAAAGAATTAAGAAGTCCTGAAATTTTTCTCTTCTCAAGATCTCTGAAGTAATCCTCACCTTTTTTTACAAAAATGTCAGAAATAGTTGTTTTCTCATCCATCTCAATTTCATGATCCACATCAATAAATTCAAGATTTAAATGATTGGCAACAAGTTTTCCAATAGTTGTCTTCCCTGATCCGGGAGCACCCACGAGAATTAAACGTGGAGACATATTTATCGAACCTTTAGGTTTGATAAATAGTTTTCAAAGTTTCTTTTTGTTTCGACTAATGCATCGCCACCAAATTTTTCCATTAACGCATCAGCAAGAACTAGTGCAACCATAGCTTCTGCAATTACTCCCGCAGCTGGAACTGCGCAGACATCTGATCTTTGGTTATGGGCCTTTGATGCTTCACCAGTTGTAGTGTCAATTGTTTGTAAAGCTTTTGGCACTGTTGAAATCGGTTTCATAGCAGCTCTTACTCTTAAAACTTCACCAGTTGTCATGCCACCTTCTGTGCCACCAGCGCGATGAGTTAATCGTTTTACTCCATCTTTGGTGTTAACGATTTCATCGTGAGCTTGTGATCCTCTGCGTCCAGCTGTGGTAAAGCCATCACCAACTTCCACACCTTTAATTGCTTGAATGCTCATAAGCGCCCCAGCTAATTTTGCATCAATTCTTCGATCATGATGAACATATGAACCTAACCCAGGCGGTAAACCATAAACCACAACTTCAACAACGCCACCTAAAGTATCGCCGTCTTTGTGTGCAGCATCAACTTCTTGTTGCATTAATTCACTTGTTTTTTTATCAAAACATCTTGCGGGATCTTCATCTATTGAGTTAAGTGATCCAGGACTTGGAATAATTCCATCAGGAGATTTAACTGTCCCAAGTTGGACAACGTGGCTGATAATTTCAATATTTGCTACTTGGTTAAGTAATTTTTTAGCTATTGCACCAAGTGCCACACGGGCAGCAGTTTCTCTGGCACTAGCTCTTTCTAAAACAGGACGTGCTTCATCAAATCCATACTTTTGCATTCCCACCAGATCAGCATGTCCTGGTCTTGGTTTTGTTAATGGAGTATTTCGAGCTTGTTCGTCTAATATTTTTTGATCTATTGGATCTGCTGACATAACATCTTGCCATTTTGGCCACTCAGAATTATTAATTTTGAGAGCAATTGGAGCACCAATACTTAAACCGTGTCTTATGCCACCTAAAATTTCTATTTCATCTTTTTCAAATTTTTGCCTTGCCCCACGTCCCACACCCAAGCGTCGTCTAGCTAATTGATTTTGAATATCTTCAGTGGTGACAGAAATACCTGCTGGTAATCCTTCAATTGTGGCAACCAAAGCAGGTCCATGGGATTCACCCGCAGTTAGCCATCGAATCATATTTATATTGTTTCATTACCGGGCAAGTGAGTGTCTCTTCCCCCTACAAATTAAGCACAATAACTAAAAAATATGACAATGACATGAATGGTCCAAATGCAATAACATGATTTTTTGAAACTTTCTTAAAAATCATTAGAATCCCCGCAAAGATCCCTCCCAAGACAAAAGCTGCAATATGTAGATTAATTGTTTCACTAATTCCATAAACATAAGTCACAGGAAAACTTAAAGAAAAACTATATTTCACATCTCCTAAACCAAAACTTTTTTTAGAAATCAAGTAAATAGCACAATAGATTAGGAGAACAAATAAAGAGACAATCAAACTCATAAACACATTATTGATATTTCTATTTGGCAAGCCCAACATGATTAAAATTGAGGTCAAGAAAAGTAGGAAAACATATCTATTGGGTAAAAGATTAGTTTTAAAATCAATCCAGCCAAGAATGAGTGCAAAAATTGAGGTGTTTAACAGGATTAGATAATTCCAATCCACCAACTACCTCAATTCTTGAAAAGTGCCTCCCGCATTTGTTTTGCAGGTGCTTTCTTGTCTGTCATTAATTCAAACTGCCTTAAACCTTGATGCAATAACATCTCTAATCCTGAGACGACAAAACCACGTCTAAGGATCCATTCCAATGCAATTTTTGATGGCCATGGTGAGTAAGCAACATCTAACAAAGAACCTGGAATCTCTGGCCCCATCGCAGCGTAAGTATCCATTGCTCCACTTGGCAAAGTGCTAATTACCGTACTTGCAGCTAAAGCTTGATGAATTTCTTTCCAAGTGATTTCAGTCGGTGTTATTCCAAAGCTTTGAGCAACATTAATTAATTGACTAGATGTGGTCTGGTTTCTAGCACAAATCAGAACTTTGTTTGCCCCTAGTTGACTAAGAGCAGCAATAGCAGATCTTGCTGTTGCACCACTGCCAATTATTGAGGGATTTGTTACATCCAAGTTTTTATTTGTTTGCAGTGCGGCCACTATTCCATAGATGTCTGTATTACCAGCTAAAACTTTTCCATCTTTAAAAAGTAATGTATTTGCTGAATTAACTTTAGTTGCTAATTCCGTTACAGAATCAGCTATTTGAAGAGCAACTTCCTTCAAAGGCATAGTCAATGACATTCCAACTAGATTGCCATCACGGTTTTTTACATAATCTGGAAGGGAGCTTGCAGTTAATTCAACCTTGAAATAATCCCAATCAATTTTTAATTCTTCATATCCTGCTTTATGCATTACGGGACTCAAAGAGTGCTCAATAGGAGAACCAGCTACAACCACAAACTTTTTACTCATTTGTTTTGGTCATACCACCTTAAAAACTCTTGCTTATGAACTAAGAATTCACTATTTGATGAAGCAAACTTTGTTTCCTTAGTGTCTAGATTAACCGTCACCCAATAAATCCAGTCACCATCTTCTGGGTTTAACACAGCATTTATGGCAGCTTCAGACGGATTAGCAATTGGTCCAGGAGGCAAACCATCATTGGTATAGGTGTTGTAAGGAGAATCTGCTTTTAATTGTTCATCAGTCAAAATTATCGTGTTGGTATCAAGTTCATAATTTAGTGTGCTATCAAGTTGTAGTCTCATTGGTTTTGCTAAGCGATTTAATAAAACTCGAGCAGCTTTTGCTTGATCAACTGATGCAACTTCTTTTTCCACAATACTTGCCAAAATAATTACCTCATAAGGTTTTAAACCATTGGCTTTTGCAGTTGCTTCTAGTTGTTGTTCGGCTGCAGCTTGGCTAAATCTCTTGATCATTTGCTGCAAGACTTCTTTAGGATTCACACCCTCTTCAAATCTGTATGTAGCTGGGTATAAAAAACCTTCCACATTATTTTTGGCATATTCAGGCAAACCTAAATCTTTAGGGTCTTTTGCCACAGCTTCAAATTCTGCCGGAGAAATCCCTAACGCTTGAGCTGATGCTGCGAAAACGTATTTAGATCTTGAACCTTCTGGAATTACTATTTTTATGGATACTTTGCTTTCCGGATCAAGTAAAGCAAAAATTGCTTCCTTGGCTCCCATACTTTTTACCAAGTTGTATTTTCCAGGGCCAATAGTGCTTGATTGTGGAATATCATCAGCAGCGCTAACAAATTCCAAATAATTATTAACTACACCAGCATTTGCTAATACTTTGCCAATTTCAGTTAAAGATGATCCAGCTTCAATACTTATTTGAACCGGACCACTTCCTCCCGGGCCATCAAGAATTTTGACTCCCGCACTAGGAATAAAGGAATATGCCACAATGCCAACTAGAACAGCAAAAATTATTAAACCAATTCTTAAATACGGGGCTGGTTGCAAATTTGATTTGTAGCGACTTTGTTCAGGTTTAAATTCATCCAAAATAGAGGGCAATTTATTTCACCTCATCCAGGTCTATTCCAGGAATTAAATTATTTCTTTTTTCAAAATCTAGCGCTTGTTCTAGCAATTCTATTGCTGCAACCTGATCAATCATGGCCTTTTGTCCGCGCGTATTGACCCCACTTTCTTGCAATCGAGCACTTGCCGTGGAGGAGGTTAATCTCTCATCTAGCATACGTACCGAAACGCTAGGAAGTGATTTTTTCAATTGTTTTGCAAAATTTAAACATTTTTTTGCAGCTATGCCAATTTGACCTGATAAATGTTTAGGTAGTCCCACATAAATTTCTAAACAACCAGTTTCATTAACTTGAGAAAGAATATTTGTGATTAAATCTTGATCATTTTTCAAGGTCACAACAGGAACAGCCATAATTGCATCAATATCGCTTTTAGCTAACCCAACTCTTACTTCACCATAATCAATTGCATAGCGAATACCTTTGCGCACGAATCAACTACCGAATCAATGAATCAACATTGGCGATGACACTTTTGGCTTCCTCGGTTTTAGTACCTGCACCTTGAGCCATATCACTCTTGCCGCCACCTTTGCCATCTAGTTTTGCTAAAACTTCATTCAAAATTTCTCCAGCATTTAAATTCTTTTTCCTAGCTTGCTCATTAGTTGCTATAACTACATTTACTTTTCCAGAAGAAATACCAGCTCCTATAACTAAAGCTGCGCCTTCTCCTAATTGTCCCCTAACGTTTGTGACAAGTTCTCTTATATCATTAGCACTTAATTCACCTGGAGCTAAGAAATTTGCAACTTTTATACCTTTAACGTCGTGAGCAGTTTTTACATAATCAGAAATATTTCCTGAGAGTTGAGATTTACGTGATTTTTCAATTTCTTTCTCAGCATCTTTTAATCTGTCCATTAAGGAAGCAACTTTTTCTGGTAGTTCTTCTGCTCTGCCTTTAAGCATTTCTTGCAAGTTAGAAACAATTAGGTGCTCTCGAGCCAGAAATTGATAAGCATCAGTTCCAACAAGTGCTTCTACTCTTCTTGTTCCTGCCCCAATACTTTGTTCACTTAAAAATTTGATTACACCTAATTGAGCAGATCTTTGAGCATGCGTGCCACCACAAAGTTCATGTGCCCAATCTCCCACACTAACTACTCGAACAACATCACCATATTTTTCACCAAACAAGGCCATAGCTCCCATTGCTCGAGCTTGGTCTTGCGACATTAATTGTGCACTTACCCCTAAATCACTTAATAAAACTTCATTAACTCTTTGCTCAACATCATTAAGCACACTTGCTGGTACTGGTTTTGGGGAAGGAAAATCAAAACGTAGTCTGCCTGGTGAATTCTCGCTACCTAATTGCGTTGCAGTTTCACCAAGTGTTTCTCGGAATGCTTTATGAATCAAATGCGTTGCGGTGTGTGCTCGGGATATTGCTTTTCGTCTTTGTAAATCAACTTCTCCAACACCTTTTAGTCCTGTAACAGCTTCTCCTTTTGAAACCCGTCCCCGATGAACATAAAGACCTGGCACAGGTTGCTGAACATCATCAACAACTATTTCTGCACCGTTACTTAGAATTAATTTGCCACTATCAGCAAGTTGTCCGCCACCTTCTGCATAGAAGGGTGATCGATCCAATACAAATTCAACTTCTGATCCTTGGTTAACACTTTTTGTAACAGCACCATCAAGTAGTAAGCCTTTTAAATTAACTTCACTTGTGGTTTCAGCATAACCAGTAAAATTGGTGATTCCGGCTAAATCAGCAAGTGCTCGATATTGTTGAACATCTCCTAGTCCGAGTTTTCTTTCCTTAGCATCGGCTTTAGCTCTATTTTTTTGCTCAGACATGAGTCTTTTGAAGCCATCGGCATCAATAGAAATTCCTGCTTCGCTTGCCATTTCAAGTGTTAAATCATAAGGAAAACCATAAGTATCATGAAGTTCAAAAACTTTCTCCCCAGAAAGAGTTTTTGTTTTTGATTTAGCCAAATCAGTTAATGAATTTTCAAACAATTGAGTTCCAGTTTTTAAAGTTTGGGCAAAAGTAGTTTCTTCCCCAATAGCTATTTCAAGGATTCTTTTCTTGTCACTAATTAATTCAGGATATTGAGGTCCCATTGCTTTAATTGTGGCTTCAATTAAATCTTTCATAACTGGATCTTCTGCTCCAAGAATTCTCATATTTCGAATCACTCGGCGCATCATGCGGCGAAGAACATAACCTCGTCCTTCGTTACCCGGGATTACTCCATCACCAATTAAAAAGGCAGCAGTTCTGGTGTGATCGGCTACAACCCTTAATCTAATATCTGCTTGATTATCTTGACCATATTTAACTCCCACAATTGATGTTGCTTTATCTAAAATAATTTTGGTGGTATCAATCTCATAAATGTTATCTACCCCTTGCAAAATTGCTGCCATTCTTTCCAAACCCATACCTGTATCAATATTTTTTGCAGGAAGTTCACCATTTAGTGGAAAATCATCTTTAGTTCCACCTTCGCCACGGTTATATTGCATGAAAACAAGATTCCAAACTTCTAAATAACGTTCCTCATCAGCAATTGGTCCACCTTCTTTGCCATATTCAGGGCCACGATCAAAATAAATTTCTGAACATGGACCACAAGGTCCAGGAACACCCATTGACCAATAATTATCTGCCATGCCACGTCTCTGGATTTTGTGTTCCGGAATTCCAATTTTGTTTCGCCAAATGTCATATGCTTCTTCATCGTCAAGATAAATAGTCACCCAAAGTTTTTCTGGATCAAATCCATAACCACCATCTTTTACCGCAGAAGTTAGTAAGTTCCAAGCCATGGTGATAGCACCGTCTTTGAAATAATCACCGAATGAAAAATTTCCTGCCATTTGAAAAAATGATCCATGTCTTGTGGTTTTGCCAACTTCTTCAATGTCTAATGTTCTAACACATTTTTGAACAGATGTGGCACGTTTAAAGGGAGCTGGTGCTTCACCTAAGAAATATGGTTTAAATGGAACCATTCCAGCGTTAACTAAGAGCAATGTTGGATCATTAGCAATTAAAGATGCTGAAGGAACTATGGTGTGAGCATTTTTTTCAAAGAAGTCGAGGAATCTGCGACGAATGTCTGCTGAATCCACTTATACAACTTCCTTTTCTTTTCTATCTACTTAGTCGACCTTAGTACCTGACGAATACGCTCCCATAAATCGGCAAAGCGTTGTTCTGCTCCGCGACTACCAGGTTTGTAATAAGTCTTATTCTTCAAGTTATCTGGCAAATATTGTTGACTTGCCACACCTTCTTCAAAATCATGTGCATATTTATAACCCTTACCCGCACCGGTTTCTCGAGAGGCGGGCAAAGATCCATCTCGTAGATGAATTGGCACAGCCCCCGCATTGCCTTTTCGCACATCTTCAATGGCTTCATTTATGGCGTTATAAACAGAGTTAGATTTTGGAGCAAGAGCCAAATAAGTTGTTGCTTGCGCCAAAATTATTCTTGCCTCTGGCCATCCCACTAATTGTGCAGCTTGCATAGCAGAAACTGCCATGGTCAAAGCTTGTGGATCTGCTAATCCAATATCTTCACTGGCAAGAATTACTAATCTTCTGGCAATAAATTTTGGGTCTTCACCTGATTCAGCCATTCTTGCTAGGTAATGAATAGCACCATCAACATCACTTCCTCTCACACTTTTTATAAACGCACTAATTACGTTGTAATGTTCATCCCCTGCTTTGTCATAGCGAAGTGCTGATCTTTGCACAGCCACTTCTGCATCTTTTAGTAAAATTTCTAATCTATTTTCTGAATCACTTACCCCAGCAGCTGTTTCTAATGCAATAAGTGCTCGTCTGGCATCTCCACCACTTGATCTGGCAATGTGGCCTAATGCTTCTTTTTGGCATTGGTATTTATTTTTTAAACCTTTTTCACTAGTTAACGCTTTTTCTAGCAATAAAATGATGTCTGCTTCTGTTAATGGATTTAGTGGTAGCACTAGAGATCTACTCATCAATGCCGAATTAATAGAAACCGATGGATTTTCAGTTGTGGCAGCAACAAGTGTTACCCAACCTTCTTCTACCCCGGCAAGTAGTGAGTCTTGTTGAGATTTAGAAAAGCGATGAATTTCATCTATGAATAAAACGGTTCCTACCCCTTTAGCAAATCTTCTTCGTGCTAAATCAATAACTTCTCTTACTTCTTTTACTCCACTTGAAGTAGCAGATAGTTCAATAAAAGATCTTCCCGTTGAAACAGACACAACATGTGCCAAGGTTGTTTTGCCACTTCCAGGTGGTCCCCACAAAATTAATGAGGTAGCAGCTAACTTGTTGTCATCATCTGGTTTTAGAAGTGCTCTTAGAGGTGAATCTGCTCTAGTAACTTGTGGTTGACCCAAAACATCATCAAGTGATGCAGGTCGCATTCTGGCTGCAAGTGGTGCGCTAACAAATTTGTTATTAACAGGAATTTCAATTGGATCTGCCTCAAACAGAGCGTCATCCATAATTATTTTTCTGGTTTGAAATCTATGCCAGCTTCTTTTCTTTGTGCTGGTGTTATTGGAGTTGGTGCACCAGTAAGTGGATCTTGACCACCACCACTTTTAGGAAACGCAATTACATCTCTAATAGTTGTGGCCCCAGTTAAAAGCATCACCACTCGGTCCCACCCAAATGCAATACCAGCATGTGGAGGTGGTCCATATTTAAAGGCTTCCAATAAAAATCCGAATTTGTCATTTGCTTCCGCATCTGAAATACCTAAAATTCTAAAAACTTCTTTTTGAACATCACCCTGGTGAATACGAACAGATCCACCACCAATTTCATTTCCATTTAAAACTAAGTCATATGCCCATGCCAAAGCAGATCCAGGATCTTTGGCAAAAGTTTTTAAAGATTCAGCATTTGGGGAAGTGAAAGGGTGATGGACTGCTGTCCAAACAAGTTGACCCTGATCATTAGTTACTTGTTCAAACATTGGTGCATCTACCACCCAAACAAAATTCCATTCTTTATCATTTATTAGTCCAAGTCTTTGCCCAATTTCAATACGCGCAGCTCCCAAAAGACCTAAGGCTTCATTTCTTGTGCCCGCTGCAAAGAAAACAGCATCACCTAACTTTGCTCCTACCGCATTGATCAATCCATTTCGTTCTACTTCACTTAAATTTTTAGCAACCGGTCCTGTGATTTCTCCATCTTCTGCAAAAACTGCATAAGCTAAACCTTTGGCACCACGTTGTTTGGCCCATTCTTGCCAAGCATCAAATTGTTTACGCGGAGTACTTGCACCACCTGGCATCACCACAGCACCGACATGATCTGCTTGAAAGACCCTAAATGGAGTGTTTTTAAAGTATTGAGTTAAATCAATTAGTTCTAATCCAAATCTTAAATCTGGTTTATCCGAACCATATTTCTTCATTGCTTCGTGGAAAGTAATTCTTGGAATTTTTCCTATTTCGTGGTCTAATACTTCGCTCCACAAAGTTTTAATAACTTTTTCCCCAATTTTAATAATGTCTTCTTGGTCAACAAAAGACATTTCAATATCTAATTGCGTAAATTCAGGTTGACGATCTGCTCTAAAATCTTCATCTCTATAACAACGAGCTATCTGGAAATATCTTTCCATTCCACCAACCATGAGCAATTGCTTAAACAATTGAGGTGACTGAGGCAAGGCATACCAAGAACCTGGTTGCAGCCTTACTGGAACCAGAAAATCTCTAGCCCCTTCAGGAGTTGATCTTGTTAAAGTTGGAGTTTCAATTTCAATGAAATCATCATTTAGTAAAACATCGCGAGCATATTGACTAACTTTGCTTCTAATCCTTAGAGCAGCACCAGGCCCACCAGGTCTTCGTAAATCCAGGTATCGATATTTAAGTCGAGCTTCCTCGTTCACATCGACTTCTTGATCAATTTGAAATGGTAATGCTTGGGCAAGAGATAGCACATTTACTTCACTTGCAAAAACTTCTATTGCACCTGTGGGAAGTTCACTGTTTTCATTACCTTTGGGGCGAAGTTTGACTTGTCCTTTTATTTGGACACAAGTTTCTGGTTTTAAATCGTGGGTAAGTTTTTCATCATGAATAACTACTTGCACAATTCCGGATGCATCTCTTAAGTCAATGAATGCCACCCCACCGTGATCGCGGCGATTTCCTACCCAACCGGCCAGGGTTACTTTTACTTCAGCATCAATTGCTCGAAGCGCATCTGCTACATGTGTTCTTAACACTTAAGTTTCTTCCCTTTGGCCAACTTTTAGTCCACAAAATGTTTTAAGACTGCTCAGTCTGTCGTATCACTTGAATCAAGTGTGCAACCATGTCGCCTAAAGCGACTTGAACTTGTGAAGAGTCCCCTAAATTCTTTATTTGTACACGAGAATTGCTTACCTCTTCATCCCCAATCACCACAGCAATTTGAGCACCACTTTTATCTGCCGCTTTCATGGCACCTTTTAAGCCACGATCACCATATGCCATATCAGCTCTTAGATTTGCTGCTCTGATTTGTTGTAATAATGAAACCGCTAATTGATGTGCCCTATCACCTATTGGAACAATAAATACATCGATTAATGATTTCTCTCCCACAATTAAATTTTCAGCTTCGCAAGCCATCAATGTTCTATCTGTTCCAATTCCAAAACCAATGCCACTTAAATCATTTCCACCCAACGATGACATTAAACCGTCGTATCTTCCTCCACCACCAATTCCTGATTGAGCACCTAAGCCTGGGTGATCAAATTCAAATGTGGTGCGGGTGTAGTAATCAAGACCTCTTACCAGCTTGGGTGCAGGAGTAAATTTCACATCTGTTGCTTCTAATAAATCTTCTACTTCTCGGTGATAATTGGCACAAGCATCACATAATTCATTGATCATCAAAGGGGCTTTGTCTAACAGTTTTTGTACTTCTGGTCTTTTATCATCTAAGACTCTTAAAGGATTTAATTTGCCTCTGGTTTTAGTTTCCTCATCAAGATCAAGTTTTTCTAGATAAGCAATTAATTTCTCTTTGTATTCTGGTCGACAATTAGCACAACCCAGTGAAGTAAGCATTAAGTTAAAATTTCTTAAACCCAAAGACCTAAAAGCATCATCTGCCACACTTATTACTTCAACATCAAGTGCAGGATCTGGTGCACCAATTGCCTCAATTCCAACTTGTTGTAATTGTCTATATCTTCCTTGCTGTGGTCTTTCGGCTCTAAAAAATGGACCCTGATACCAAAGTTTTACTGGAAGCTGCCCTTTATCTAAACCATGTTCAATAACCAAACGTGCAACACCTGCAGTTCCTTCAGGGCGAAGTGCCAGTGTTCTTCCCCCTCTGTCTTCGAACACATACATTTCTTTACTTACGACATCAGTTGATTCACCAATTCCTCTAACAAAAAGATTTACATCTTCAAAAACAGGAAGTTCAACATAGCCATAACCGGCTAATGTTGCTGCATGTCCTATTGCATTTTGGACAGCTAAAAATGAATTTGAACGTGGTGGAAAATAATCAGGGACACCTTTGGGTGCTTGAAATTGTCCTGCCACGGCTAATTGCTCCTTTCAATTATTTGCTAAACCAAGTGTCGCAGGTAAGGGTTACTTGTTCGCTCATCTTTGATTGTTGTCGATGGCCCGTGTCCCGGATAAACGCTCATAACATCAGGAAATTTCAAAATTACATTTGCCAAAGTGTGGTCCATGGCACTGGCATCACCACCTGGTAAATCGGTCCTTCCTATTCCTCTATTGAATAAAACATCACCAGAAAAAAGGTGACTACCTGATTCGAAAACAGTTGAACCTTTGGTGTGTCCAGGAGCGTGATGTGCCTTAAATTTAATACCAGCTAAATCTAGAACTTTGTTTTCTTTTATTAGTTTTAAATCTTTTGGTTTGTAATCAGGGATACCTCCTGCCATATTTACAATGTCTTCCCAACCACTTTTTGAATATGCTTTTTCTGGACTAGTAATCATCCATTCATCTTGTGCATGTAAATATGCTGAGATGTTGTGATCTTTACAAAGGGGAACAACTGACCAAACATGATCCATGTGTCCATGGGTAAGCAGTGTGGCCACAGGATGTAAGCCAAATTGCTGAGTAATTCTTTTAATGTCAGATAATGATTCATAACCAGGATCGATAATGATGCATTCTGAATTGGCTTCATATGCCACCAAATAACAGTTGGTTGCCCAGGGACCTGCAGCAAATGACTTAATCAGCATTTAACACTCAAACCTCTACTCGGTTTTGAACCTATCTTGGTAACAGCCTAGACTTTATATATACCAAAAATCTTATAATTCAGTTAATTTCAACGAAAGGCAACAATGTCTCAATCTGATTACTCCAGCTCAACAAAGAAATCAACTGTTTATGTTGCTTTAATCACAGCGATTGCAATAATTATTGGTTCAGTAATTCTTGGTATTGGTGGACAAGATTCAAGCGGAGAAGATAACACTGCACAAGCTCCAGCAGTTGAATTGCCAACTGCAGGTATTTCAACAGCGAATAAAGCTGTCATAACTTTAAAAACTAATCAGGGTGAAATAACTATAGACACACTTCCTGCTTTAGCCCCTCAAACAGTAAATGCCATTGCTGCCCTTGCCCAAAACAAATATTTTGATGGCACAATTTGTCATCGTTTAACAACCGAAGGAATATTTGTTTTACAATGCGGAGATCCAACTGGAACAGGAACTGGTGGACCAGGTTTTAATATTCCCGACGAAAACCTTCCCCAACCAATTGTGAATAACTACCCAGCAGGAACGGTCGCAATGGCCAACGCTGGACCCGGAACATCTGGTTCACAATTCTTTTTGGTTTACCAAGACACTTCTCTTGGACCTGACTACACAATTTGGGGCAGCATCACCAGTGGTTTGGATATCTTGAAGACAATTGCCAGTTCTGGTGTGGTTGGTGGGGGTGCCGATGGAGCACCTGCATCTGCTGTCACGATTGAATCTGTAAACGTAACAATTAGTTAATGATAGATGACGGAAAGAAGACCACTGGAACAATGACCACCGCTACTAATTCAACTGATTTTGGTCGAGTTGAAAATGATGGCACTGTTTTAGTTAAAATGCCAGACGGTTCTGAAAAACAAGTAGGACAATGGGCTGCTGGTGATCCAAATGATGGATTAAGTTTCTATATAAGAAAATTTCATGAAATTGAAAACGAAATATCTTTAACACTACAAAGACTTAGAGAAGGTAAAGGCAATGCAGACACTGCCTTTAAACTAATTGACAGAGTTAAAACAAATCTAGAGAATCCAACATTTGTTGGAGATCTTTCAATACTTGTTTGCAAAATTGAAGAGTTGCAAGTTATTGCAGCTGTTAAGAAAGCAGAGTTCTCTGCAGCAAAAGCAATAGCTAAAGAAAAAGCAATGGAAAAAAGAAAGCACCTTGTTGAGGAAGCTGAAAAATTAGTCAGTTCTAAACAGTGGAAAGTCACAACCCAAAGATTTAAAGAAATAGTTGAAGAATGGAAGAAACTTCCTCACGGTGCAAAATCTGAAGAACAAGCACTTTGGAAAAGATTTAGTTCAGCCAGATCTGCTTTTGATAAAACTAGAAGACAGTATTTCTCAAACCTAGAATCCACTCGAAAAGAAGCCAACAAAATAAAGTCTGAAATTGTTTCTCAAGCAAAAGCAATCGCTGAATCTAAGGATTGGAACGAAACCGCTAATAAGTTTAGAAACTTGATGACTAAATGGAAATCTGCTCCAATTCTTGAAAGAAAAGAAGAACAAAAACTGTGGAAAGAATTTAAACTTGCCCAAGATATTTTCTTCGCCGCTCGCACTGCTGCTTTTTCGGTCCTTGATGCCGAACATGCTAAGAACCTGGAAACCAAAAAACTTCTGCTTGAAAAAGCTGAAAAAATTCTGCCAATTACTGATGTTAAATCTGCGCGAAATGCTTTAAAGCCTATTCAGGCTGAGTGGAGCAAAGTTGGTCACGTTTCAAGAAAAGATAAAGAAAAAATTGAATCAAGATTAAAAGCTGTTGAAGAAGCGGTTCGTAATGCTGAGAAAAATGAAAATAATAGAACAGATCCGGCCAAAAGTGCTCGTGCTCAATCAACAATGGAATTACTCGAGGTGAAACTTTCTAAAACTGAAAAAGAAAGAGATGAAGCATTAACAAAAGGTGATGCTAAGAAAGCTGAAACGCTAGCTTTAACAATTGAAAGTCAAAAAATGTTACTTGATGCCACAAAAAATGCCTTAGCAGAATTTACTCGCTAAACGCGATAAACGTCATACACCCCAGCAATATTTTTAATTGCCCCCAAAACACTTCCCAGATGTTTTGGATCAGCCATTTCAAAAACAAATCTAGATAAAGCGATTCTATCTCTTGAAGTAGAAACCGAAGCACTCAAGATATTTACATGATGTTCAGACAAAGTTCTCGTAACATCAGAAAGCAATCCATTTCGATCCAGTGCCTCGACTTGAATATTAACCATATAAATTCCTGATCCTGATTCAGGCCAAGTGGTCTCAACTATTCTTTCTTTTTCTTTCATCAAATCTGTAGCATTTGTGCAATCATTTCTATGAACAGAAACTCCTTCTCCTCGAGTTACATAACCAAAAATTTCATCACCCGGAACTGGAGTACAACATCTACTTAATCTGGTGTAAACATCATCAATACCTTTGACGTTAACCGTTGGTGAATTTGAGCTAGCTCCACTTCGTCTAACCCGCGTTGGAGCAGTTGCTTCTGCAAGATCTTCTGTTGCACCTTCTTCTCCCCCGTGAAGTTGTAACAGTTTTGAAACCACAGTTTGGGCACTTACTTTTCCTTCACCCACAATAGAATAAAGCTCATCAATTCCTTTAATTCTTAATTCATGTGCAATACCTACTAGAGCTTGATTTGCCATTAGTCGATGTAGAGGAAGATTTTGTTTACGCAATAATTTTGCAATTTCATCTTTTCCTTTTTCAAGATATTCTTCGCGTCTTTCTTTTAAGAACCAAGCCTTAATCTTACTTTTAGCTCTGGTTGAAACTGCAAAATTTAACCAATCTTGCGAAGGGCCGGCAGTTTCTGATTTAGTTGTGAAAATCTCAATATTGTCACCACTTGATAATTTTGAATCGAGTGAAACTAATTTTCCATTTACACGTGCTCCCACACATTGATTTCCAACTTCTGTGTGAACTGCGTAGGCAAAGTCAACGGGAGTAGAACCATTTGGAAGTGCTACTACATCACCTGCGGGGGTAAAGACAAATATTTCATCTTGTTGACCAAGGTCATAGCGCAATGAATCTAAAAATTCATCAGGATCTTCAGTTTCTTTTTGCCAATCGACTAATTGGCGAAGCCAAGCCATCTCATCTGCAGGTTTGGAGTCATTGCTTTGTCTTTCTTTGTATCTCCAATGACTTGCTACACCGTATTCAGCTTCCTTGTGCATATCGTGGGTACGAATTTGAAACTCGATTGCTCGTCCATTATTTCCAATCACAGTGGTATGAAGTGACTTATAAAGATTGAATTTAGGCATCGCTATGTAATCCTTGAACCTTCCTGGAACTGGATTCCACCTCGCATGAATTGTGCCTAACGTGGCATAACAATCTCTGACATCCTCAACCAAGATTCTGATTCCAACAAGATCATAAATTTCATTAAAATCTCTGCCTCTGACAATCATTTTTTGATAGACAGAGTAATAATGCTTAGGTCTACCACTTAACTCTGCTTTGATTTTGGCACCATTTAAATCTTTTTGCACAAATTCGATAACTTCAGCAATATCTCGATCGCGTTGTGGGGCTCTTTGACTTACTAAGTGAACAATTTCGTCATACATTTTGGGATAAAGACCAGCAAAAGATAAGTCTTCTAATTCCCACTTAATTGCGTTCATCCCTAATCGATGAGCTAGGGGTGCAAATATTTCTAAAGTCTCTCGAGCTTTTTGTTCTTGTTTTGCAGCGGGCAGAAATTCTAAAGTTCTCATATTATGGAGTCGATCTGCAAGCTTAACTAATAAGACTCGAATATCTTTTGCCATCGCGACAACCATTTTTCGAACTGTCTCAGCTGTGCTTGCTTCACCGTATTTAACTTTGTCTAATTTTGTGACTCCGTCAACAAGTCTTGCTACTTCGGGACCAAAATCTTCTTCTAATTTTTGAATCGAGTAACCCGTGTCTTCCACCGTGTCATGTAAAAGTGCTGCAGCCAATGTTTCACTGGACATACCAATTTCGGCCAAAATTGTTGCTACTGCAACTGGATGAGTTATGTAGTCAAGACCACTAAGTCTTTTTTGTCCTAGATGTTGTCTCTTGGCAACTTCGTAAGCTTTTGATACAAGTTCAGTGTTATCTTTTGAATGAAATTTCTTTAATGTTTTTAGAAGAGTTTCTAGTTCAGATTGTTCAGATTTCCAACCAGTTATTTTCGCTAATCGACTGCGCGTGACTGGAGCGTCTGTCATTTTGGACGCCTCCCAGGAATTTCTTCAACTGTTGGCTCTTTAGTTTAGCAATTAACTAATACTTGAGTTGAATCTAGTTATCATTTCTTTCTTTTTGAGCGCTTAAATCGTTTTGGTTGAGTTCTGGGACCTGCTGGTAAGACTTGTGTAGCAATTGCGGTGTTACCTGAAACTTTCATTGCTTCGGGTCCCTCAAGGCCTGCATTTGACCTCCTGGCATGGACTCTTCTGCTTAAAGCTTGAATTTCAGGTTGGCGTTCTTTTAATTGCACTAGCAATGGGGTGGCTATAAAAATGGATGAGTAAGTTCCAGCTGCAATTCCCACAAATAATGCAAGTGCTAAATCTTTCAAAGTTCCTGCTTGCAAAATTCCTACACCAACAATCAAAATTGCTGCAACGGGCAACAGCGCAACGATGGAGGTATTAATTGATCTAATCAAAGTTTGATTTAAGGCCAAATTTGCACCTTCACGATAGTTCAAACGAGATTGCGCAGTAATTGATCTGGTATTTTCCTTTACTTTGTCGAAAACCACAACTGTGTCATAAAGTGAGTAACCAAGAATTGTTAAAACTCCGATAACCGTTGCTGGGGTTACTTCAAAACCTAAAATTGCATAAACCCCAATAGTGATTAACAAATCATGGAGCAGTGCCACAATGGCTGCCACTGCCATTCTTACCTCAAAATAAATAGTTAGAAATAAAATAACCAAGAATAGAAAAACAGCTAAACCAATTAAGGCTTGGCGGGTGATATCTGCACCCCATGAAGGTCCCACTGATTGAGTAGTGATCAATTTTGGATCAACATTGAAATCATTTGCCACTTTTGCTATGAGGGAATCAATTTCTGTCTGTTCTAGTGGTGGGGTTTGAATTTCTAATCTTTCATTTCCCACAGCAATGATCACTGCTGTTTCAACACCTGCATTCTTTACTATTTTTCTGGCTTCCTCAACACTCATTGTGCTAGGAACATTAAATTTAGCTCCCCCCTTAAATTCAATACCTAAAGTCAAGCCTCTTCCCAAGAGTCCAAAAGCGGCAACAGCAATTATTGCCACAGAAATTAAATACCAAAGTTTTCTTTTACCAGCAAAATCAACTGAAGTCTCACCAGTGTAAAGACGGTTACCAATTTCATTTAATTTCATTTTTTATCACTCCCACTTAATATCGCACTTCCAGAGGTAAGTCGTTTTCTGGAAACCCCTGTCAATATTCCACCTGTTTCAGCCCATTTAGATTTACCGAAATATGTAACTAGAGGATGCGTAAACCAAAATGCCACAAAAACGTCTATCAAAGTTGTTAAACCTAAGGTGAAAGCAAAACCTCTTACACTGCCCACACTTAATGAATAGAGCACAAAAGCTGCTAGTAGGGAAACAAAATCTGCTGCCAAAAGTGTTCTTCGTGCTCTTACCCAAGCTAATTCTGTGGCAACTCTGAGAGATTTTCCATCTCTTATTTCATCTCTAATTCTTTCAAAGTAAACAACAAAAGAGTCTGCCGTAATTCCAATTGCCACAATTGCTCCAGCAATTCCTGCCAATGTCAAAGTAAAACCAATTGTTCGACCAAGCGCTACTATGTATAGCCACAAAAATGCGGCTGCAACTATAAGACTAAATACTGCAACAAAACCAAGTGCACGATAATAAATAATCAAATAAAGCACAACAAGTCCCAAACCAATTGCTCCAGCAAGAAGTCCAGCTGATAATTGATCTTGACCAAGTGTTGGGCTTATTGAAGTAGATTCTGCGATATTTAAGGTCACAGGCAAAGCACCATAGCGAAGAACCTGAGAAAGTTGTTGTGCTTCTTCTGCTTTGAAACTGCCCTCTATTTGTGCTTTACCGCCCAAAATTGGTTCTGAGAAAAATGGAGCAGATACTACTAATCCATCAAGCACAATTCCAAAACGATTTTGTGGTGAAGGTAATCTACTTAAAGAATTTGATGCTTCAGAAAGTTTTGTTGCACCAGCTGAATCAAAATCAAGAGTTACCATCCAGCCACCAGCACCTTGCTGAGGAAGTGTTGCTTGAGAGTCTGCAACTTGGTCACCTGTTATAAAAGCAGGTGCTAAAACAAATTTTTCAAATCCTTCTTTAGAACATGTCAGCATATATTTTGTTGGATCATCTGCTCTTCCACCTTGCAATAACCCTGGACTTAAACAATTAAGTGATAAGTACTGATCAAAGAGTTCATCAGCAGTTGCAGCTTGGATAGGCAGCTCTGTTGGCTGCGGCAGTGGTGTTGGGCTGGCACTTGCACCTGGAGATGCACTGGGAGTGG
The DNA here is from genome assembly GCA_027730605.1 of Actinomycetota bacterium. Lineage (GTDB taxonomy): Bacteria > Actinomycetota > Actinomycetes > S36-B12 > UBA5976 > ATZT02. The sequence continues at coordinate 18,663 of JAQCGN010000003.1, forward strand.
TGACATCGATTCCAGTTCCTGCAGCTAAAACTGCACGAAAATCAAGACGAGCAGTTTGTTTTAATAAATTTGTTATTCCTTCAGGATTAACCCCTGGGACAGTTACCACAATGGCTGCGTTTGCACCACTTCCTTGCACTGTTACTTCAGCTTCTGCAACACCAAACCCATTAACTCTTTGTCGAATAATTTCCACAGTTTGATTTATTTGATCTTCCGTTAATGTTCCCTCAGCACCTGGTGCTAGTTCAGGTGTTAAAATAACTTGAGTTCCACCTCTTAAATCCAAACCTAATCTTGCTTCTTGCGTAGTGCCTGGCCAGAAAGTCCAGGACAAAGTTGCAATGGTGAGAATCAATAATAAGGAAAGCAATCTGCCTGGTCTTGCGCGATTTGCTGCAGACACTTTCATTACTCCTAGAAAAGTTTTAGGTAATTTCGTCACTATTTATACAGTGCTTATTAAGTATTCCCCATGCCTTAATAAATGAAACTGAGAGGTCTTAGTTATTCGGTAATATCCAAGACTTGTTGGGCTGGAACCGATTTTCCCAACAATTTGTAGGCCAAAGGTGTGGCAATTCTTCCTCGAGCAGATCTAGCTAAATATCCAACACGAACCAAATAGGGTTCACACATATCTTCCACAGTTTCGGGCTCTTCTCCAACTGCTACCGCCAATGTCGATAAACCAACTGGTCCACCACCAAATTTATTGATTAAGGCATCAAGAATTGCTCGATCAATTCGATCAAGTCCCTTTTCATCTATTTCAAATAATGTTAAAGCTTTTTGTGCAATTGTTATATCTATTTGTCCTTTTGCGTGCACTTGAGCATAATCTCTGACTCTTCTTAATAATCTATTTGCAATTCTTGGAGTTCCTCTAGACCTTTTACTAATTTCCACAGCCGCTTCTTCAGTTATCTCCACATTTAACAGACCTGAAGATCTATGCACAATTTGTTCTAACTCTGATGCCTCATAAAAATCTAGGTGTGCAGTGAAACCAAAGCGATCACGCAAAGGACTGGGTAATAGTCCTGCTCTGGTAGTTGCCCCAATTAGTGTAAAAGAAGGTAAATCCAAACCAATTGCATTTGCCCCCACACCCTTACCAACAACAACGTCAACTCGATAATCTTCCATTGCCAAATAAAGCATTTCTTCTGCTGGTCTTGCTAGGCGGTGTATTTCATCTATGAATAAAATTTCTCCTGGTGTTAATGAACTTAAAACTGCCGCTAAATCTCCTGCGTGCTGAATTGCTGGACCAGAAGTAACTCTTATTGGTGCACCTAATTCTGAAGCCACAATTGTTGCCAAAGTTGTTTTACCTAAACCAGGTGGACCTGAAAGCAGAACATGATCAGCAGAATTTCCTCTTTGCACAGCTGCTCTTAAAATCAGATCTAATTGTTCTCTCACCCGATGTTGCCCTACAAATTCAGATAACGTTTTAGGTCGAAGTGCTCCCTCAACTTGTCTATCTTCTTCACTTACTTCTAGTCGAATTATTTCCAAACCAACATCATCAGATGTGTCATTTTCTAGATTCATCTATTACTACTTAGTATTTTTAACGCTGCTCGAAGTGAGTCAGAAAGATCTGCTTCATTGTCAGGTGTTTCAACTTGTTGTGCTGCACTTGCCGCATCTTTTCTACTCCACCCAAGTCCTACTAGGGCTGCAATTAATGAATCACGCCATGAACCTGGTATTGCGTTTTTAGGTGAAGCGATTTTGTCACTTAATTCCAAAATTAATCTTTGAGCACCTTTTTTACCAATTCCTGGGACTGAAGTTAACGAACCTATATCTGAATTAGCAATAGCCTTACTTAATTTTTGTTCACCCATCACAGATATTGCATTTAAGGCCATTCTTGGACCAATACCAGAAACTGTTTGCAACAGTAAAAACATTTCTTTTTCATCCACATCAGCAAATCCATAAAGAGACATATGATCTTCTCTAACTACCATCACAGTAGGAACCTGTACTTGGTCTCCAACTTTTTTACCTTTTAAAGCATTAGCAGAAGTTAATAAATTCATACCTACTCCACCAACATCAACTACCGCACCTAGTGCTGAAATTTCAGTCAATGTTCCTTTAACAAAGGCAATCACGAAACAGCTCTCTTTCTAATTTTTTCATCAGTTCCACCACGCCATAAATGGCATATTGCTAATGCAACAGCATCAGAGGCATCTGCTGGTTCAGGCGCTGAGGAGAGTCCACATATTTTTGCAATCATTCGGCCAATTTGACGCTTATCTGCTTTTCCAGATCCTGTCACCGATGCTTTAACTTGTGTTGGAGTATAGGTAAAAACTTGGCAACCTTGTTTAGCAGCATTAACCATTGCTAAACCTGCTGCTTGGGCTGTGCCCATAACTGATTTCAAATTATGTTGACTAAAGACTTGCTCAACTGCTACCACATCAGGTTTGAACTCTTTAATGATCTTGCTCAAAGCAGTATCTAGTTGTAATAAACGCTCCGCTAAAGGATCTGTGGCAGGAGTTCTAAAAACCATCACTGTTTTTAAAATAACTTTTCTTCCTGCTGCTTCATCAACAACAGCTATCCCGCACCGGGTTAGACCTGGATCAACACCTAAAACACGCATTTTTAGTATTTGACCCTTCAAATATTATTTAATTAATATTACCCAACTTGTGCCATAACTTCGTCTGAAACATCAAAGTTTGCCCACACAGTTTGAACGTCATCTAAGTCTTCTAAAGACTCAATTAAGTTAAAAATCTTTTTCGCAGCCTCAGCATCAAGTTCCACACTCACAGATGGAACAAATGATGTGTCGGCAGAGTCATAGTCAATTTTGGCGTTTTGTAGAGCTGTTCTTACTTGAACTAAATCATTGGGTTCGCTAATGACCTCAAAAGAATCCCCTAAATCATTTACTTCTTCAGCTCCTGCATCTAACACGGCTGATAAAACATCATCTTCAGTAAATGATCCTGTTTTTGAAACTAACACAACACCTTTTCTAGAAAACATATAAGAAACAGAACCAGGATCGGCCATGTTTCCTTCGTTTCGAGTCATTACTAAACGCACATCTCCTGCTGCTCTATTTCTGTTATCAGTCAGACATTCAATTAAAACTGCTACCCCATTTGGGCCATAGCCTTCATACATAATTGTTTGGTAATCAGCAGCGCCTTCTTCTGTGCCACTGCCGCGCTTTAACGCTCTTTCGATGTTGTCATTTGGAACTGAGCTCTTTTTTGCTTTTTGAATTGCATCAAAAAGTGCAGGGTTTCCTTCTACATCAGGTCCACCTAAGCGAGCTGCCACTTCAATTTTTTTAACTAATTTGGCAAATAGTTTGGCACGACGAGAATCAATCACAGCTTTTTTATGCTTTGTGGTTGCCCATTTACTATGCCCTGACATTTTTAATCCTTAAATTAATTAACAATTGAGACTGATTTTGCCATCTGCACAAAATACTCGTGCACTCGGTTGTCCTTGGTAAGTTCAGGGTGAAAAGCGGTAGCTAAAAGAGAGCCTTGTCTAACCATGACTGGGTGCTCTTCCAGTTTTTCTGTTTTGAAGCTCGCAAGAACTTCAACATTATTCCCCACTCTTTCAACCCATGGGGCTCTAATAAATACGGCTCGAAGTGGTTCTTGAAAATCTTTTATTTGAATATCTGTTTCAAAAGAATCAACTTGTCTTCCAAAAGCATTTCTTCGTACCGTGATATCTAAACCACCAATTGTTTCTTGATCAGCTTTACCGTCAAGAATTTCATCAGCTAACATAATCATTCCTGCACATGAACCATAAACAGCAAAGCCTTCTTTAACAAAAGCTCTTAATGGTTCAAGTAATCCAAATCTTTGGGCCAACATACTAATTGTGGTTGATTCACCACCTGGAATTATTAATGCATTTACAGTTTTGAGTTCTTCAGGACTTCTAACTTTTTGTACTGCAACATTTAATGAGTTCAAAGAGTTAATGTGTTCTCGGACATCTCCTTGAATTGCTAAAACGCCAACCCTTAACACGACCTAGCTCACCAGCCGCGTCCGGCAAACCTTTCAGAATCTGGCAATGTATCAATATTTATTCCCACCATTGCTTCACCTAAAGATCTTGAAACTCTGGCAATAACTGATGGGTCATCAAAATTAGTTGTGGCTTCAACGATTGCTTTTGCTCTTTGGGCAGGATCTCCTGATTTAAAAATACCTGAACCAACAAATACTCCATCTGCTCCTAATTGCATCATTAATGCAGCATCTGCAGGTGTGGCAATTCCACCGGCTGTAAATAAGACAACTGGAAGTTTGCCAAGTTGTGCAACTTGGGCCACTAATTCATATGGTGCTTGTAAATTCTTTGCAGCTGTATATAACTCTTCTTTGTCCATGCCTTGCAATCTTGCAATATCGCCACGAATTGTTCGCATGTGTCTTACCGCTTCAACAACGTTTCCTGTTCCGGCTTCACCTTTGGAACGAATCATTGCCGCACCTTCATTAATTCGTCTTAATGCTTCACCTAAGTTTGTGGCACCGCACACAAATGGCACAGTGAATTGTCTTTTATCAATATGGTTTGCTTCATCAGCTGGTGTTAAAACTTCTGATTCATCTATATAGTCAACACCTAAACTTTGTAAAACTTGTGCTTCGACAATGTGGCCAATTCTTGCTTTAGCCATTACCGGAATAGAAACTGTATTAATAATTTCATCAATCATGTCCGGATCACTCATTCGAGCAACTCCGCCATCCTTGCGAATATCTGCAGGAACTCTTTCTAATGCCATAACTGCAACTGCACCAGCGTCTTCAGCAATTCTTGCTTGCTTTGCATCGATGACGTCCATTATGACGCCACCTTTGAGCATTTCTGCCATGCCTTGTTTAACTCTTGGTGTACCAGTGCTGTTGTTTTGGTTTGACACGATTTCCTTTTGTTAAAAAATTTCTGGGTTACCTAATTCTAGCCCAAGTCAGAAAAGCCTCAACTTAAGTATTGGGCTTATTGCAAATACTTAGCAATACTCCAAACCCTGAGGAATTTGGTCATCAAAATCAATCACCATGGGCATACTGGCTCGACCAAAAAGCCTGAATGTTCGTACTATCCATCGACGCCTTACCTTGATGGCATTTTTTGCAGCATCGTTATGAAAAGTCAAAGCATATTGCACACGTCTTGTAGCCCCAGCTGTTTCTTGGATTAAATTCTTATGCTCTGGATATTTACTTATGTCAAAAGTCTTATCGAATAGTTCGCATAGAGTTTTCGTTACTTCACTTTCAATAAGCCATTCATTTACTGTATGTACTTCTAATGATTCTTCACTTATTGATGCATGAATAGCATTTGATAATCGATTTCTTAAGTTTGAATCTAGTTTTTCAATCCCAGCGATATCAGAACAAATGGCTGAGCGAAGGGCAAGTTGTCGACCTAGAGCATTTCTGGCATTTTCAACTTTTAAATGCAGTCGATCTAATCTTCCCGCAACATTTGATAGATAAATTGCGAAAAGAATTAATCCAATAACTAGAACTATCCAACTACTAATTTGCACGTTTCTATTCTGTCAGAAACGAGTCTTTTACCCTTCTTCGGTCAAGCCGGCCGGTTTTAGTAAGTCGACCATATAGTTGGCCTCTGAAATCTTCTCTAACATTTCGTCCCTCCACACTTTTAACCGATTCATAAACATCAAGAATCTGTCTGACTATTAATGTCCAATCAAATTGATTAGCTCTGTCAATTCCTGCCTGGGTCAATAATTCTCGTCTGTTTTTGTCTTTTAATAATTCAATTAGCGAACTAGCTAGTTGTTCTGAATCATTTGTGTTAAATAGTTGACCATAATTTCCATCATCTAGCACTCTTTTGAAGGCGGGTAAATCAGAAGCAAGAACAGGTGTTCCAGTAGCCATTGCTTCTAGTAGCACTATGCCAAATGATTCACCACCCAAATTTGGGGCAACATAAATGGTTGCTGATGCAAAACATGATGATTTTACATCACTTGACACAAAACCCTTAAATTCAATCTGTGAATGATATTTAATATTTATTTGTTTTAAAATATCTTTTACATCACCTGGTCCTACTAGTAAGAGTTTTAAATCTGGAAACTGATCAAAAACCTTAGGCATGGCATTGAGTAAAACTTGTACTCCTTTTCTAGGTTCATCTAGTCGACCTACAAATAAGACTGTTTTTTGTTTATCAAAATCTGGTAAAGGTTTTGCGTCCTTAAAGTTTTTAACTCTCACTCCATTTGGGATTACAATTGCATCTCCCCCATAGTAATCAATCATGGTTTTTTTGGCTTCTTCACTAACTGCAATTCGTGCAATAACTTTTTCCATCATTGGTTGAAGTAGAAACTGCATATTTCTAACCGCATACATGGACTCATTGGAACTGTGGTGTGTTCCAACTATGGGGCCACGTGCAGACCAGGCGGCAATAATTGAAGGACTAGGACTATTTGGTTCGTGTAAATGTAAAATGTCAAACTGGCCTTGTCTTAACCAATTTCTGGTTCTAGTAAAAGCAGCAGGATCAAATTTAATTCTGGCAATAGATCCGTTATAAGGAAGTGCAATTGTGCTTCCGGCATTTGTGGCATAACTCGGTAAAGCAGATTCATCACTAGTTGGGGTTAAAACATTTACATAATGTCCAAGCTCTAGTAAAGATTCTGAAAGATCTTGAATATGTTGTTTCACTCCACCTGGAACAGACCAGTCATAGGGACAAACGATTCCAATTCTCAAAACTATTTCACTAATCCCTGATTAACTCTTTTTGATGGTAAAACATGTTTCCAAACCCTTTGGAGCATGTGCCAATCTTGCGGATACTTTTTAACTTCTCTTTCAAATACTGTGGCAATTTCTTGAGTCATTTCTTTGACTTGTATCTCTTTAGTTGATCCCATACTCCTTGTTACAGGTGGATGAAATTCCATTATCAGTTTGTCACCTCTGTAATAGGAAGACAACGGTAAAACCTGTCCATCTAAGGCAAGTGCTAGTGCTACTGGTCCTACTGGAAAAGAAGCCATGGCTGATCCGTATCTAACTTCAATACCATTTTTTGTAATATCTCTATCAGCCACTAGGGCAACCATTTGTCCTTCGTTTGCTCTTCTTAAGAGTTTCATGAAAATATCTGTTTCACCACTGGTTGGAATAACTTCAATTCCAAGGTCATTTCTAAATTTCACAAATTTTTTGTACACAGACTCAGGTTTTAATCTTTCCACCACTGTGGTGATCGGACCGTAATTTGTGGTGTACCAGTAACCAGCAGCATCCCAGTTTCCCATGTGTGCAGTTGCTGTAATTAATGGTTTCTGGGTAGCAAGGGCTCTTTCTAAGTTATCTATACCTAAACACTCAACATATTGGGAGAGATTTTCTTTCTTCCAAGTAGGCATTCGAAAAGCATCTTCCCAGTATCGTAAGTAACTTCTCATTCCTTCTTTAACAAGTTTTTCCAGCTCAATTGACTCAATATCTATTCCTAACATAAAACTTAAGTTTGCTCTTAGCTGTTGGACTCCTTTGATGTCTTTTTGGTACGCAAAATCAGCGATTTTTATAAAAAGTTTACGAGAAAGTCTTTTGGGAAGTCTTTTGACAATGGCCCAACCTACTTGATACCCAATATCTGCTGGTGTGATCATTTAAAGATTTTTGTTTTGTTTAAAGACAAAATTCATTCTTTGAAGAACTGTTATAACACTCACAATAGTTAGTATCCAAATCGATATTTCTAATCCTTGATTAAAACCCACTCCTGCCAGAAGTGTTCCCGCAATAATAATTATTATTCTTTCGGGCCTTTCTGCAATACCGGTGTCACATTTGAAACCTAAACTTTCAGCACGAGCTTTTGTGTAGGAAACAATTTCACATGCCACCAGTGAAATTAAACTCAACACAAATAACACCCGTAAGTCATTTTGAGCAAAATAAAAAGCCAGGCTTCCTAAAACAACCCCATCAGCAATCCGATCTAAAACTGAATCAAAGAATGCACCCCATTTAGAGTTTCGATTTAACAGCCTGGCAAGTGTGCCATCAACTGCGTCTAATCCCACAAATAGCGCAAAGAGCAAAGATCCTGTCAAAAATTGGCCTTTCGAAAAATAAACCAATGAAACCACTGAAACACCAATGGTGCCAATAAGTGTTATTAGATCTGGAGTTAGGCCAATTTTAAGAAAAATTTTGGCAAATGGGGTAGCAATCGTTGTTCCAACACTTCTTGCTTTTGCATTTCCAAGCATTATTCAATCCAAGCTTTTGCTAATAAAATTTGTGTGTCTTTTAGCAATTGTGGGATTGATTTAGCTCTGCCAATAATGGGCATAAAATTGGTGTCCCCACCCCAGCGCGGAACAATATGTTGATGCAAATGATCAGCCACACTTGTTCCTGCAACAGAACCTTGATTCATGCCAATATTGAATCCTTGTGCACCACTTGCTTTTCTTAAAACCAACATTGCTTTACGAGTAATTTCTTGCATTTCATTTGATTCTTCATCGGTGATAGAAGTAAAGTCTGCAAAATGTCTAAAGGGTGCAACTAGGAGATGGCCTGCGTTATAGGGATAAAGATTTAGTACCACATAATTTAATTTACCTTTAAAAACAACTAAAGAATCCTCTTCTGAAACCTTTGGTGCTGAACAAAAAGGACACTCTTGTTCAACTGTGCCATCACTTCTTACATCATGTAAATACTGTCCACGGTGAGGTGTCCAAAGCCTGATCCAGGCATCAGGTAAACCAGTTTCTGGAGTTGTCATCTAAACCTGAATTCTTTTATCGATAGCATCAACAATTCGTTTTATGGCATCAGTAACAGAAACACCATTTTCTTGTGTTGCATCTCTAAATCTAAACGAAACAGCTTGTGCCCCAACATCTTGATCCCCGGCAATTAACATGAAAGGCACTTTTTGGGTTTGGGCATTTCTAATCTTCTTTTGCATACGCTCATCACTGGAATCAATTTCAACTCGAACACCTTTTAGCTTTAATTTATCGGCTATTTCTTTTAGATAAGAAATATGATCATCGGTGATAGGAATACAAACTACTTGCACGGGTGAAAGCCAAGGTGGAAATGCACCAGCATAATGCTCCAGTAACACACCAAAGAATCTTTCAATTGAACCAAATAGGGCACGATGAATCATCACTGGTCTTTTAACGGAACCATCTTTATCTTTATATTCTAGTTCAAACTTTTGTGGTAGTTGAAAATCAAGTTGAATGGTGCTCATTTGCCAAGTTCTACCTAACGCATCTTTTACTTGCACTGAAATTTTTGGGCCATAAAAAGCAGCTCCACCTTCATCCATTATCAATGGAATATTTTGTGCAGCAGCAGCTTGTTTTAAAATCTCGGTGGCCTGATTCCATTCGGCATCTGTGCCCACAGATTTATCGGAATTCTTGGTGGATAATTCAAGATAGAAATCTGTTAACCCATAGTCTTTGAGCAAGTTCAACACAAATTTCAGTAAATTATCTAATTCTTCTCCCAAGTTTTCTAACGTGGTGTAAATGTGTGCATCATCTTGGGTCATGCCCCGAACTCGGGTCAAACCATGAATTACCCCTGACTTTTCGTAACGGTAAACACTTCCGAATTCAAAAAATCTTAAAGGTAAATCTCGATAGGACTTAGGAGTTGATTTGTATATCAGGTTATGAAATGGGCAATTCATGGGTTTTAAGTAATAATTTTGTGCCGGTTTTCTAACTGATCCATCCGGGTTTAGTTCAGCGTCAAGTTGCATTGGTGGAAACATACCTTCCTTGTACCACTCAAGATGGCCTGATGTTTCAAATAAAGCTGATTTAGTTATGTGTGGAGAATAAACAAATTCGTAACCAGATTCTTCATGACGTTTACGGGAGTAATCTTCCATTACTTTTCTAATTACCCCACCCTTGGGATGAAATACAGCTAAACCAGAACCGATCTCATCTGGAAATGAAAATAGGTCTAATTCCACACCAAGTTTTCGGTGATCTCTTTTCTCAGCTTCTTCTAGCACCATTAAGTACTTACTTAAATCTTCTTTTGAAGCCCAAGCGGTGCCATAAATTCTTTGTAATTGAGGATTTTTTTCATCACTTCGCCAATAAACACCAGCAGTTCTCATTAACTTGAATGCGTTTATATATTTTGTTGATGGCACATGAGGTCCTCGACATAGGTCTGACCAAACAGTTGCACCACTTCTAAAATCGATATTGTCATAGATAGTTAATTCATTGCCCCCCACTTCCATTACTTCATCAAGTGGGTTTCCTTTGATTCCAATTAATTCAATCTTGTATGGCTCATGTGCTAATTCCTGTCTTAAAGACTTTTCATCACTTACTCGTCGGGAAAATCGTTGCCCCCCTTTAATAATGTTTTTCATGGTTGTTTCAATTTTTTGTAAGTCCTCAGGGGTGAAATTTTGTTTCACATCAAAGTCGTAATAGAAACCATCTTTGATAGGTGGTCCTATTCCTAATTTGGTTTGGGGACTAATTTTTTGCACAGCTTGAGCCAAAATGTGAGCAGTGCTATGGCGAATTACTGCTAGACCTTCTTCTGAATTTGCTAATACTCCAACAACTTCATCACCTGCTTTAAGTGGTGTGGCTAAATCTCTTAATTCACCATTAATCTTGGCCGCCACAACTTCTTTAGTGTCTTTGTAATAATCAATAGCATTAGTACTACTGGTGGCATTTTGTTCTTTGCCCTCAATTTTTACTTTAAAATCACTCACAATAGTTGAATCCTATTCAAATCTTTGTCGTAGTTTTGTGACTGGAAGAACTGATCTACCACCATTACCACTAACTTTTGTAAGCTCAATTAGTCCTGAACCACAAATAACAGTTGGCACTCCATTAGTTATTTTCCAAATTTTACCCGGAGTTCTGTTGATAATGCGGGGATTTTCTTTACTAACTTTTCCATCAAAGACTCGGACTTCTTCCCCATTTAAAACACTGCACGCTCCCACGTAGGGATAACTTGAGGCATGAATATGTCTTAGCACTACTTCAGATGGCTTTGACCAATCAATGTCAAAATCTTTTTCATCTCGCCACAAACTATAGGTGGCAGACTTATGATTTTGTGCTTTTCCAATCACTTTGCCTTTTTTTACAATCTGGGCAAAAGTTTTCTTCAATAATTTTTCGTTCAACACACAAATAATATTTATGGCATCTTCAAGTCTCATCGGATATTTGATTGCTTTTGATTCCTGAGCAATTATTGGTCCAGAATCCATTTCAGTGGAGGCTATTAAAGCAGTTGAGCCAATTTTTGAATCACCATTTATCAAAGCTGTGAGCAAGGGATTCCAGCCCCGATATTTTGGTAAAAGTGAATCATGAAGCACAATTACTTGTTGATAATTGGCATCAATCATTTTTTTCCAACCAACAGCAAGGGCTAATTCTGATATTTGAGCCGGGTCTTTGGTGGATGTTCTGATACCAAAACTTTCAAATAATTTTGTAATTTTTTCAATTGGGTCATCAACTGTTCCCGTATCAGGGGCAATTATCACAGATCCAACAGATTCTTTGAAAAAAGAGGTGATGAATTTAGCAGCAGCCAAGCCTTTTACCCCGCACAAGTAAATATCAACTTTTACATTCTTCACAGGATCGATACTACCCTTAGGGTCCAATTATTCATTGGTTTGCAATGAATGCTTTACTCCTTAAAGTTCGACCAAACCCACCAGCTAGACAAAACACCGACTGCCATGACGCCAAGAAAGAATAAATAAATCCATACAGGTTTCTTACCCGTCAATTTTGCTTTTTCTAACTTCAGTCTCAGTGGGGCTAGAAACCTACTTGCCCATGTAAATTCTGTTGCCAATATAAATAGTCCAATAAATATTGTTAGCCAACCAGGTCCTGGTAAAACTAGTAAAACAAGACCCACTCCGATAAGAAAAAAACCTGCAAAAAATACGGCACTTCGCCATGCCACATCAGCGATTCTATTTGCCCGAATGCGTGCACGGATTATTTTGATGGGACTAGTGTGACGTTCATTCATATTTATAGATTAAATGAATAAAGTTTATTAAACATCATTGGGTTCGAATTTAGGCTGAGCTTTACTTGCCACATTAAATAATGTAGCGCATTTGAGTTCAGTTTCCTGCCATTCGGAAACAGGATCAGACCCCCAGGTGATACCAGCACCTGTTCCAAACAGAAGTTTTTCCTGGTCTTTCCAAAAGGTTCGAATTCCTACAGCTATTTTCGCGGTGTTGTTTTTGGTATTAATCCAGCCAATAGCACCACAATATGGTCCTCTGTCACTTTTTTCAAACTTCTTGATTAATTTCAAGGCACTTAACTTAGGTGCCCCACTAACAGACCCTGGTGGAAACGTGGCACCAAAAATCTCAACCCAAGAGGTGTTTGCTTTTAGTTCACCTTGCACGGTTGATACCAAATGAACTAGTCCTGGATGATTTTGAATCTCCAGTAAACTTGGCACCTCCACACTTCCAGTGGTGCAAACTCTTGATAAATCATTTCTCACTAAATCCACAATCATGACATTTTCTGCCCTATCTTTATCAGTTAAATCTGTTGCAATTTTTCCTGTGCCCTTTATAGGACTTGAAACTATGGTTTGATTGTTTCTTTCTAAAAACAACTCAGGTGAGGCAGATACCAAGGACACATCTTTAGTCAATCTTTCATGAGCTTCTTTTTTCACACTTATGACACACGAATAAGGGGCAGGATTTTGGCTTGTGAGCAGATTTGCCAGACCTTCAATATCAAATCCTTCTTTTCTTATTTTTGTTGTTAAGACTCGACAAATATTTGCCTGATAAACATCTCCTTGCGCAATGTGTTGTCTTAACCCCTCCACAGCTGTTTCGTATTCTGTTTTTGACATAGAAGATGTCCAACTATCAGGATCTACACCTTGCCAGTCACCACTAAATTCTTCGGTGATTTCTATTTCCTTTTCAAACTTAAGTAATAACCAAGCACCTTCAAAGCTGCCAATTATTGCCCAGATTCCTGGTTCGTTTAATCGATTTAAATCAATTGCCACATCTTGCAAACCAACAAGTCTCTTACTGCCAAATTGTGCATAGGCAAGTTCTTGGGCCTGGTTTTTAATGTCCACCATATGTTGAGACATTACCTGCGTTATCACTGTTTAGATACTCGACTGAACCCAACGGTGTAACCCTCGGGTATCTTGAACAGGTACAAATAGTCAAAATCCATATTTCCTAATTTTGTCTATTTATTCGCGGACGTGGCGCAGTTGGTAGCGCATAACCTTGCCAAGGTTAGGGTCGCGGGTTCGAATCCCGTCGTCCGCTCGGAAATTTAAAATATTTTATTTTAAATTTCTTTATTGGTGGAGTGGCCGAGAGGCGAGGCAGCGGCCTGCAAAGCCGCGTACACGGGTTCAAATCCCGTCTCCACCTCGAGACAATAAAACTTAATAGTTACGGTCGGTTAGCTCAGTTGGTTAGAGCGCATCCTTGACATGGATGAGGTCGGAGGTTCGAGTCCTCTATCGACCACTTTATTTATTTGGTTCACATAGTGAAACCCTTGTAAGTGTTCGAGCATAATTTTTATAAATTTGTTGACGTCTCATCTCTTTGTGTTTAAAGTCAGTATTATCCAAATTTCAGGAGGCTATATGGCAAAAGTTTTATGTGTTCTTTATGACGATCCTGCAAACGGTGGCTACCCAACTAGTTATGCCAGAGACACTATTCCCACAATCTCTCGTTACCCAGATGGACAAACATTACCCACTCCTCACGCAATTGATTTCAAACCAGGACAACTTCTTGGAAGTGTGACCGGTGAACTTGGTTTAAGAAAATATCTAGAAGGTCAAGGTCATGAATTTGTTGTTACCTCTGACAAAGATGGTCCTAATAGTGAATTTGAAAAACATCTTCACGATGCTGAAATTGTCATCAGTCAACCATTTTGGCCAGCTTATTTAACGGCTGAAAGAATAGCAAAAGCTCCAAAACTGAAAATGGCATTAACTGCTGGTATTGGTTCTGACCATGTTGATTTACAAGCTGCAATGGATAAAGGCTTAAGTGTTGTTGAAATCACCTACTGTAATTCCAATAGTGTGGCTGAACACATTGTGATGCAAATGCTCAGTTTGGTAAGAAACTACATTCCAAGCTACAAGCAAGTAATTGATGGTGGATGGAATATTGCCGATTGTGTAAGCCGCAGCTATGACATTGAGGGTATGCATGTTGGAACAGTTGCAGCGGGACGAATCGGTTTAAGAGCACTTCGCTTACTTAAGCCTTTTGATGTTCACTTGCATTATTTTGATCGCCATCGTTTACCTGAAAGTGTTGAAAAAGAACTCAACCTTACCTGGCACGACAGTGTGGAAAGTATGGTCAAAGTTGTTGACATCGTGACAATTAACTGTCCACTTCATCCAGAAACAGAACATCTATTTAATGATGAAATGATTTCTAAGATGAAAAAAGGAAGCTACATTGTTAACACTGCTCGAGGAAAGATTTGTGATCGAGATGCAATTGCTAGAGCATTAAAGAGTGGTCACTTAGCTGGTTATGCCGGAGATGTTTGGTTCCCACAACCTGCTCCTCAAGATCATCCATGGCGAACAATGCCAAATCATGGCATGACTCCACACATATCGGGAACAAGTTTGTCTGCTCAAGCCAGATATGCAGCTGGTGTTCGGGAAGTGTTGGAATGCTATTTCGAAAATCGTCCAATTCGTAACGAATACCTGGTTGTAAAAGATGGTGCCTTAGCTGGTGTGGGTGCACATAGTTATTCCAAAGGAAATGCCACCAAAGGATCAGAAGAAGCTGCCAAATTTAAGAAGTAAACACACACTTCTTAGAAATTAAGCCCCAGAGTACTTTTTTGGCTAAAAACCAAAAGAATTAATATGTCTATATGGATTTAGACAAAGTCATTCTTTACTATGGCTTCACCCCTATTTCTGACCCTCAAGCCATATTGTTGTGGCAAAAAACTCTATGTAAAAACTTCAATTTAAAAGGCAGAATACTTATTTCCACCCAAGGAATAAATGGCACCTTGGGTGGAAAAATGCAAGATTTAATGAAATACATTAAGGCCACACGGGAATATTCAAGTTTCGAAAAAATTGATTTTAAATGGTCGAAAGGCACCGGAAATGATTTCCCTAAATTAAAGATCAAAGTCAAAGACGAATTAGTTTCTTTCGGAAATCTTGATGAGATAAAAGTAAGTTCGAGAGGAATTGTTGGTGGAGGAATCCATCTTAAAGCTGAAGAAGTTTATAAATTAGTAGAACAACGTGGTCAAGAAGTGGTTTTCTTTGATGCTCGAAATACTTTTGAAGCCAAAGTGGGCAAATTTAAAAACGCTGTGGTTCCCAAGACAAATACTACGAGAGATTTTGTGAAAGAAATAGAAAGTGGAAAATACGATCATTTGAAAGATAAGGCTGTGGTTACCTACTGCACAGGTGGAATACGTTGTGAAATCTTGACAGTATTAATGAAGAATCGAGGCTTTAAAGAGGTTTACCAAATAAAAGGCGGCATCCTTCGTTATGCCAACACCTATGGTGATGATGGTTTATGGGAAGGTTCCCTATTTACTTTTGATGATCGCTTAACCCTTGAATTTAGTGATCACACTAAATTGATAGGAACTTGTGCTAGATGTAGTAACAAATCAAAGTCTTTTAGAAACTGTCTCAACGATAATTGTCATCAATTAGTGTTGTTGTGTGATGAGTGTTATGCCAACCACAAGGGACTTGCTTGCAAACATGATCGTGAAACAAAAACACTTACGAATTAGTGGGATAGCCCTAGCTCCAAACTGGATTGAGTGCTTTATTTCCCTTCAATATTTCTAACGCATTGCTTGCTGCAGTAGTTGCCATAGCGGTTCTAGTTTCAACTGTGGCTGAACCTAAATGAGGAATAAGAACTGCGTTATCAAGGGATAAAAGTTTTGAATTGACCGTTGGTTCATTCTCATACACATCAAGTCCTGCCCCGGCAATTTCTTTATTGATCAAAGCATTAGCAAGTGCTTCTTCATCCACAATTGGGCCACGTGCAGTGTTAACTAAATAAGCAGACTTTTTCATCTTCTTTAACTGTGCTTCTGCTATTAAATGATGGGTTTCTTTTGAATATGGACAATGTATTGAAACCACATCACTTAAAGAAAGTAGCTCATCTAAAGTAACAAACTTTGCACCTAAGGACTGTTCTAGTTTTTCATCCATTCTGTTTCTTCTGGTGTAGATAATGTTCATTCCAAAGCTTTGTGCTCTTTGGGCAGTAGCTATACCAATTTGTCCCATCCCAATAATTCCTAAAGTCCTGTTTTGAATTCCAGTTCCTAACATGTAAAACATTCCCCAAGCCCATGGTTCTTGGTTTCTTATAACACGCTCACCTTCAGCAAGTCTTCGGGTAGTCATCAATATAAGTGCCATGGCGATATCTGCAGTTGCATCAGTTAAAACACCTGGTGTATTTGTGACCATAATATTTTTTTCTTTACAAGCATTCACATCAATATTGTTATATCCCACGGCAACATTACAAACCGCTTTTAATTGAGAACCAGATTTATTTAAAACTTCTTCATCAATTTTTTCAGTTAACAATGAAACGATTACTTCAGCACCTATCACTCTTTTTAAAAGCTCTTCTCTGGGCATTGGTGTTTCTTTATCCCAAGCCAGAACTTCATGAACTGATTTTAGGGAATCAAGTGCAACTTGAGGGATTTTCCCGGTGACAACTATTTTTGCCACGCTATGCGATCCACTTACCCATCAGACCAAGTCCTTCTTCGATTTGATCTTTGTTAATACCGGAAAAAGCAAGCCGGATATATTTTCTTTTTTCATCATTTTGTGGTCGACCAAAATGCAATCTAGTGCAAAATGAAACTCCTGTTTTATGTAAAGCATCTTGCGCAAAATCTGCTAATTCAGTGAAACCTTTTCGTTGCATGGCTTCAGTGACATCTGGAAACAGATAAAAGCCTGCATTAGGAGAATGAACACTTACTCCAGGCATTTTATTTAACAATTCAACAGCAACATCTCGTCTTTCTTTCAAAGTGTTTAACATAACGGGAACATGAGACTGATCACCAGTTATTGCCTCTACTCCACCGTATTGCACAAAATGGGTTGTACAAGATTCATCATTTGTGTTCAACTTAGAAATATTGTTAGCAAGCTCAAGTGGTGCGATTGCAGCACCTAGTCTCCAACCAGTCATAGCAAATTTTTTAGAAAATGTGTATAAAATAATAGTTCGATCAATCATGCCAGGTAATTGCGCTATTGATTTCGATGTACCACCAAAGCGCATTTCAAAGTATGCCTCATCAGACAGCACCCAAAGATTATTTTTGATAATAATTTCAGCTAGAGCTTCTCGTTCTTGATCAGTTGACTCAGCACCATTTGGGTTTTGCAAATCGTTATAAACTATGGCTTTTGTTTTTGGAGTGATAAGTGATTTTATTTGTTCTAAATCAATATTAAATCCTGTTTCAGATGGAATGTATCGATAAGGCTTGGCAATACCACCGAAGTAATCAATTTGACTTTCATATATTGGATATCCAGGATTTGGGTAAAGAACTTCATCACCTGGGTTCATAATGGTCTGAATAAATTTTGTAATAACAGGTTTTCCACCAGGCTGTACTACCACATTTGCTACATCAAATTTAAGGTTTCTTCTGCTTCCAACATCTTCTGCAAGTGCTTCTCGTAGTTGAAGAATTCCTGCGGCTGGACAATATCCAGTTTTACCATCAGTGATTGCTTTGTTCATTGCTTCCACAATATTTTTAGCTGTAGGAATATTTAAATCACCAAGATGAAACGGATAAATTTTATTTCCTTTAGCATTCCATTCAGCAGCAGCTAAAGAAACTGCAAAAGCGGTTTCGGTGCCTAAATTTGCTCTTCTGGTTGCCAATTGCATAATGAGATCCTAAATGTGAAAAGTGTCTGCTAAACCCTAGCACTCAAGTATTTAATTTTTAAGGGATAAAGTACTTAAACAAGTTTCACTATATGGAATAGATTAAAGAAGTATCAGTATCCAGCCATTGATAACAACTCATTGGAACTAAACGCAAACACGTTTAAGTCCAGCCCGCCTCGTGGAATTCCATATCGGGGACCGTCTCCTCGGTCGGTGTATTGCCAGAAAGTCCAATTCAAATCACATGCTGAAGAACTCCACACAGTTCTAGAACATCCACCAGAAGGAGTTGAGGCCGGATTTGAGGTTTGCGAATAATTTGCTACCCACAAATAATTATTTGCTAAAGAAGAATTTGTTAAATAGGACCTTATAAAATTAAGGTTTGAATAAATAATTGGAGTCTTTCCGGTTCGTTCTTTAACTCTGGCAGTAAATCCTAAAGAAAAATTAGTAACAACTGCAGCACTTGTCCCAGATGGTCTAGAGAAAGATTCGACATCTAACACAATTGGTAGAACTCCGGGAACTAATCCTCCTAAAGAAATCAAATGATCAATTGGTAAATCTGCTTGTTGCTGTCCGACACTAAATGCTGCATCAGCACTTATCCCCCGAGGAATTAGTGCTGCATGATAAATACCAGTTAATAATCCTGCTTCTCTTGCCGCGGGAAAATCAATAGATGACCAATATTTTGCAGGAGCAGCACCTAAGGGATGAGAATCTGTTCCTTTAACAAAAATAAATCTCACACCAGCGTCATACATTTTTATGAAATTAATTGGTTGATTTCCAGAATGTTGCCAACGAGATATATCTGAACCAAGAATTCGATCTCCTGGACCAACTCTGGCAGAAGGATTTGCTCTATTTCTAGCTAAACCAGCTAAAACAAGTTTTTTAAGGATTGCTTCTTGGGCTGCCACGATTTTCTTTATTTTTTCTGCTTCTTCAGCAGCTTTTGCTCGAACATTAGTTAACTCAACAACAATCTCAGCAGATCTAGCTTTTTTCTCCGAAATATCTTTTTCTCGGACCTCTAATTCTTTTTCCTTAATTACAAGAGCAGCTTTATCGTCGTTTAATTCTTTAATTATTTTGCTGCTATTAGTTAAAAGTGCTTGCAATGAAGCAAAAGTTGCTAAGGCCTCATTTGAATCCGCGGAGGACAATATTGCTTCCACTAAGTAAAGTTCTTGTTGAGTGCCATCAATAAAGGTGGCTCGAACTAAATCATCAATTTGGGCTTGGACCCTGCTGATCTCAGCTGTAAGTGCATTTATTTCAGAAATGATTTGATCACGTTGTCTTTGGGCTTCTTCTAATTCGGCCCTGATTTTCTTATCTTCAGCAACTGCTGCGTTTAGTTCGTCTGTAGTTTTTTTCAATACTTCTTGAGCTGCAGCTAGTTCTTTTTTGGTGGCAGCAACTTCTGCTCGAGCGTTATCAATTTCGGCATCACGGGGGAAAGAAACACCGGTGGCCGTGGTGGTGTGGGTGAAGGCAACGACCAAGAAAATGATGAAAACTTGTTTGAGCAATCGAATTTTTAGTCCCACCCTTAACACTATGCCACATCCGACTTTTAATGTTTGCATGTTGAATTTGTGGGAAATCTTTCATTTTCATGCCAAGATATATATGAAAGCATTACTGATGAAGGAGTGTTAAATGGGTGAAAAATCCAAAGGCCAGGTAAATAAGAAGAAGCCTGCTGCCAAATCATTGAAAGAAAAAAGAGCAGCTAAACAAGAAAAGAAAGCTAATAAGCAAAATCAGGGATAAATTTTAATTATTTTTCAACTGCAACTGGTTCTGCTGCTGGTGTAGCAGGATCGGTTGCTGCTGGTGCAGGATCTACTTTCCACGCTCTTCTTTGTAGCCATGTGACAGGGTTTATTTTCTCGTCTTTAGAATTGTGTGTTTCAAAGTGAAGATGTGATCCTGTGGTGTGACCTGAAGCGCCAACTAAACCAATCTTGTCTCCAACTTCTAGCACTTGACCTTTTTTAGCAATTCTTTTTGACATGTGTGCATACCAAGATGTTGTGCCATCAGCATGTTTCAAAATAATTAAGCGACCGTAAGCATGTTGCCATCCAGCAAAAGTAACTTTTCCTGGAACAACTGCTTTAATAACAGTTCCTCTAGGTGCACGAATATCAATACCAGCGTGTCTTCGCCCAGCCCAACGTCTTCCTTTTTGGTTGTAAACTGCAGATATTTCACCAACTACCGGCATTCGATAAGGCAAAGATCTACTTGAAGTACCGCGAGCAGGTTGCTTGCCACGTTGACCTTCAGGAATTACGGTTGCTACTTGTTCAGGATTAAGTTGTGCGATAACTTCTTCAGAGGTTGCTTCGTCATATTCTTTTTCAGATTTATTGGCAGCTCTTTCTGATTCCAAAGAAATAAAAATTTCGTTCCAACCAATTGGTCCAACTGATGTGCCATCTTCACTGTCACCGTTTTCGGCATAAAATCTTTTGACCGCCCGAGTTGTTGCTGGTCCGTATTTTCCATTTGCCACTGGAATGTCATAACCAAGTTCAATGAAAGCTTGTTGCATTTTTTTAACAGCTTTGTTTTCGACTCCGGTTCGAAGGGCGGAAGCACCCGGATAGTCAGGAATCCCCTCGGCATAAGCCGGAGGAACTGAGATTGTGCTGGCCAGAAGTCCCGTAATAGTCAGGGTAACCAGGCGTCTTGGAAGGCGCATAGTAAAAGACCCTACCAATAAACCGCTGTTTATGGGCATCCAAGGCACGCTTGGAGTGGAAAACTAGGGTTTGATGCTTACCTCGAGGCGATTTGAGTCATCATCTGCACAGCCATTGCTCATTGGTACCTCAAGTACACCTTTAACCCCTTTTAGTACCACTGCTCCTGCAGAAACGATTGCGGTAACGTGCACACTTTGACCTGTTTCAAAGCAACCTACGGGTGAAGAGGTTGTGGAATAAAGTTTTTTGTCAGGTGACTGATATTTACCTGTGGTCGCTATCAAAGATTTCGTGTTATTCCCACCAGCAACATTGGTAACAACTAGTTGCATGATCCATCGCCCTAGAGAATCTTGATAAACGGTGCCAGAGTCAATTTGGACACCTTTGCCCCAATAAACAGCCTTAATGTCATTGGCATATTGCCATGTGGTTTTTGGTAAAGCCATCACACGAGAAGAAATATTTACTTTACTTCCCCCGCTGGAGGTAATTGACCAAGAAGTAATTTTTCCTGATTTGTTGAATTTAAAATTTGTGTAAGTTCCAGAAAAACCCGGTGCAGCAGTGGTAAGAACTACTTTGCCATTTGTTATTTTGGCACTACCTGGTGCGGCATTAGCAGGAATGTTTCCCAAAGGTCTTCCCACAGTAGATATCGATCTCATATATTTTTCTGTCGAATAATAGTTTTGAATCATTTCCACAGCTAGATTGGCTGAACCTGCAAGGTGTTTGCGGGAAATCTTTATGGAATCAGGATTACTCGAGGCAACTGCCTTAAAAACTGCAGAAACTTTTGCTTGTTGTGCTTTTGTTAAGCCTGTTGCTCCTTGCGCTGGGGTCAAACCAGATACGACAAGTAGCGAGGTCAAAAGAAGCGAAGTCACTTTTAGGTGTTTGATCATGATAAAGATGTTACTCCCGTGGTTTAGACTTTGCCAAGAAGCACCACCTAATCAGATGCATTAGATTTATTCTTACTTGAGAGGAACTATCCCCAGATTTATGCTAAAAATAGCCCCCTTACCTGAGAAAGTCATATCTGATTTAGAAATATTTCAGTTCTACCCATGGCCAAATAAGCCATGGATCAGAGCCAGCATGATCCAAACACTTGATGGGAACATAAAAGATCAAAATGATGCAACAGAACTAATCAGCACCGATTCTGACAAACAAATTTTTAGACTGTTAAGACAACTTAGTGAAGTAATTTTGGTTGGTTCAATTACTGCTCAATCTGCTCCTTATTTAAACATTAAAATAAACACCTCAAATCAAGAGTTAAGAAAAAAATTACGATTACCAAAAAAACCAAGATTGGCAGTAGTTTCAAATAGATTAAATTTTACCAAAGACTGGTTAAAATCAAGAGTTGATGAAGAACAACCTTTGATTTACACCCATCAAGGTAATGAATTAAATATTGAACCATTTCTTGGTTTAGCAGAATTTGTTTTTTGTGGCCAAAAAGAAGTTGATCTAAAAAGTGTTAAGCAAGATCTAGTCAGAAGAGCTTATAAAAGAATATTGTGTGAAGGTGGACCTACTTTGTTGAATGGTTTATTGCAAGCAAATCTATTAGATGAGATAGATTTATCAATTGTGGCAAAATTATCGCAGAATTCGAAAATCACAAACATAGTTTCAGATGCTAACCTTAAAGTCCCAATTAATTTCAAAACAATTCATGTTTTGCATGAAAATCAAACTGTTTTTTTAAGATACTTAACCGAAGGACATAAATTTTAATGGGTGAAAATATTTCAGATTTAAAACCAGATGGAAGCAACTACCCAATTCAAAAAAGTGATGCGCAATGGAAACAAGAATTATCTGATTTCGAGTATCACGTTTTAAGACAAGCTGGTACTGAACCTGCGTGGAGTGGAGAAATTGAGACTGGTGAAAATCTGGTTTATGTCTGCCGGGGTTGTGAAGCTCAATTATTTACCACAAAAGAAAAGTTTGATTCTCGTTGTGGATGGCCATCTTTTTGGTCACCACTAGCAAAAGATGCAATCATCGAATTACCTGATTACTCCATGGGTCGATTAAGAGTTGAAGTTCGTTGTGCAAATTGTGGATCTCATTTGGGACATGTGTTTGAGGGAGAGGGTTTTGATACCCCCACTGATTTGCGCTATTGCATAAACGCAGTTTGTTTAAAACCTGCACAATAAATCCCCATCCCAATTCGGCGTTTCATCACTTCAGTCACACCAGTAACACATAAAGTTAGGCAAGTGAAATTCGAAAATCCTCAATTTGAACAACTTGTCACCTCACTTCGAAGTGCTCCTTTCAGACCAGAAATCACAACTGAAGAAGTACCAGCACCAATGAGACTTGCTCCTTATTCACTTGCCATTGCTGCTGAAGTTTTGGAAGGTGAAAACGATTTAAGCAACGGTCGATTAGTTTTACTTTTTGATCCACAAGCTGTTCCTGCTTGGAATGGCACAACCAGATTAGTTACTTTCACTAAAGCTCGCGTAGAAGCAGATTTAGCAAGTGATCCCCTGCTCACCCAAGTTGGTTGGACTTGGTTACTTGATTGTTTTTCCCAAAGAGGAATAAAAGCAGCTGAACTTTCTGGCACTGTGACTAGAACTTCTTCAGATTCTTATGGCGAACTTAATTCTCATGCCCTGGAAGGAACAATCGAGATAAGAGCTTCTTGGACTGTTCCTGATCAAATTGAATTACACGTTGCCGCTTGGGGAGATTTGCTCTGTCAAGCAGCAGGCTTACAACCTCTACCTCCAGGAATAACCCGTATCAAAAAAACCCATTAAATTGGGAACAATTTAGTATCAGTTTTTCGTCTCAATTTTTAACTTGAAGAAAAACCTAACCACCTTAGTCACAGGTGATACAAAACAGTCTCAAAAATTTTTAGAAATATTAAAATAAGTTGGCACCACTCATTGGAAACATGTTACAACTGCAAACCAAATGAGACTTCATTTCAGAAAAAATGGAACACCAAGCATCTCACTTCTTGATGAAAGAATTGGAGCTGAATGGGGTGTTAATTTAGCGCAAGAATTACGAATAGCTGGGTGTTCAAATATTGTGCTTTTTAACAAAAAATCTGATCCAAATTCGATACTTAAAATACTAAAAAAAGATACCAGATGTCTTGTGT
>JAQCGN010000054.1 GCA_027730605.1 Actinomycetota bacterium
ACATTGTTTGCATTCTGTTAAAGGATCAACAAAAGCTTCAACGTGTCCTGATGCTTGCCAAACTTGGGGAGCAAGAATCACTGATGAATCAAGACCCACCACATCTTCTCTGGATCTAACTATTGTTTGCCACCATTGATTTCTAACATTGTCTTTAAGGGCCACACCTAATGGACCGTAATCCCAAGCTGAACGAGTACCGCCATAGATTTCACTTGAGGGGTAAACAAAACCACGACGTTTGGCCAAATTTACGATGGCTTCAACGCGATCTGTGGCCACAAAACACTTCCTTTTTACCTCAGTAGTGAACCTTAAGCCTACTTAAAGACCTAGTTAGTCTTGGTTAAGCACCGAATCATATTCGTATGCTGAACCATTTTTGAACTCAAGCAATGTTTCAAACATGGTTGGCTCATCTTGCGCAGAAGACATAACGGGCCAAACATCCATTCGATTCTTGCTGGAATTAATGGCCCTGCGAGCATTGCCAATTGAGTCCCAGCGCTGCACCACCACCAAAGTGGTGACATCATCTGGTGATCTGCCCATTCGTAGTTCTAAAAATCCTGGTTCTTGTGCTAAAACTTGTGACATTGTCTTAACCAAACCACGAAACTCCTGCAAATCCACTCTCTGATGTCTTGTTATTACGAACATATCCGCCAGACTAGGGGTGAGTCTGGGGAAATGAGAGTTTAATATGTCTAATTTCAGAAAAAAATTGGAAAAAGTAAGTGTTCCCTACTTGGCTAGGTTGCATTCGATGCCTCGGTGGGTTTTACCGATTGTGATGACTGCTTTGTTACTTATTGGTTTGATGTCTAATGAGCAATCTCAAACAGGGTTTTTCCTGGGGTTGGTCTCGATGCTGATAATTGTCTTAATTCTGACCTGGTTGTTGGCTCTTTCTTGGCCATTGCTTTCAAGTTCTTCAAAAATGATTAGGTCGCTAGTTGCCCTTGTTTTGCTGGGAATTACCTTAGATAAATTTATTTTGTAGTCACGCAACTTGGGTAGGAGCTATTGCGTGGGCTCCGCAGGCAGCACAAAGCACGTCTAGAAAATAAAAAGCTATTTCTCTCTCTTCGAATTTGACTAACCCATGCCACAAATCGCACCCACAAACGCATTTATGTAAAGGTCCAGCAAATCTCAAATCAGGCCCATCCTTGACCGGATCAATAAGAAGGTTCACCATTGGTTGTTGCTCAATTTCGTCCACAACTTCCCCCTTGCCTGACTTGACTTTCCCTTGATATGAAATGATAATCATTATCAACAAAGAATACAAGGTTATGGAGAGCGTCTTTGAATCGTGTCGAATTGATTGAAAATTTATCCCGCAAAGTGGGTTGTCAATTTTTCTTTAAGCAAAAATCAATTATCAAAAATCAATTAGGAGAATAGAAATGAAAAAAATAGTTAGTATTTTGTTTGCCTCAAGTTTATTACTTGCCGCATGCGCATCAACAGAAACCACCACTAGCCCAACTGCAGATCTTGTAGAAACAACTGTTGCAGAGAAAATTCAAATTGTGGCAGGATTCTATCCTTTGGCTTATGCTGCTGAAAATATTGCTGGTGATTTAGCTGACGTAATCTCGTTAGCTGGACCTGGAGTAGATGCTCACGATTTAGAACTAACTGCTAGTGATGTAGCAAAAATTACCGATGCTGATTTAGTTATTTATATTCCAAATTTTATTCCCGCACTTGATGCGGTTATAAAAACACTTGATTCAAGCAAAGTTATTAATGCTACAGAGGGAATAACACTTCTTGAGGGTAAAGCTGATTCACATAGTGATGAAGGACATTCAGACGATGAACATTCAGACGAAGGTTTAAGTGATCCTCACGTTTGGTTAACACCTAAAAACATGATTACATTAGGTGGAACAATTGCTCAAGCCATTGGCGCAATCCAAGCAAATGACCAAATTGCAACAAATCAAGCTAGTTTTGAAAGTTCCCTAACAGCACTTGCTGGTGACTATTCAACAAAATTAGCGAATTGCTCTGTCAAAGCAATGATTGTTAGTCATGAGGCGTTTGGCTATTTGGCAAAAGAATATGGTTTTGAACAAGTGGGGATTAGTGGATTATCTCCAGAAGCAGAACCAAGTCCTGCAAGATTAGCTGAAGTGGCCAAGATTGCTAAGGCCGAACAAGCTACCACTATTTACTATGAAACTTTGGTAGATCCTAAAGTTGCAAAAACTCTTGCTGAGGAATTAAATATTTCAGCCGTGAAGTTAGATCCTCTAGAATCACCGCCTGCAACTGGTGACTATCTTTCTGCTATGCAAGAGAATTTAGAGACACTATTTAAAGGGCAGGTCTGCTCATAGGAAAAGTCGAACTTGAACGAATCTGTGTTGATCTCGAAAACACCAGAGTTATTGATCAACTCACCTTGGATATTAACCAAGGTGAGTTTGTCGCTATTTTAGGTGCTAACGGGACAGGTAAAACAACTTTATTAAAAGTGATATTAGGGCTCTTACCAATTGCTCATGGAAGTGTGTCAACTAATTCTGACAACATTGGTTATGTTCCCCAACGTCTACCAATTCAAGGCGGAGTACCAATTTCAGTAGCGGAATACATCAGTACTGGATTGAGAGTAAAAAAGATAAATCCATTTTGGATTAAATCTTTTGAATCTAAACTAATTACTCAAGTATTAAATACAATTGGATTAATAAACATAAAGAATTCAAATTTATATAATTTATCTGCTGGACAACAAAGACGAGTTATGATTGCTCGAGCATTAATATCAAATCCTGATATTTTACTTTTAGATGAACCAACTGCTGGGATAGATTCTGAAAGTCAGAAAAGTTTAAAAGACATATTATCAAATTACAAAAAGAATTTAAAAACAATTATTTTAGTAACACATGAACTGGAGATTTTGGAACCACTAGTTGACCGAGTTATAGTTTTGGGAACGAAAGTTAGGGGCTCTGTAATTTATGATGGAGGCCTCCCGGTACCTAAACACCTAAATAGTATTGCCCACCACAGTCACGAAGAGACAATTAATACAAAATCAATTCTGGGAATGAACAACGCATGATAGAAATTTTGCAATATGATTTTGCGCAACGTGCTGTAATTGCAGCTGTGCTCATTGGACTAGTTGCTCCTATTATTGGGGTGTTTTTGGTTCAAAGACGATTAGCCCTTTTAGGTGATGGCACAGGTCACGTTGCCCTGACTGGTGTGGGTTTGGCTATTTTTTTTAATTGGGCACCAATTCCTATGGCTTTACTTGCTGCAGCTATTGGTGCTATTTCAATTGAAATTATTCGCGATAAATCCAAAGCAGCTGGCGACTTAGCATTAGCTCTAATGTTTTACGGCGGAATAGCAGGTGGTGTGATGTTTGTTTCACTTGCTCCAGCAAGTAGCAGTACAGCACTAAATTCTTACCTTTTTGGATCACTTACAACTGCATCTAATTCTGATTTATTAGCCTTAGTTCTAATTAGTTTTGCAATTATTGTGGCTCTATTTTTCTGGGGTAGACAAATGTTTGCAGTGGGAGTCGACACAGATGTTGCAAAAGTCCTTAAAATTCCTGTCAGATTCAACGCGATTTTGTTGGCAATTTTGTCAGCAGGAACAGTCGTTGTCGGGATGAGAGTTGTTGGTTTACTTTTGGTAAGTGCAATCATGATTGTGCCTGTGGCAGCAGCTCAACAATTAACTAAATCTTTCAAGTCCACCATGTTTTACGGGTCATTAATTGGTCTGATTTCATCAATTGTTGGCCTTCTCATCTCCTTTAGTGTCGATGTTCCTCCAGGTCCAACAATTGTGATACTTGCCCTACTAATATTTGTAATACTTACTGTCCTTGCTGCTCCAATAAATAGAAGAACTAGGCCAAAGGTTGTGAAGCATGAACATGAGATATCACCGTGAAAACAACTAATCTTAGATCTACGAAACAGCGTAAAGCTGTTTCTGAAATTCTTGCCTCAATAACTAAATTTAGCTCAGCACAAGAAGTTCATGCGCTTTTAATTTCTCGTGGAGAAAAAGTTGGTTTAGCTACCGTCTATAGAACCTTGCAAGCACTAGCTGAAACAGGAACTATTGATGTTTTGCGAAATGATGGTGGTGAAGCACTTTATCGAGCATGTAGTACAGATCACCATCATCATTTAGTTTGCACAGTATGTAGTAAAACTACTGAAATTTCTGCACCTGAAGTTGAAATTTGGACTGAAAAAATAGCTCGTGAAAAAGGTTATCTGATATCAGGTCATACTATTGAAGTTTTTGGTGTGTGCAAAAACTGTCGTTAATTTGGTTTAGCATCCCCAAAACGACGTTCCCTTTTGGCATAAATTTCAATTGCTTGCCACAAATGTCTTCTATCAAAATCGGGCCACAATACGTCCATAAAAACCATTTCAGCATAAGCCGATTGCCATAACAAAAAGTTACTCGTTCTTTGTTCCCCTGAAGTCCTCAAGAATAAATCAACATCAGGCAATGTTGGTTCATATAGATATTTTTTGATTTTTTTCTCTGTAATAGCAGCAGGTTTTAGTTTGCGTGCTTTCACATCTTGTGCAATTTCAATCATGGCATCAGCAATTTCTGCTCTTCCCCCGTAATTAACACACATTGTTAAAGTCAATTGGTCATTCTTGGAAGTTTTTCTTTCAGCTTTTTTTAATTCATCAACCACACTCTTCCAAAGTCTTGCTTCTCTTCCTGACCAGCGAACCTTGATCCCATATTGATTCATCTCTTCAACTCTTCTGTGTATTACTTCTCGATTAAAATTCATTAAAAATTTAACTTCTTGGGGACTTCTTTTCCAATTTTCTGTTGAAAAAGCATAAACAGTTAAATACTTAACCCCTATTTCTAATGCACCATAAACAGCATCTAAAAGTGCCAATTCGCCAGCCTCATGGCCTGCAGTTCTTGGTAATCCTCTTTCTTTAGCCCAACGACCATTTCCATCCATAACAATTGCCACATGATTAGGAACAAATGTTGAAGAAATTCCCGGAGGTTTAACTCCACTTGAATGTCTTGGGACAGTTGGAAATTTTTTTCTTGCTCTAGCCACTTTTATCGTTCCACCATTCTTAAAGATCTCAAGCCTCGTTCAATATGCCATTGTAGGTAGGCAGCAATAATTCCACTTGCTTCTCTACGAAACTTTACGTCTGAAGCATCGGCTGTTTCCCAATCACCAGTTAATAGTGCTGACATTAAAGAAGTTGTGGCTGGAGCAGGAACAACAGAACCTGGTGGTCGACATTCTTCACATGCGGCACCACCTGCACTTACTGAAAATGCTCTATGAGGTCCTTCTTTTCCACACCTGGCACATTCATAAAAAGAGGGTGAATATCCTGCAAGAGATAGTGAACGTAACAAATATGAATCAAGAACTAAATTTGGATCATGTTCATCTTTAATTAATGCCCTTAATCCACCAATTAGTAACAAATACTGCTGAGTTGCTGGTTCTTTTTCTTCCGGAGTTAAACGTTCTGCTGTTTCAAGCATTGCTTGTCCAGCTGTCCATTTGGCATAGTCTTGCGACAAAGTTGCACCATAAGAATAAAAAGATTCAACTTGACTCAAAATATCTAATGATCTTCCAATATGAAAGTGTGCGTCAATATGGCCAAAAGGTTCAACTCGAGCACCAAATCGTGAAGTTGTTTTTCTTACCCCTTTAGCAACTGCTCTAACTCGTCCACTGTTTCTGGTTAATACTGTGACGATTCGATCGGCTTCCCCAAGTTTTTGGGTTCTGAGCACTATTCCTTCGTCGCGGTATTGGGGCATAGGACTAATTGTGCTGGAAATTAACAAGCCAGCACCACCACAACACCCTGAAGGTTAAACAAGTTAAGTAGAGTTATGAATTAGACCAAGGAGAAGCGTTGAGTATTCAAGGTAGTGGTGAAAATGCACCCGATATTTCCGCCAAGGGTTCAACTGGTGGTGCTTGGGACTTTTCAGTAAATAGAAGATTTCTTCAAAGAAGTGTCGTTACGGTTTTAGTTTTAGTCATAGCATTCCAACTAGTTAGTTGGGCCTTTGGTAAAAGTAAAGACTTTCTATTTCTCCTTCTTATTGCTTGGCTTCTTGGAATTGCAATTACTCCATTAGTTGAGTTTTTAACGAAGCGGGGAATGAGACGTGGTTTAAGTACATTTCTTACGCTCTTGGGATTGGTTTTACTCTCAGTTGGCTTTATTGCAGCCTTTGGACAACTATTAGCTTCTCAATTAGCAAGTTTAATTTTTCAGATTCCGACACTTGTAGAAGGTTTTATTGGATGGTTAAATGCATCTTTTAATTTAGGAATAGATCCTGTTTCTATAGAGCAATCATTAAATATATCTAATTCGCAAGTTGCAAGTGTTGCACAAGATCTAGCTGGTGGAATTTTTGGAGTGGTGACAAGCATTTTTGGGTTCATTTTTAATCTTTTTACGTTATTACTTTTTGCATTCTACTTTGCAGCTGAAGCACCTAACATGAAAAAAACTATTGGAAGCTGGCTTCCTACAAGACAGCAAATTATTTTTACAACTGTATGGCAAGTTGCTACTGAAAAAACTGGTGGATTTGTCATAAGTCGTGTAATTCTTGCTTCACTAAATGCTTTTTTTACCTCCACATTTTTGTTACTAATCGGTGTTCCCTACTGGCTACCTTTGGGAATATTCACAGGAATTGTTAGTCAATTTGTTCCAACAGTGGGAGCTTTTATTGGTGGGATAATTCCTGCAGTAGTGGCAGTGGTCAATGATCCAAAAGATGGATTATTTGTAGTTATTTTTGTCACAATTTATCAACAAATTGAAAATTACTTATTTACCCCAAGGATCTCTTCCATGACAATGGATATCCACCCAGCTGTTGCATTTGCTTCAGTAATTATTTTTGCAGGATTTTTTGGGGCCGTTGGTGCATTAATTGGTATTCCTATTGCAGCAGCAATAATCTCAATTGTCCAAACCTATGGCAAACGATACGAATTAATTCCTGAATTACACAATATTGAAACTAAACCTTAAAAACCTAATTTAGAAAGTTCTTTTGGATCAGATTGCCATTCAGGGGCAATCTTGACATGAAGATCTAAAAACACTTGCATACCAATTAGTTTCTCAATCTGGCGTCTTGAAGTTGATCCTATTTCTTTTAGGCGAGATCCTTTATGACCAATAATAATTCCTTTTTGACTATCTCTTTCAACATAAATACTGGCGCGAATGCGCATTAATGGTCTATCACTTGGCCTTTGCTCATCTGGTTCAATACTTTCAACAACTACAGCTAATGAGTGCGGTAGTTCATCACGCAAATCATCAAGAGCTGCTTCCCTGATGAATTCTGCAACCATTGTTTCAACTGGCTCATCAGTCAAAATACCTTCAGGATACAAGGCAGGACCTTCGGGCAATAAAGGAATTATTAAGTCTAGAAGTTTATCTAAATTTGCTCTTGTTTTAGCACTAACTGGGATTAATTCCTGCCACTGGATTTGGCATTCTTTTCCTAATTGATCTAATTCAACAAGTCTTTCAGCTATATCTGCCTGACTGGCAGAATCTAATTTCGTCACAACACCAATTTTTGGTTTCTTTGATGCATTACTTAATTCTTGCGCAATGAATTTATCTCCTGGGCCAACTTTTTGATCTGCTGGAACACAAAAAATTGCAACATCTACTTCGCTCCAAATGTCTCTCACGACATCATTGAGTCTGGAGCCTAAAAGTGTTTTGGGTTTATGCACACCTGGTGTGTCAACCAAAATAAGTTGTCCATCTTTTCGATGAACTAATCCTCGAATA
>JAQCGN010000055.1 GCA_027730605.1 Actinomycetota bacterium
TTTAATTTTTCTTTTGAACATATTTGGATTCTAGGTGATTGACCGATGCTATTCGTGATATGAAAACTAAATTAGCGTTATTGAGTGTTTTGAGTATTTTCTTAACAGCTTGTGGTGGCTCACAATCAGCAGATCCTGCCCCAGCAGAATCAAATGAAGTTGTAGTAGTTGCCCAAAATCCTGCAGATCCAGCAAATGCTCCCTATTACATTGACGGCATTGTTTACACACTTGTTGATGGGTCATTGGAACAACCCATAGATTAATCAGAAGTTCTAAATAAATTTAAATTACTTGAATTTAGGGGAACTGGTGATATAAATAGCGATGGAACCGATGACATAGCTGTGGTTTTAATTGATGACGCAGGAGAATCAGGAACTTTTTATTATCTGGGAATTCTTACCTCGGGTGCAACCCCAATTATTGAAAACACTTCATTCTTAGGTGATCGAATCGAAATTAAAGGTATCGAATTTGTTGATGGAAAATTTGAAGTAACTTACCTAGATAGAGATGTTGAAACATCATTTGATGAGCCACCAAGTATCGAAATTGTGGGCATAGCTGAGCTTGATGAAGAAAAAACAACCCTTAATTTTACTTGTCGAGATAGTGTTGGAATTTGTTTATAAAACTAGAAAGTAAGTAAAAGATTTAAAGTTTTTAAAATACTTGAACGCATGTGTGCCATGTGTTCAAGTACGGCTGGTTCAATTGCTTTTAAATCTTTATTTACTATGGCTTTTGCCAAAACTTCGTGTTCTTTAGAACAAGATACTAATCTGTTTTCATATACTGCTGATTTGGTCCAAAATCTTTGAATTTTTCTTCTGGTGATGATTGCTAAAGATGCCACAGTTTGATTATCAGCTGCGTTAATTACTAAGTCATGAAATCTAGTATCAGCTTTGCTCCAGTTGTCGCGATCATTATTTTCAGCAGCTTTAATCATCTCTTGAGTTAAAGTTATTAATTGATCAGCACCTTTTTTATCAAGATTTTGGGCAGCTTTAGTGAAAAGGTATGTGTCAATAATTTGTAATAAGTCACAAGCTTCTTCCACTTGTTTAGGGGTAACAAGGGTCACACTAAATCTTGATGAATCACTTTTTGTAATAAGTCCTTCAGATTCAAGTCTTTGTAAAGCTTGTCTAATCGGAGTTCTGGATATACCTAATTGGGTCGCTAACTTATTTTCACTAATTGGAGCATTTGTGGGAAGTTTAAAAGAAGTGATTGCTTCAACTAGATAGTCGTAGGCATCAGTTACTAATGATGATGCCTGCGACTCGTTAGTTTTTGTGGCCATAATTAAACGCGATCAACAAATTCTCTGTTAGTTACTGTTACTGGAACTTTTGTTAATTCCAATATAGCTTTTGCTGTGTGTTCTGATAAACGACGAAATGCTTCTTCGCCTTTTTCCATGGTTGCTCTCATTGGATTTCCAATTGTTCCTGATTCCACAAATTCATGATGATCCATAGGGAAAGTAAAGTATTGGTAACCTTCAAATTCCACATCTGGCATGCCATCATTTTTTTGGAAACTCTTTGGCAAGAATGCAGGAATGTGAGCTTTTTCAGGATAAGCACGTTCCATTCTTACTAAGTCTGGGTCATATGCCATGTCTTGTGAAGTTTCTAATTCAGATGAATGCCAACCTGGTGTTTCCTCTGGTGGATTTTCCATTAATCCTTCCAAAACTCCAACGTAGCGCTCCATGTATGGACGAACAAAACCAATTAGTGCTCCAGTTTCGTAACGTAATTTTCTTAACACCGGATCAACAACTTTAGTGTTTGATCCATGTCCGTTAATGAAAATAATTCTGTTGAAACCATGATGAATTAAAGATCTAGCAACGTCATACATCAAAGCATTTAATGTGGAAGCCTTAATTGTGATTGTTCCCCTTCCTTCACCTGGTAAATGCATGTGTTGTGGTGAATACCCTGTCCAGATTGGGGGAGTGTGAAATACCCCAATTGCTTCAGAAACTCTTTGTGAAATTTCAATTGCAGTAATGGTGTCTGTGTAAAGCGGTAAATGTGGACCGTGTTGTTCAGTTGATGCCATTGGCACAAGCACTGTGTCTTTTTCTTTTAAGTATTCGCGAATATCAACATATGACAATTCAGTCATGTCCCAGGAACGAAATTTTGCTCGAAATGCATCATCACCTGTGGTGAGGCGTTGAAACTTTCTGATTGGGTGCTTTGCCATTTATTTTTTCTCCTTATTCATCATGTCGATAAAAAGTTTACCGACTGCTATTCCAAATTGCGCATCGTTAACGTGCATCTCGAAGCTTTCGACCTCAATATCGTCTTTCAAGTCGTTTTGCATTTGATCCATAAATTTTTTATCAGCTGCAGGATCAAAGAAAACACCACCAACTTTATTAGGAATTGAGATTCCTTTGGTGGGAATTGCTACTTTCACTGCACCCTTTGATTCATTCAAAGAATCAGCAAACTTTTTAGCTAACTTTTCCATCTCTTCACCATTTAGCCTTACTAACCAATATTCAGGATTGTGGTTATAAAGAGGTCTATCTTTTAATTCTGTAGGAACTGTGTGAGCATGAAAAACAATAAAATCAACACAACCAGGCACTACTACTTGGGGCAAACCTAATCTTCCTGCAACTTTTAATCTATTTTCATTTGCCACATGAATTCCACCAAACATGTTTGCAGCCATTTCATTGGTTGTGAAATCAATGATCCCTACGAATTGACCAGCTTGGGCTAATTCCTCCATCGCAGGTCCACCAACACCGTTGGCATGAAATACCACTAATTCATAACCTGCTTCTTTCATTAATGGTTGCATCGCAGTTATTGCTGTGTTGGTATTACCAAGCATTGTTACAGCAACTGCCTTTGTACCAGGTTTTGGTTTTGCTAACTGATGACCTTTTTGAATCATTCCATAAACGGCAGCAGCAGCGTTATCAAAAATAGTTTTGGAAATGTCATTTAATCCTAAAATGTCAACAATGGAATGCATCGTCATCATGTCTGTGGTTCCAACTAATGGTGCGAATTCATGTTTACCAGAAGCAATTGGTGAGATAACAATTTTTGGTGCCCCAATTGGTAAAGCCATTAATGCTGCAGCTGTCATCACACCACCTTCTGCACCACCTAAACCAATTCCGCCAATTACTTCTTTGTTAGCAACCATTTCACTAACTTTTTTAATAACAAATTCCCGCATCTGTTCCACAGCAAGACCGCGAGAGCCTGCGTTTTGAACTTTTTCAATTGTGGTGCCACCAAATTGGGCAAGTTGTGCTTTAGAAAAATCTGGGGTGATACCAATTGGTTTACCTAATATTCCAACATCAATTACGTAGGGATTAAGTCCGTATTCTTTTAATTTGTCTCTTACATAAGCGACTTCGGGGCCTTTGGTGTCAAGTGTGCCAATTACTAGCACTAAATCTTTCACCAAAGTCTCCCGAAGTCGTTAATTTATGTTTCTTATTTAATTAAATAAGAGGTAGTAATGTATCTGCGTTCTCTTTAACCAACCAGTCATAGAATTCTTCGGTAAGAATTGATGAACCATGGTCAATGATGAACTTCAATTGATCTGGATCGATTCCTGGTGGATTCATATCCAAAGCATTTGGGTATTTGTTTGCTGGAGTTCTATCAACTGGAGCAACAAATTCTGCAGTTAGCGCACCGTCATAACCAATTTCTTTCAAAGTGGCTACAACTTTCTTCCAGTCATAATCACCGTGACCTGCTGGCATACGGTTGTTATCTGCAACGTGGAAGTCGTTTAGTTTCTTGCCAGCTAAACGAATTGCTGCGTATAGGTCTTCTTCTTCAATGTTGATGTGGAATGCGTCTAGACATACTCCACAATCTGGACCAGTTGCCTCAGCTAAAGCTAGAGCTTGTTCGCAACGGGTAATGAAATAAGTTTCGAATCTGTTTAGAGGTTCGATTGCTAATTTCACACCTGCAGCTTGGGAGTGTGCATAGATATCTTTCATTCCTGCAACTGCCCAGCTCCATTCTTCTTCTGGAGTTGCATCTGGCGAAATTTTTCCTACGGTTGCAGGAACTATTGTCATTTCTGTTCCATCAAGTTCTTTAACCATAGTGATGCAATCTTTTACATACTTAACACTTGCTGCTCTTTTTCTTTCATCTTTGGCAACAAGATTTCTTTCACCAAGCATCAGAGTTACAGAACCCCAACACTTTAGGTTGTATTTTTTTAATAGATCGCGAGTATCGGCAGATGGATATTTTTCTGGCTCTCCACTGATTTCAATACTCTTGTAACCGTATTTAGCTAGTCGGGCGATGGTTGTTTCCAACGGCTCGGCACGCATCCAGTTATGCATAGATAAATGCATTGCTTTTCCCTTCTAGTAACTAAGTTCTTAGTTACTAAACCTTGTTGTTTTTACGCAGAACCCGGAGGACCAAACCCAAGTTTTCCTGGGTTCATGATGCCGTTTGGATCCCACGCTTTTTTTAAGCCCAACATGAATTCCCATGATGAACCGTGTTGTGCTTTCATGAAACGTCCTAGTTTTAAACCAACACCGTGGTGTTCGTTTAAGGTGCCACCATTTTTCAAGGACGCATCAATTGCTGCGTTCCACAAATCGTCGTGCAATTTCATGGCTTCGTCAATATCTGTAGGTGGGTTATCTACATAGAAGCGGTCATAAATCATGCCGCCCCAAGGAAACCAGTGAGAAAAGTGAGCGGTGTAGCGAGCTTTGTGGTGAGCAAACTGCTTTTCCACCACTTCCTTTTTGGCTTTGTAGATGGCAGGAAGATCATTGAATCTGGCACAAGTATCGGTGGTGCCATAAATCATTGGTGGGGCAGGAATATTGCCATGTTTAAATGGCTCATATTTCCCGTCCCACCAGTTTTGACCAACTTGTGGTCCGTGTGGTTTACCGCCCACACCAGTACAGATCAAATCTATTTCTTTTGCTTCCAAGTCAGTTAATGATTTAGCACCGTCACACATGATGACCATTAATACACCTTGCACACCAAGGTTTAAGAATTCTGAAAGTTTTTTAGTATCAGCTTCGTCATAAAGTCTGATAACTGCAGGCTTCCATCTCTTAGTCATAATTAATCTGGCAGCTTCAATGCCTGTGTTTACATCTTTGAAACCATATGACAAGAACACTCTTGATTCCGGTAGGTGTTCTAATCTCATGGCAGCTTTGGTAATAACACCAAGGGTTCCTTCACTGCCAACAAGTGTTTGAATGATTCCTGGACCTGAAGCATGACTTGGTACAGGAAGTGTGTCGATTACTTTTCCATTTGCCATCACTGCTTCAATTTGTAAAACTAAATCTTCTGCTTTGCCATATTTGGTTGAAACCACACCAGATCCTCGAGCAGCTAAACATCCTCCAATAGTTGCACCAAAGAAATGTGAACCAGGATAATGCGGCATTGTTAAACCTTTTGCATTTAATACTTTTTCTAATTCAGAACCATCAAGACCTGCTTCAACTGTGACTATCATGGAGTTTTCATCAATATCAATTACTTTGTTTAATCTTTTTAAATCAAGAGCGATTCCGCCATAAAGTGCAAATGTTCCTGATTGTGTTCCAGATCCTCCACCTCGGGGAATTACTGGCATGCGGTAATCATTTGCAAGGGAGACAACTTTGGAAACTTCTTCGGTTGATTTAGGGGATACCACTAAATCTGCAATTGGTAGTTCTTCATTTTTTGATAACAAATACTTACTCATCCAAGACCAGTCACTTGCTTGTTCAACTCTTTTGGCTTTATCTGCTGTTACTTGGTCATGGCCCACAATGGCGCCGATTTCTCGAGCTATTTGGTTTATTAAATAATTTGATCTGGTTTCGTTATTGGTTAACGCCATTTTTTATCTGCTAGTCCTCATCGTTTTAGTATTCAATTCTGTATACAGAATTAGACATTACCTTCAATAAGTTGAATTGGTCAAGCCCTTGATTCGTGGGGAAATCGCACTATATATATGCAGATTGTTTTCTATATATAAATAACTAAAACTAGAAGCCAGTTTCACA
The DNA here is from genome assembly GCA_027730605.1 of Actinomycetota bacterium. Taxonomy (GTDB): domain Bacteria; phylum Actinomycetota; class Actinomycetes; order S36-B12; family UBA5976; genus ATZT02. The sequence continues at coordinate 6,077 of JAQCGN010000055.1, forward strand.
TAGTGAAAGAACTATTTGTTTAAGGTTTTAACCATTTCTCGACAAAAATCAGGAATATCAGCAACTACTCGACCCCACACTAAATTGCCTTCACTAAAAGCTGCTTCATCAACCCAAGTTGCTCCAGCATTAACTAAATCATCTTTAATACCTAAAGAACCCGTTGCTTTTTTTCCTTTGAGAATATCTGCTGAAACTGCTAGTGATCCACCATGACAAATAATTCCGATTACTTTATGTTGTGAATTAATTTCTTTAATCAAATTAATAACATTGTCATATCTTCTTAATTTATCTGGTGCCCAACCTCCGGCTAAAACTAAACCTTTTAAATCATTTGCTTTCAAATCAGAAATCAAAACATCGATATCAATCTTTAAACCATTTTTACCTATGATTTGTTTTTTATCTAAACCTGCACTAACACATTTAAATCCATCTTCTTCTAAACGCATTCTGGTTACGTGATATTCCAAGTCTTCCACACCATCAGCAATAGGAAATGCAATTGTGCCTTTACTCATTTTATTTTGCCCCCTTTTCTAATTCATTAATCTGTTTAACTTTTGGCGCACTTGGTCCTTGTTCATCAAAAACATAATCAAGCCAAGGCTTGATTAAACTTAAAGCTAATTCTGGTGCAATAACTCTTGCACCCATTGTTATTACTTGACAGTTATTACTTAGCACTGCTCTTTCTAAAGAATATGGATCATGAACTGTTGTTGCTCTAATTCCTGGAACTTTGTTGGCAGAAATTGCCATTCCAATTCCGGTGCCACAAACTAATAAACCACGATCAGCTTTTTGATCTTTAATTTTTTCACCTAGCGCAAAACCAATATTTGGATAATCTGTTTTGTCATCCAAAGAGTTAACACCCATTTCGATGACTTCAGAAACTCGAGGATCATTCTGGAGGTATTTTTTGAGCAGTTCTTTTAGTTCAAAACCAGCAAAATCAGAACCCACGACAATTCGGTATTTAGTCACACCAGCCTCAGTTCTTTATTCGATTATTCGAAGACCCAATTTGCCCTCATGTCCTCTCACAATAGCGTTATGCAATTGTTATTAGAAAATGTCCATTTCCCTTGACGGGATACCGACCTGTATTCCATTATTGGTCACTAGGTTGACCTATCTTAGGTCGATCTTTTTTGAGAAGGAGTTCACTTGTCAGAAGAGACAAAAATGAAGCTTGACCGTCGTCGCCTGATAAAGGCTGGCGCCGCGGCAGGCGTTGCAATCCCAGCAGCAGGTTTGTTGGCAGCTTGCAGCAGCGATGGAGATTCAGCAGATGGTGCAGCAGCACCAGCAGCAGATTCACCATTGTTTGGAAGTAATGCAGAAAATATGCAAGGTAAAACAATTGACTTTGCGTATTCTCGTATTGCAGGTTGGCCGCCAAGTGCTGCACCAACAACACAATGGGCTGATTTTCAAGCTGTAGCAAAAGAAAAATATGGTTACACAGTTAACGATATTACTTTTATTGAAGGTGGATTCGGAGAACTTTTCCAAAAGGTCTCTCCAACACTTGCATCAGGATCACAAGAATATAACTTGATGGTCGTTGATTCACAGTGGTTAGGTGCTTTGTCAGAACCAGGTTGGATTGTTAGGGCAGATGATGTCTTCGCAGCTAACCCAGAACTAGACATCGAACCATTTTCAAGTTTGGTAACAAACACGTACCAGGTTTACCCAGATGGTTCAGGAATTCGTTGGGGCTTCCCACAAATGCCTGATACCCA
>JAQCGN010000056.1 GCA_027730605.1 Actinomycetota bacterium
GTCCGGTGGATTTCCGATTTATTTAGATCGCGCTAAAGGAAATAAAATTACTTCAGTTGATGGTCACACCTACATTGATTTTGCATTAGGTGACACCGCTGCAATGGCGGGTCATTCACCCGATGAAGTAAGTGAGGCAATAAATAATCGTTACACCAAATTAGGTGGGGCAACAACAATGCTTCCCACCGCAGATGGTCAATGGGTGGCACAAGAATTAGCACAAAGATTTAAAGTTCCATTGTGGTCTTTTTGTTTATCGGCAACTGATGCCAACAGGTGGGCTTTAAGACTTGCTCGCATGGTCACTGGTAAATCAAAAGTTTTAGCTTTTTCTTATGGTTACCACGGAACTGTTGATGAAACTTTTGTGGTAACTGGTGAAAACGGTGAAACAAAATTGCGTCCAGGAAATGTTGGTGCACCAGGAAATATATCTGACACAACTCGGGTGGCAGAATTTAATGATTTAGCTAGCGTAGAAAAAGCTTTAACTAACGGTGATGTAGCAGTAATAATTACTGAGCCTGCCCTTACCAATATTGGAATAGTCCTTCCAGAGCAAGGGTTTTTAGAAGGATTAAGAGAGCTTGCCACCAAATATGAAGCCTTATTACTAATTGATGAAACCCACACATTTTCAGCAAGCTATGGCGGGATGACAACTGCAAATAATTTAAATCCTGACATTGTCACAATTGGTAAATCAATTGGTGGAGGAATTGCATCAGGTGCTTATGGCATAACTAAAGATTTAGCGAATAAAGCCCGAAATCACACCGGGGCAGATCTTGTTGATGTGGGTGGAGTTGGTGGCACTTTATCGGGCAATGCACTTTCAGTTACTGCCATGAGAGCAACATTAGAAAAAGTTTTAACAAAAGAAAACTTTTCTCACATGATTAATTTAGCCACAAAGTTCACCAAAGAAGTTCAACAAATATTGGATGAAAAAAATCTTGATTGGTCCATTAGTCAATTAGGAGCAAGAGCTGAATATAGATTTGCTAAACCTGCTCCAAAAAATGGTACAGATTCAGCACTTGCCAGTGATGATGAATTAGATGAATATATGCACCTTTACACCATCAATAGAGATATTTTAATGACACCATTTCATAATATGGCCCTTATGTGTCCTGACACTAAAGAAAGAGACATTGATCGCCACACTCAAATTTTTCGAGACGCAATTACTGCGATAATTTAATTGGTTTTCGTAAATAATTAATTGCAATAAATGCTGCCAAGGCAAAAGTAATTGAACCAAAAGCCCAAGTTGTTAATGGATTTGGTAGGGCACTCCACCACCATTCAACATCTTTATTTAAATTCCAATCAGTTTTGTCACTTCCAGTAAACCCACTGCTCACCCCAGTAATGTAGCGGCGCATTGTGTAGTGAAGTGCAAATGCATGTGCTACCACTAAAGAGCCAAACAACACAAAAGCTTGGGAGAATGAAAAAGTAATTGGTTCTTTACCTAATGCCAAAAGTGAAATTCCTACAAAAACCATTAAGAGTGGCAGAAAATAACGAGGCTGCACACCTTCGCCCACAAAATTGAATCCCAAATAAAGAATTCTTAAAGGAATATAAAATATTGCTCCCATAATTAGAATTAAACTAATATTTTTCTTCCAAGTGGTAACTCTTAACCCAATAAAGAAAAAACCAATTAGAACTAGAAGACTAAAGAAACTGGTCATTGGCGGCATTGGAGTATCAAACCAACCAAGTGGCCAACCTCCAACAGAACCATCAATTAATCTTGGCCATTGACTTATATTTCTAAACCACAACTCTCCTCTAGTTCTATTTGGATCTCCTCCTTGTAAACCAGAAGACCAACCAAGTGTTGAAGGAGTTGTTAAGAATTCATACGCGGCAAGAGCACTAATTATAATTGGAAGAAGGTATTTGAGCTTAAGTTTGAATATTTCTTTGATCGGGGCATGAAGAAACAAAATAATGATTGTGACAAGTAAAAGATAAGGACTTGCCTCTGATCGAGAATTAATTGTCATTAATCCCGTAATAGTAATAATCACACCATTTATTAACAAATATTTTTTTTCTTTACTTTGTAAAAATGAAAGAAGAGCAGCCCAGTAAATACCAAGTCCAATTATGGACCAACTACTTGGATTGGTAGATGGAATTGTAAAGAGAGCTAAAGGAGTAACAACTGAAACCCATGTTCCAATCAGAGCAAATCTAATAAACGGTTGGGCATAGATTGCTGTGATAATTAATAAAACAACTGCGACAAAAGAATTGAAGATTCGCATGGCCATAGCAGATTGCAATGTGTCATCACCAATTAATAAATGCATGGTCCAATAAAAACCATTTGGAAATCTACCTATTTCATTAGTTCTTGATCCAGCTAATTCTTTGTTATTCCAATCAAACTGTTTGGCTTGACAAGCAGCACTATTTTCCGAATTAAATGCAAAACAAATAGCAGAAGGAGAAAGAGGGGTAGGAGTTTTTCCGTAACCATCGCCGGCAAATTCAGGATCACACAAACCTTCAACAAAACCATGGGAGCACCAAATAGCAGGAAGATGAAAATCATCATCAGGGGCAGATCCTGGAGGAGAGGCAAAAGCCCAAGTGGAAAGTGCAAAAAATGCACTAATTCCTGCAAGAACAATTGGGAGGGACTTGCGTAAACGCAATTTATATACTCCTTATTCGTGCACTATTTACTCACTTGAGAGTAGTGCAAGGTCTAACGCCTAATCTTTACTCATGACTACGCCACACCTGCGCCAGGATCTTGCCAGCATGCCTGCATATAAGGCCGGTGCTACACCAAAAGCTAAACCTGGTTTAGAAACATTTAAAGTTTCAGCAAATGAAAACCCTTATGCACCAATACCTGCCATTGTGGATGCAATTACTAAAGCTGCGCAAAGTGTGCAACGCTATCCAGATCCTGCTTCCATCAGATTAAGAACAAAACTTGCTAACAAATATAAAGTAAATATTGAAAACATTCAAGTAGGAACTGGCTCTGTTGCCGTTTTAACTCAATTAATTCAAGCATCATCAACAGTTGGAAATGAAGTTGTTTTTGCGTGGAGATCTTTTGAGGCTTATCCAATAATTACTAAAGTTGCTGGAGCAAAACCTGTGATGGTTCCATTAACTAAAACTTTTGAACATGACCTAGATGCGATGGCAAAAGCTATAACTGATAAAACAAGTTGTGTCTTGTTATGTAGTCCAAATAATCCAACTGGTCCTGCAATAAAAAAAGAAGCTTTCTTAAAATTTATTAAACAAGTTCCAGAAACAGTACTTGTAGTACTTGATGAAGCTTATACAGAATTTGTCAGAGATGAAGATGCAGTTGAAGGAATGCGCGATGCATGGAAAAAACCTAATGTTGCAATCTTGAGAACTTTTTCTAAAGCTTATGGAATGGCGGGTTTGCGTGTTGGTTTTTGTATTGCACAACCTCATGTAATCGAAACTTTAAACAAGGTGGCACTTACTTTTGGTGTTACAAATATTGCTGAAGAAGCAGGACTAGCAGCTCTTGATAATGAAGCAGAGTTATTACAACGAATAGATATGTTGGTGCAAGAGCGATTCAGGGTGGTTAGCGAATTAACAAAACAAGGTTGGAATTTAGCAAAAGCTGATGGAAACTTTATTTGGCTTGATCTTAAAGAAAAAGCCATAGATTTTGCTACAAAGTGTGAAGAATTTGGTTTAAGTGTCAGAGTTTTTGCTAATGATGGTGTTCGAGTAACAATTGCTGAAAAAACTGCTAATGATCGACTTTTAGAAATTTGTCTTAAGTTTCAGGATTAATTAACTCTTTTTTCTTCTCCCCCAGTACTACCAAAGCAATTCCCACCACCACAATTGCACCACTTAAAATAATGGACAAACTTATCTTTTCGTTTCTTAAAAGATTTCCCAGAAAAATTGCGACTACTGGATTAACAAATGCATGAGTTGCAACAAGTGATACTGGAGTATTTACTAACAAGAATGCATAAGCACTGTATGCAATTGCACCCATGACAGATATGTAAATAAAAGCAATCCAAGTTTCACTTTCACTTGCCGAAAAAAAAGATGAAGTTCTTTCACCCCTTAAGGTACCAATTAAAACTGCACACATGCCACCAAAAAGCGTTTGTATAGCAGCTGTTGTTAAGGGAGATTCGGGAAGTTCTATTTTTTGTGACCAAAAGGAACCTATTGCCCAAACAACATTCGAGATCAAACAAATTATGATAAATAAATTATTACTAACAGTGGGAATAACCAAAACAACAATTACACCAGTAAATCCAATTATTATTCCCAGAATTGTTTTTATACTTGGAATATCACCAAAAATGAATCTTAAAATAGCTATAAAAATTGGTGTCATAGCAACTAAGAGAGCAATTAGCCCACTTGGTATTTGCTGTGCTGCAACCCCAAGTAAAGGTGAGGACAGTCCAATAAGAATAAAACCGATAAACATCGCATTTCTAATTTGCTTTCTTGTTACCAATAATGCTTTTGGACCTTTAGTAATAATTATGAACAAAAAAAGTAATAATCCTGCAAGAATAAACCTGAAACCAGAACCGGTGTAGGGATCAATTTCTTCCACCACAAAAGCAGTTCCCACATAGGTAGAAGCCCAAACAAAATAGATGATTGCCAAAGAGGCGGTCACCGAAAAGGCACTAGCAGTGGAGTGGGGCAAAACTAATCGGCTTTTCATAAAGATTTAGCCTACCCAAATATTGGTGCTAGATTTCATGAAATGAGCACAGCTTTTGTATCTTTAATGCAGATTAATTCAGATGATTCTGAATCACCTGTTAATCGCTTTGAGCGGGTAATAAAAGATTTGAGTGAAATAGCTCAAGGAAAAGATGGTAGAAAACCAGATTTGATAATGCTTCCCGAGCTTTGGCATGGTGGGGCATTCAATATTGATTTAAGTGTTTCACTTGCCACAACTTTCCCAGGACCAATTTCTGAACAAATTTGTGACATTGCGGCTACAAATGAGGTTTGGATTCATGCAGGATCATTTGTGGAAAAAATAAATGGTTCATTATTTAACACCTCACTTTTGGTGGATAGCCAAGGAGAAATTTCAGCAACCTATAAAAAAATACATTTATTTGGTTTTAGTGAAGGTGAATCAAAACAATTAACCCATGGACAGGATTTAGTTTGTGTTCTCACTCCTTTAGGAATGACTGCTTTAACAACTTGTTATGATTTAAGATTTCCCGAACTTTTTAGAAAACTAAATGAAAAAGGTGCAACAAGTGTGTTAATGACTTCAGGTTGGCCTGAAGTAAGAATTGAACATTGGAATGTTTTAACAAGAGCTCGTGCTATTGAAAACCAATCAATCTTTATTGCTTGTAATGGGGTTGGTGTAAATGGGAACACTAAACTTGGTGGTAACAGTGTGGTAGTTGATGCTTGGGGCAAAGTTTTAAATACTTTGAGTCAACAAGAACAAGTAATAAATGTGGAAATAGATTTACAAAATGTAAATCAAGCCAGAGAAAAATTACCAGTCCTGGCAGATCGAGTGATCAAGTAAAAAGTGATGCTGGGGTGTTTTATTAAATGACCAAGAGACGATAGGCTTTTACTTATGCTTCTTTCAGACAAAGACATCAAGCTTGAAATAGAAAAAAAACGTGTGGTGCTAGAGCCATGTGATTTAAATATGGTTCAACCATCCAGTGTGGATGTGAGATTAGATCGTCTTTTTAGAACTTTTGAAAACCATAAATATGCCTATATTGATCCTGCTGAGAATCAACCAGATTTAACCCGGGAAGTTGGAGTTGAACCAAATGAGCCATTTATTCTTCATCCAGGTGAATTTGTTTTAGGAAGCACCTATGAAGTAATTACGCTGCCAGATGACATTGCAGGTCGCCTGGAAGGAAAATCATCTTTAGGTCGCTTAGGACTTTTAACTCATTCAACTGCTGGTTTTATTGATCCAGGATTTTCAGGCCATGTCACTTTGGAGTTAAGCAATGTGGCAAATTTGCCCATCAAGCTCTGGCCGGGGATGAAAATCGGTCAATTAGCCCTGTTTCGTCTTTCCAGTCCTGCAGAGCATCCTTATGGGGCAGCTGTTTATGGGTCTCGCTATCAAGGCCAAAGAGGACCAACACCATCTAAGGCTTATCTAAATTTTCACAAAACAGACATTAAGTAAGTAATTCCTGGGTAAAAACCCATTTCTTTAGTGTACTAGACTCAAGACAGTTGAGCCGACTAGGCTAACAAAAGTTGCATTTTTAGTTGGATGGGTTCAATATTGATAACAACAGCCAATAAATGGCTCTACGTCGTATCAACTTGAAGGAGAAAACATGGCACGTGCGGTCGGTATTGACCTTGGAACCACCAACTCAGTGGTTACGGTCCTAGAAGGCGGAGACCCAACAGTTATTGCCAACGCCGAAGGATCTCGAACCACCCCATCTGTGGTGGCATTTGCAAAAAACGGTGAAGTACTTGTTGGCGAAGTTGCCAAAAGACAAGCTGTGACAAATCCTGATCGAACCATTCGTTCAGTGAAAAGACAGATGGGAACTTCTTGGTCTCAAAATATTGATGGCAAGAAATACACCCCCCAAGAAATTTCTGCCCGAACTTTAATGAAATTAAAAAGAGATGCAGAATCATATTTAGGTGAATCAGTAACAGATGCAGTTATTACTGTTCCTGCATATTTCAATGATGCCCAACGCCAAGCAACAAAAGAAGCTGGTGAAATTGCTGGTTTAAATGTTTTAAGAATTATTAACGAACCAACAGCCGCAGCATTGGCATATGGATTAGACAAAGCAAATAAAGAAGAACTAATTCTTGTTTACGATCTTGGTGGTGGAACATTTGACGTTTCACTATTAGAAATCGGTGAAGGTGTTGTTGAAGTTAAAGCAACAGCTGGTGATAACAAATTAGGTGGCGATGACTGGGATGAAAAAGTTATCAACTGGATGGTCACCGAATTTAAAAACAAAAACGGTGTAGACCTTTCCAAAGACAACATGGCATTACAACGTTTAAGAGAAGCTGCAGAAAAAGCAAAAATTGAATTATCTGCCTCAACTTCCACAAACATTAATTTGCCATACATAACAGCATCAGCTTCAGGTCCATTGCATTTAGATGAAACACTAACTCGTGCCCAATTTGAATCAATGACAGCTGATTTGTTAGACAGAACAAAAAAACCTGTTGAACAAGTTATCAAAGATGCAGGATTTGCTAAAGAAAAAATTAATCAAATAGTTATGGTTGGTGGTTCCACTCGTATGCCACAAGTAACTGAATTGGTTAAAAAACTTACCGGTAAAGAACCAAACAAATCTGTTAACCCAGATGAAGTGGTTTCAATTGGTGCCGCATTACAAGCAGGTGTGCTAAAAGGTGAAGTTAAAGATGTGCTTCTTCTTGATGTCACACCACTATCTCTTGGTATTGAAACCAAAGGTGGCGTAATGACAAAACTGATTGAAAGAAACACCACGATTCCAACTAAGAGATCAGAAATCTTTACCACCGCTGAAGATAATCAACCAAGTGTGCAAATCAAAGTTGCCCAAGGTGAGCGAGAAATTGCTGCCTACAACAAAAACTTGGGCACATTTGACTTAACAGGGTTACCTCCAGCTCCTCGTGGAGTGCCACAAATTGAAGTTACTTTCGACATCGATGCCAACGGCATTGTGCACGTAAGTGCTAAAGATTTAGGCACCGGCAAAGAACAATCCATGACAATTACTGGTGGATCTGGT
>JAQCGN010000004.1 GCA_027730605.1 Actinomycetota bacterium
CTTCAACCCATGCTGGGTGGTTTTGGGCCCATAAATCAACTTGGTTTTTAGTGTTTAAGTCGAATTGTTTAAAGACCATTGTTTTTTGATCTCTTGTTAAAAGTGTTAAATTCACAATGTTTGAAGAGTTAAAATCGACATCGGTTACGTATTCAAATTCATTCTTATCGATTTCTAATTTGGTTTTATTTCCTTCTAAGTCTGTGACAAAAAAATCGCAATCAGGGTTCTTTGAACCAGCAAATGGGTAACGATGATTTCTGGTCCCTGCGGAAGGATTATCAGGATCAGTAATTTGCACGGTAGTTACTTGGCTTTCATCCACTCTTTCCACAACTAAACGATTTGATTCAGGGCTCCACCAAAATCCTCTATAACGATTCAGCTCTTCAGCTGCGATGAAATCAACAAGGCCATAAGTAACATTTTCATTTTCACTGGCAAGAATTACTTTTCCAGATTTAGTATCTAGGCCATACAAATAAAGACTGGCATTAATAACACCTGCAACAAATTTTCCATCAGGAGAAAACCTAGGATCAATTATTGACCCTGGAAGATCAATGTTAGAAATATGTTTAGTTCTGACATGATAAATCCACAATTCACCATTGAGGGCAAAACATAAATTTTCACCACTTTTATCAATACTGAAAGTTGTTATTCCTGAACCTGATTCTCGAAGTCTTTCCCTGCGGGCTTTTTCTTGAGCGGGTAAGAAATCTTCGTCTTTAACTTTTAAATCTTGAGGATTAATTAAAAGCTCTTCTTGACCATTTGAGGTATCGAGAGCAAAAAGTGCAAGTCTTAAATCAGTTTTAGAAATCGATCTGACAAAAAAGACTTGATTATTCTCAGGACTTATTACAAAACTTCTGGCACGTCCAGATGAAAATCTTCTCGTTTGTGCATATTGTTTTGGAAAAGTTGGCCATCTACTCACACACATATTCTGCTTGTCGCGTATTCTTTCAACTATGTCGAGTCACCGTCTTTTATTAGTTCACGCTCACCCAGATGATGAAACCATTGGCACTGGAATAACAATGGCAAAATATGTAAAAGCAGGTGTAAAAGTAACGCTGGTCACTTGTACAAGTGGGGAAGAGGGAGAAGTTCTTGTCCCAGAATTAGCACACCTTGCTTCTAACAAAGAAGACAAACTTGGACCTCATCGCCAAATAGAACTAGCTAATGCATTAAAAGCATTAGGTGTAACAGATCATAGATTTTTAGGTGGACCTGGAAAGTTTAGAGATTCAGGAATGATTGGCACGCCATCTAATGATAGAAAAGATTCTTTTTGGCAAACAGATTTACAAATAGCAGCAGACGAATTAGTAAAGGTGATAAGAGAAACAAAACCTCAAGTTGTGGTTACCTATGACGACTTTGGAGGCTATGGACATCCAGATCATATAAATGCTCATCGTATAACTCATTACGCCACAGATTTAGCAAGTATTTCAAGTTATAAACCCGAGCTAGGCGTTGAATGGAAAGTAAGCAAAATTTATTGGACTTGTATTCCTAAATCACAAATTCAAAAAGGAATTGATGCTTTAGCAAAAAGTGGTTCAAAGTTTTTTGGTGTTGACTCGGTAGATGAGTTTCCCTTTGCAGTTGATGACAAATTTGTTACCACAAGAATTGAAGGATTTGATGAAGTTGACATGAAATTAGCTGCACTGAGATGTCATGCAACCCAAGTTGAAGAAACAGGACCGTTTTTTCAAATGGCTGAAGTTGTTGGACCCGAAGCTTTAGGGGTGGAATATTTCCGCATTGCTAAGGGAAATGTTACAAAGAATGGCGAATTTGAAACTGATTTATTTGCTGGAATCTAAATGAAAATTAAATTATCAAACTTTTTTGCTTCAATTCTTCTTGGTGTTGCAGTTTCTCTTGTGGGAGGATTTTTGCAAGCAGGAACGCTAAAAGTCTTCATTGTGATTCCTTGGGGTTTAGTTTTATATTTAATCATTTTTATTTACTCAATAAATTACGTTAGAAAAAATATGCACTCTCGAATTTTTGTTGTGACTTATGCTCTGGGCTGGCTAACTATTGCACTTTTAATGAGCACAAAATTGGCTGCGGGAGATTTAGTTTTGACAAATAATTTATTAGCAATGATTTATTTATTTGGATCAGTCATAATTTTAGGGGCAATGGCATCATTGCCCCTAAAGAAACGTTAAATACCGTCTTTAACTGATTTGGTTTTATCAGCAACTGCTTGTGTTTTTTGCTCAATATCAGTTGCTACTGCTAAAGCATCATCAAGTGCTTGACGCAATTGTGTTGATGCCGAAGCAAGGGAACGACGAACTTTAGCTGCTTCTGCTGCAACTTTATTTGCAGCATCTCTTTGAACATTAACATTGTCAATTACTCGTTTTCGTTCAGCTTGGGCTTCATCAATTAATCGACGTGCTTCTGTTTGGGCTTCAGTTCGGGTGCGAGTTAATAACTCTGCAGCTCTCTTTGATGCATCACTGGTAGTACGTAATTCTTCACTCTTTGCATTTGTAATAAGTGTATTTGCTTCAGATGTGGCCGTGGAAATAATTCTTTTTGCTTCCTTATCTGATGCCTCATATTCAGATTCAGCTTTTGCTCTTAAATCCTTGACATACTTTTCAGCATCATTTTTAAGTCGCGTATTTTCAGCATTAGTTGCTTCAATCAATCTTGTGTTTTCTTCTTTGGTCGAAGATAACTGAGCAGCTGAAGTTTCTCTAATATCTTGAGCCAGTTTTTCGGCTTCAACTAAAACAGATTGAGCCTTTGATTTTGCTGCTCGAATTAAAGTTGCAGCATCTTCACCGGCAAGAGCTGTAATTTCTGCATCATCTAATTCAAAGATATTTGGTCTTTTAGAAAGTATTTTTACTTGTTGTTCTAATTCATTAATTTTTCTGCTAGCACCAGATGATGTAACCACAATTGCTCGGGATAGCCAGGTTTTGCCAGATTTTTTCGAAGCTGTGTCCGTATCCTCAACCCATTGAGAACTTGCGTTAATTACGGTGCCTTCGGCAGAGTCGTTTGGGGTTTGTTGGTCAGCCATTAGTGGGGTCTCCTATAGAACGTAGAGTTTTAGATTAGCGATAAACATGTTTTTAGACCATAGCCCAGTATGACTTTCACGCTCAAAGTAGCCTTTATCTAATATTGCATCGTGGTGGTTTTTCACACAATACCCGAATTGATTAGGGCAGGATTTCGTTTTGAGTGATCGCGGAAAGACTTCGGCTTCAAAAAAAACAAAATCGACCAACCCAAAACATAAATTAAAAGCCACCGCTCAAAAAGAATTAAATATATTAATTCAAAATTTAGACTTACTGAAACCTGTAAAAAAAGACTGGCGCTACAGAATTGGTGAGTTCCTTGGCCAATTAATCTTAACTGTTTTTGCCATAATTCTGCTGGGTTGCTACATCTGGTCGATTACAGTTGTGCCTCCAAATACCACTTTGTTGGGTTATGAAATTGGTGGCAAACTTGCTCCTAATGTTTATCAACAAATAAATGTTTCCATAAAGGATAAAATAGATAACCCAATTACGATAAAAACTCCTCAGGGAAATATTTTACTTACTCCAGAAGAAATTGGGATGGAACTAGATTTACCAGGAACAATTAAATCTATTAGAAAAAATTCTTTGGTATTTTTCCGATCTTCAGTAATTAGTACAGAAATAAAACCAATTATTAGAATCAATGATGACTCATTGATTAATGCCTTAAATCCAGTATCAAAGCAAAATACTAAAGCACCAATTATTGCAACACTAGATTTTCAAAATGGAAAAGTTATTACAACAGAAGCTGAGAGCGGAACCAAAATAGATTGGGAAGAAACTAAAAAAAGTTTATCTAGATCTTGGCTTAATGAAACAAGAACAGCTGAAGTAGTTATTTCCTATATTCCACCTGCAGTTAGTAACGAAGACGTAAATAAAGTAAGAACTAATCTGGCGGATTTAGCAGTCGCTGCTCCAATAACTTTAAAAATTGGATCTAGAAACATTAATATTGCTCCTGAGGTAATTGGCACAGCCCTTAATTTTGTTGCAAACGACGGTAAACTTGAATCAAAGTTCGATGAATCAGTCATTATTAATGAAATTTCTAGACTGATCCCTAATATTCAACCGATTGCCAGTGATGCAAAATTTGATTTCATTGGAGAGAAAATAGTAATTATTCCCGCACAAGATGGTATTTCATTTAAACCAGGTCAATTAGATGCTGCTTTTTCACCAGTTTTTAGACAAAGAGAAAATAGAGTTGTAAACCTAGATAGTGCTGTAATTAAACCAGTTATCACAACGGAAAGTTTGGATGCACTGGGAATAAAAGAACAGTTAAGTTCTTTCAGACAAGAATTTGATTATTTGCCATATCGTGAAAAAAATGTTGCTAAAGCTGCAGAGTATATGGATGGAAAAATCTTAAAACCTGGTGAAGTTTATTCAATGAATGAGACCATCAAACAGCGAACAGTTCAAAATGGTTATGTTAAGGGAATTTTCATTGGTGAAGGTGGCCGATTTGCTTTTGGTTTAGGTGGAGGAGTTTCAATTATTACTGCTGCTACTTGGGGTGCAGCTTTTTATGCAGGATTAGAAGCAATTGAACAACGTGCTCATTCAATTCTAATTTCCAGATACACACCAGGTTTGGAAGCAACAGTTAGCTGGCCTCGTCTAGATCTTAAATTTAGAAATAATACAAATAATAATATTTTGATTAAAGCCATTCCAACAAGAGATTCAATAACAATATCAATGTATGGACAAAAAGTTTACGATAGAATTACAGCTAGCTTTGGTGAGCCTTACAGCCTTAATAACAATATTGACCGAGTTATTTCATATGACCCAAATTGTTTAGAGCAAGAACCTGGACCAGGATTTAAAATAAATGTGACCAGACAATTTTGGCAACTGGGCACAATTGTTGAAAGTGAAAATTTCTTTACAAGCTATAAACCAAGTGATGAAATTATTTGTCTTAAAGAAGGAGAGGTTGCTCCTACGCAAACTCCTTCACCAGCACCAGTTACAAGTGGTGTGCCACAACCAGAACCACAAAGTTAAAGGGGAGTAACTTCCTGACCGTTATTGCTGTCTTTAACTCCAACACCTAATTGCGCAAGCTGATCTCTAATTTCATCGCTTTTCTGCCAATTCTTTTCATTTCTGGCTATCACTCTTTGAGCTAAGAGCGTTTCTATTTCTTTGGTCAATGTGATTTCTTTCTTATTTTCAGGTGTAGCCGTTAAATTTAAACCCAATATTTCATCAAATTTCAAGATTGTTTGATATTTATTGCCTTCAGACACTGATTCATCTTTCTCAAGAGTTCTTAATATTTGCAATCCTTTGTTGGTATCCAAATCTTCATCAAGTGCACTCTCGAACTGCTTAAGATAATTTTCATCAATCTTGCCTTCTTTGTTTGACCAAATCTGCATTTTTTCGCGTAATCTATTTAAAGTTTTGTGAGAGGCGTTAATTGAATTCCAAGTTAAATCCATCTGAGATCTATATCTGTGTTCCATTAACGACAACCTAATTGCAAGAGGATCAAGATTTTTTTGTACTACATCCGAAACTAGTAAGACATTTCCAGAAGATTTACTCATTTTTCTTCCTTCAAATAAAAGATGTTCACCATGGATCCAATGATTAACTACTTCTGTTTCACTTGCTGCATTACTTTGAGCACGCTCATCTTCATGGTGGGGAAATCTTAAATCGATGCCACCGGTGTGAATATCAATTTTATTTCCCAGAAATTTCAAACTCATAGCACTGCACTCGATGTGCCAGCCTGGATAACCAACTCCCCAAGGAGTTTGCCAAGTTAATTGAGTCCTTGATTCACTACTTTTTTTCCACAAGGCCCAGTCTGCATGAAATTTCTTATTGGAATCTTCTTTACCAACAAATCTGTAACCAGGTTTTAATTCATCTAGTTTATTCCCACTTATTTGCCCATAGGTTGGAAATGACTTTGCATCAAATAAGACACTGCCATCTTGGCTTACATAGGCGTGATTTTTAGCAATTAATTTGGCGATTAATTCGATCATTAATTCAATTGATTCACTTGCTCTGGGATATTGTGTGGCAGGTTGAATATTTAGTAATGCTAAATCTTTATGAAAACTTTCCTCATATTTTCTGGCTATAGTTAAAGCATCAATCGATTCCTTACCTGCTTGAACAAGAATTCGATCTTCAGTGTCAGCTTGTCCTTCATCAACACCGCCTAATCCTGCATCATCTGCCATGTGTCCAACATCGGTGATGTTTTGAATTAGTTCAACTTTTAAACCTTGGTATTGGGCAAGGCGTTTGATTAGATCTGTGAGTAGGAATGTGCGCATATTTCCCACATGCGCATCACGATAAACAGTTGGTCCACAAGCATAAATTTTTAAAACACCGGGAGTTTGGGCAATTATTTCAACAATTTTTCGACGCTTAGTGTCATATAACTTCATGGTCTTAAGCGTAGTTCAAAACTATTATTTTGCATCAACAATTAACTTCTGGTGCCAATTGTGCTCTGTTATGGCGGTAATATCCATATTCGTGGTGTATTTGGTAACCCAATGACTGGTAAAGATTTATTGCGGGGATGTTGGATTTTAGTACCTGCAAAACAATCTTTTCTAACCCCAAATTAAATGCCTCATTGCTCAAAGTGTTCATAATTTGTCTTCCCAAACCTTTATTCCGATTATTTTGAGAAACCCAAACTGTTGTCACCATAGCCAATTTATTAGTGATTGAAACTCGACCTATGGCAATAATTTCATTTTGCTGATTTATAACGGAAGCAAATTTAACAATTTCACCACTTTTTAGTAGTTCCTTACTTAATCTTGCACCGTGGTTTTCAGAAGTAAGTGCAGCATTAAGCCAGTTGTCAGATAATTCAGATTCAACTTTCACATTTTCTTCAACAAAAGACTGCGTATCAGCAATCATGTATAAAGCATGAGCTATTTCAATAAAATTATTTCTTTTTAACCCATCATCAAAAGCACCTGGCTTTGGTGACTGCACAAACGCTGGTGCTTTTCTTTCCTTGTACCAACCAATAATTTTCAATAAAGATTCATCAACTGAATTTTCGGGTCTGCCATCTAAGCGACAAGAATTAGCACGAGCTGATTCATTTCCAGAATATCGAAGTACCCAATCACCTAGGTTCTCTTTCTCACTCGGAACCCAAGTAGTTTCAGATTCTCGTTCAAGATCAAGACAACCTATTTCTGGTTCTATAACTTTGGCAGCAAGAATTTTTCCCGAAATAACTTCTTGAAAAGAATCATCTTTCTTTTTTACTTGCAATAGCCCATGGGGCCAATCACCTTTCCAGGAATCTAAAATTCCCAGCACATCGGTTAACTGATCAGCATCTAAAAAGCGCACACTTACTCGTCGACCGATATCCGAAGGGCAAATCCTAAGCCTGCCGATTGTGGTCATACGAGAAAAATTGTTCCTTTCATATACTCTTTACTTGTAAATAGTAGAGATGAAGTAGTTTTGTCTTACTTTCCCAAGTAGAGGAGTCCAAGCGTGACCTACATTATCGCCGAACCATGCATTGATATCAAAGATAAATCATGCATTGAGGAATGTCCGGTGGATTGCATATATGAAGGTGAACGCATGCTTTACATCCATCCTGATGAATGCGTTGACTGCGGAGCATGTGAACCCGTTTGTCCAGTAGAAGCAATTTATTACGAAGACGATGTTCCAGAAAACTTCAAAGACTACTCTGCATCAAATGCCGCATTCTTTTCTGAAATTGGTTCACCAGGTGGAGCAGCTAAATTAGGAATGACTGCAAATGATCCTGCTGTGATTAAAGCAATAGCTCCCAAGAGTAAATAAGAATTATTGTGAGTAATCAAAAACTGGTTTATCTTGGACCACCTGGAACTTTTACTCACGCAGCAATAGATTTAATGACAGTCCCGTGGACTGGAGAAATAATTGCAGAAAAAGAAGTTTCAGATGTGGTATTCGCAGTTGAGTCAGGAAATGCGGATGTAGGTTTAGTTCCACTGGAAAATTCTGTGGAAGGTGATGTCTTAAGCACACTAGATGAATTAATTTTTAGAGCAGCACAATGTTTCATAAACGAAGAAATAGTTGTTCCTATTTCTTTTGTGCTCGCAGTCCCAGCTTCAACTAAAAATGTAACAATTACAAAAGTTTTAACACATCCACATGCCGCTGCACAATGTAAAGAGTTTTTAAAAGCAAACAAGATAGAAGTTGAATTTACCGCTTCAACAGCTGATGCGTGTCGAATTGTGGCTGAAAGAAAAGAAGCAGGACTTGGTGCAATTGCTGCAACAAAAGGTGCTGACACATTTGGATTGTTTGTGAAGCAAACAAGATTAGAAGATTTTGCAGGTGGAAAAACTAGAATGGCTTTAATTTCAAGAAATCTTTCATCCCCAACCGGACATGATAAAACCACATTGGTAATCACACCGGTTGCAGATCGAAATGGTTTATTAGCAGACATATTGACTTGTTTTGCCAAAAGAGATATCGGGATAACTGCTATTAGTTCTAGACCGTTAAAAACACGATTAGGGGAATACACATTTTCGATTTCGGCGCGAGGTCATATTGGCGAGCCAACTTTGCAAGCAGCAATTATGGATGTTAGTAATTTAGGTGCCGCAGTTAAGGTTCTTGGTTCCTACCCAATGAATCCAGAAATTAGTTCAGCACGCGTGGGTGAATCGATACCACCAGGCAGTGTGACAACTGATGTATTAAAAGAATGGGTTGAGCGTTTAGTAAAAGCTGCAACTGAAGTTCCACGTTAACAGTTTTAAAAGAATTATGAAGATTTCAATTATTGGCTTAGGCCTAATCGGTGGCTCAATTGCTATCGGATTAAAAAATAAACATCAGATCACAGGATTTGATCCAGATTCAAACACGCAAAGTTTGGCAATGAAATCAGGATTAAATGTTTCGAAAGATTTTGTAAGTTGTGTTAAAGATGCAGAACTTGTAATTGTGGCAGCCCCCACCACACAGAGTGAAGAAATATTAAAAGAGTTAAACAAATTAAATTTCTCAGGTTTTGTGACAGATATTTGTTCTGTGAAAGCCCCTTTGTTAACAGCGGCTAATGGGTTAAATTATGTGGGATCTCATCCTATGGCTGGTTCAAATGAATCAGGCTTTAGAAGTGCAGATCAAAATATTTTTAAAGATGCTCCGTGGGCAATTTCTATCACAAGTGATACAAAGCAAGGTGCATTAATTTCAGTAATTAGTTTTATTTCAGATTTGGGTGCATTTGTAGTTCCAGTTAATCCAATTGAGCATGATGAATCAGTTGTATTAAGTAGTCATTTGGCTCACGTAGTTGCATCTGCTTACGCTAAGAGTGTGGGTGAATCTGAATTTGCTCAGCTTGCGCAATTATTAGCCGGTGGAAGTTTTAGAGATTTAACCAGAGTTACAACTTCTCCTGCACAAAGAACGGCCGAAATAGTTTGGCCAAATAGGAAATCTCTTTCCAAGGTTGTTGAAAATTTGGGCGATAATCTAACTAAATTGCAAAATCTGCTAGACCAGGGTAGCCAAGCAGATATTGAAAAATTCTTAACCGAAGCTAGTGCTTTACGTACTATTTCTGATGAAACTTTAAATAAAGTAAAAAATCATCAGGGTAATAAAGTCAATTCAAGATTTGAAAGTTTGATTAAGGATTTTCTAGAACTATCGCAAAAGCGAGTTGTTACCTCTGATTTTAAGATAAATGCAGATTCTGTTGATTATTTAATTAACGAGATTTAATTCTTATGCAGGACAGAATTTAATCCACCCCAACTACCAGTTCTGTTTTGAGCTTCAATTGAACCTGTTTGAGAATTTCTTCTAAATAACAAATTATTTCCACCCGATAATTCTTTTGCTTTTACTATGCTGTTATCGGGCAATAAAACTTTAGATCCAGCAGTCAAATAAAGGCCTGCTTCAACTACACAGTTATTTCCTAAACTAATTCCTAAACCTGCGTTAGCACCGATTAAACATTTTTCACCAACACTAATAACTTCTTGGCCACCACCAGAAAGTGTGCCCATAATGGAAGCACCACCACCGATATCAGTTCCATCACCAACAACAACGCCTGCAGAAATTCTGCCCTCCACCATAGAAGTTCCTAAAGTTCCTGCATTGAAATTAACAAAGCCTTCATGCATAACTGTTGTGCCAGCAGCAAGGTGTGCACCAAGTCTTACTCGATCAGCATCTGCAATTCGCACACCACTTGGAACTACGTAGTCAAGCATTCTAGGAAACTTATCAACAGAAAATATTGTTAAATGCGTACCGGATTTTTTAGCAGTAGCTCTGACCTGTTCAACTTTTTCAGGTAGTACTGGACCAATTGTTGTCCACGCAACATTGTTAAGTATTGCAAAGATTCCCTCAAAATTAATCGTTCTTGGTTTTACTAAACGGTGTGAAAGTAAATGTAATCGAAGATAAGCATCCTCAGTACTTTCTGCTGGTTTTGATAAATCTTTAATAATTGTTTTAACAATTTTTAACTCACAACTTCGAACTAAATCTTTTTGTTCATGACTGGATGCATCAAGCAATTGAATGGGAGAGGAATTAAGCACCGGATTTGGATACCAGACATCAAGTGTTTTTTTACCATCAATTGTGGCAATACCTATTGCACTAGCTGCTTCGGTTATAAAACTCATGAGTCAAAACTATCTCTTAATTGGGGTTAGTGGTCGCATAAGGGTTGGCTTATTGGCAGAATAGACACGTGTTGAAAATAGATCAAGAACTTGGACAGTTAACCCTGGATCTTGTCAACATATCAAGTGTCTCCCAGGATGAAAAGGCAATCAGCGATCAAGTCCAAGAGTCACTGGGCTTAGTAAAGCACCTAAAAGTCACTCGCATTAATAATTCCATAATTGCCCAAACAAACTTTGGACATAACAAAAGAGTGGTAATTGCCGGTCATCTCGATACAGTTCCTGCCAATCATAATTTTCCAGGAAAGAAAATAGACAACGAAATTGTTGGTTTAGGTTCTGTTGATATGAAAAGTGGTATTGCTGCTGCCCTTAAACTTGCACACGATGTAAGTCAAGCAAAATATGATATTACTTATTTATTTTATGAGTCTGAAGAAATTGAAACAAAATATAATGGATTAGAACTAATCACACAACAATCTAAAGATTTATTGAATTGTGATTTTGCTATCTTGATGGAACCAACTAACGGTATTATTGAGATTGGCTGCCAAGGAAGTTTGCGATTTGAAGTTAGTGCCAAAGGTAAAAGATCACATTCTGCACGTTGGTGGAATGGGAAAAATGCTATCCATGACTTAACAGATTTATTGCAAATTCTTAATTCTTATAAATCAAGAGAACCAGTAATTGATGGATATAAATTTAGAGAAGGCTTACAAGCTGTAAAAATAAATGGGGGAGTAGCCGGAAACGTAGTACCAGATTTAGTTACGGTAAATATCAATCACCGCTTTGCACCCGATACCACCCCACAGGCGGCTGAAGAAAATATGAAAAAACTATTTAAAGACTTTAATTTCAAATTAATAGATGTAGCAGCAAGTGCCCCAACTGGATTAAATAATGAATTAATAAAAGAGTTTATTTCAGTGATTGGCACAGATATTGCACCTAAATTTGGTTGGACAGATGTAGCACGCTTTGCATCTGCTGGAATTCCTGCCATAAATTTTGGCCCAGGAGATCCAAATCTGGCACATCACCCAGATGAAAAAGTAACAATAAAACAAATTGAGGATGTTTTTAACTCTTTAAAAAAATGGTTAACTACTAAATGAAACCAGTTGATATTTCTTTAACCGTAGATATTAAAGCCAATCAAAAGAAAGTTTTTGACAAAGTAGTTGACTGGGAAAGCCAAGGAGATTGGATGCTTGGCACAAAAGTTTCACCAACCAAAAACAACGGCCAAGGAATTAATGGAGAAATAGTGGCCTGGACTGGTATTTGGAAATTTGGTTTTAATGATCCTATGGTGATTACCAAATGGGTTGAGCCAGAAATTGTTGATGTTAAACATTTAGGCAAAGTTGTTAAAGGAACTGGCTCGATGATTGTGGAAAAAGTTGATGAGAATAATTCAAAATTTATTTGGAGTGAATCAATTGATTTACCATTAGGAATTTTTGGAAGAATTGGATGGATATTTGTTAAACCTTTTTTCGTAGCAGGAATTAAGTACTCATTGAATAAATTCGCGCTCTCTTTTGCACAAATAGACCCAAAGTAGACGAAATCGCTGGGTTGCGAGATAATAGATATATCGAACATTAATTATTGAAAAGGTGTTTAAATGGCCGCAATGAAACCTCGTACCGGTGATGGACCAATGGAGGTTACAAAAGAAGGACGTGGAGTAGTTATGCGCGTTCCCCTTGAAGGAGGCGGACGTTTAGTTGTTGAAATGACTGTTGAAGAAGCTAAAGAATTAGATGTGCAATTGGAAGTTCTTAAGTAAATTAGCTAGGTCTATAAGAAGCAGCAATAATTCCTGATCCACTTGGAATCATCACTGAAATTAATCTTGAATCATCTTTAATCTTGTCACTAACTGCACTTATTGCTTGTGCATCTGAAGTGCTAAATTCACCCAAAATATTATTAAAAATAAGAATTCCACCAGGTCTTAATAATCTTAAAGATTGTTCAAAAAGTGTTTCATATTCTAGTTTTTCACCATTAATAAACATTAAGTCATAAGCATTGTCTGTTAATTTATCAACAACCTCAATAGCACGTCCGGCAATTAATCTAATTTTATTTGCCGCAATTCCTGCTTCAGAAAAGATTTCTCTTGCGGCACGTTGTCTTTCCGCATCAGAATCAATGGAGGTTAAAACTCCTGCGGAATTCATACCTCGGAATAAACACAATCCAGAAACACCTGTGCCAGTACCAATTTCAACAACATTTGAAGCATCAATGGTGGAAGCTAAAAATCTAATTAGGGCACCGGCACCTGGGCCAATTGTGATCAAACCTAATTCTTTAGATTTTTCCCGCGCATTTAAAAGATGAGAATCCTCAGTTATGTAACTTTGAGAAAGATTCCAGTCATTATTAGATGGCATTTGAGTCATGTTTAAATTAGCCCTTCGTTGAAATAGAATCTTAATGAATTCTTAGAATTTGGTAGTAATTTCCTAGGCATTCTCTCGAAGACTACTTCCTGGGAGGCCAAAATAGTTGTCACACATTAAACTTACAAGTAAATAGCTTGCTTTGATCCCTAGAAGAGAGTGAAGTTTAAACAAAATATGGTTGAACCATCAAACTCACCAACACCAGGATTTAGGTCATACCCGACGCAGCCTTCTTGGGCTAGAACAAAGAAAAGAAAAAGCACTCCACTTTCAGCCGTCATTGTGCTTGCATTAGTTTTTGGTGGAACAGCTGGTGGAGCTTTGGGATATCTAGCAGCAGATTTTTCAAACGGTATTTCTAATTCAACAACTCAAGTACCAGAAACACCAAGTAATAATGAAAATAGTGTTGCAATAACACCTGCAACAGAAACAGTTTCACAAATTGTACAAAATATTAAATCAAGTGTTGTTTCAATAAAAGCCGATGGTAGATCAGGTGCAGGCACTGGTTCAGGATTTATTTACCGAGAAGATGGATATGTAATAACTAATAATCACGTAGTTACGCCATCACTTAATGGCGGAGAATTAACAGTTTATTTAGAAGATAAAACTCCTTATATTGCAAAATTAGTGGGACGTAATGCTTCTTATGATTTAGCAGTCTTAAAAATTGAAGCCCAAGGTTTAAAACCAGTTAAAATTGGTGATTCTAGTGCAATTAATGTA
Organism: Actinomycetota bacterium; assembly: GCA_027730605.1. Lineage (GTDB taxonomy): Bacteria > Actinomycetota > Actinomycetes > S36-B12 > UBA5976 > ATZT02. The sequence goes on from JAQCGN010000004.1 coordinate 13,957, forward strand.
GGAGACTTAACTGTTGCATTTGGTTCACCCCTTGGTTTAACCGGAACAGTAACTTCAGGAATTGTTAGTGCAGTTAATAGACCAGTTACAGCTGGGGGATCTGATGATCAATCTTTTATTTCTGCAATTCAAACTGATGCTGCAATTAACCCAGGTAATTCAGGTGGACCACTTGTTAACGGTCAAGCAGAAGTAATTGGTGTTAATTCAGCAATCGCCACATTGGGAATTGGTGCTCAAAGTGGAAGCATAGGTTTAGGTTTTGCAATTCCTATGAATCAGGTTCAAAGAATTATCACCGAAATAATTAATACTGGAAAATCAAGTACTCCAATTGCCGGAATTAGTATTGATTCAACTTTTGATGGTGAGGGTGCAAGAGTTGCTGAAATTGTTGCTGACGGACCAGCTGCCACAACTGATCTAAAAGTTGGCGATGTGGTGGTAAGAATTAACGGTGAGATAATTGGTAATTCAACTGAATTAATTGTTGCGATTCGAAGAAATAATCCAGGAGACACAATAGTTCTAACTGTTAAGGACATTGCTGGAAAAGAAAGAGAAGTATCAGTGATTCTGGGAAGTAGAGAAGAAGGCTAATTAGTTAAAATACCTAGGTTCTTTCCCACTAAACCTTTTGGATTTTTTAATAACGCTTTAGCCATATTTATAATTTCAACTGCAGCAGGTGACTCTGGATTTGAAACAACTAATGGTTCACCATTGTCTCCACCTTCTCTAAGGCGCTCATCAAATGGCACTTGAGCAAGTACTTTTACATTTGTGCCTAATTCATCACTAATTGCTTTAGCCACAATTTCTCCACCACCTTTACCAAAAAGTTCCATAATTTCACCACAATGAGGACATGGCACACCACTCATATTTTCGATCACACCAGCGACAACTTGGTGTGTTTGTTTAGCTAAAGTTCCTGATCTAACTGCAACTTCAGCGGCACTAATTTGAGGAGTTGTCACCACAATTATTTCTGATTTTGGAACAAGTTGGGCAACACTAATTGAAACATCACCAGTTCCTGGAGGTAAATCTAAAAGCAAAATATCTAAATCACCCCACCAAACATCAGTCATGAATTGCTCAATTGCTTTATGAAGCATTGGTCCTCTAAATGCAATTGGTTGGGTAACACCACCTGGTTTAAATGACAACATCGAAATAATTCGAACCCCATGAGCAATTTGAGGCATAATCATTCCTTCAACTACCGTTGGAGGAATTGTGACTCCCATGATTCTGGGAATTGAATGTCCATAAATATCTGCATCAAGTATTCCAACAGATAAACCTAACTGGGTAAACGCGATTCCTAAATTTGCAGTTAGTGAAGATTTACCAACCCCGCCTTTACCTGAGGCGATTGCATAAACCCTGGTTAAGTTTTTCTCACTAGAGAATGGATTTTCCTTAGTTGGTCCACGAAGCAATTCCTTGAGTTTTTTGCGTTGATCATCACTCATAACATCTAAAACAACCTTGGTTTGAGCAGATTTATCTATCTCTAAAACGGCATTTGTTACTCTTTTTATTATTTCTTCTTTTAAAGGACAACCAGAAACTGTTAAATAAATTTCAACTAATACATTTTTATCTTGAACTTCAACGTTCTTGACCATACCAATTTCGGTGATTGGTCGTCTTATTTCTGGATCCTGCACTGTGGAGAGTGCAGACATAATTGTTTCAGTACTTAGTGACAAAGATGTCCTTTAAGGTTATTTGGAAATCTGTGCGTTAGGTGGGTTATGAGGATAAAGTTAGACACATTTCAATGTTAGCCCTGGGACATGATTGACTAACAACTCATATGAAATCCACGAAAGCAAATAGCAAATTTTCCATAGATTTCATTATTTTGGCCATCGCCATATTGGCAATATCAACCTCAGGTCCACTTATTACTGTTACTGCGGCTCCAGCTATCGCAATCGCATTTTGGCGCTGTTTCCTCGGAGCAATTGCGACGATGCCTTTTGCGTACAAAGACGGATTAAAAAATATTAATAAAAAAACTTTCCTAACTTCAGTTAGCGCAGGTTTGCTATTAGGAATCCACTTTGCGGTGTGGATTCCAAGTTTGAGATTTACCACGGTTGCTGCCTCAACTGCCATGGTGGCAACTCAACCTGCTTGGGCTGCATTGATTGCAAAAATAAGAGGAGAAAGTATTCCAAATAAAGTTTGGGTTGGAATATTTGTAGCACTTGCTGGTGCAATACTTTTAACTGGAATTGATATAACAATAAATTCAAGAGCAGTAATCGGAGATTTATTAGCTCTCTTGGGCGCAATTTTTGCAGCACTTTATGTAACTGTAGGGCAAAGTGCTCGGGAAAAACTTACAACAGCCCAGTACACAATGATGGCATATTCTGCTGCTGCCTGTGCATTATTGGTTTTGGTTGTAGTTACTGGAACTAACTTAACTGGTTATTCTAGGCAAGCTTGGATTTATATTTTTTTACTAACACTTCTAGCACAAATTCTTGGTCACACATTATTTAATATAACTTTAAGGTCTCTTTCAGCCACAGTTGTAAGTATGGGAATTTTATTTGAAATGCCAGGTTCAACAATTATTGCCGCACTAGCCATAGGTCAGCTGCCTCCATGGCAAACAATTCCTGCCATAGTTCTTTTAATGGTGGGGATGTTTTATGTTGTTACAGGTTATAAAACTAAATAGTTTTTAAAAATGTATCTATTTCAATAGCCGTTTTATCTGGTAGTTCCCTAGCAGGAGAATGTGCTGCGCCAATAATTTCAATAAAAGCACACCCAAGTTCTTGGGCCATTGCTAGTTGCTGATCTTTAGGCCAAGCATCATCATTTTCTCCACGTAACACTAGAACTGGAATTTTGTGTCTTTGTAATGTAATTTTTAATTTATTGGTCACATTTTCAACCGACATCAATAATTGTGACATTACTTTTAAGGATTGTGGATTAGTGCTTAACCATCTTTGTTTTCGCCATTTTCTTACTGGTCTAGAAAACTTTTGTAATCTTAAAATTGTGAGAGTTAGTGACTTCACAAACCAAATAAATCTAAGACTTCGACCCTTTTCAACAGCTTGAACTAGTGCTGGAAGCCCACCCCATTTTTCTTTAGGTAAAGGTCCTGGTCCACTACACATAAGTATTAGAGAAGCAAAAACTTCTGGATTCATAGCAACTGCAGATTGTGCAACGGTTCCGCCAAAAGAATGACCTATGACGTGTACTGGTTCAGGAAAATTTTTCGCCACATCAATTAAGTCTTGGGCAAATATTTCTAAACTAAAAGCGTCTTCATTGCTTGGTCCATAACTTGAAGGTTGACCAAGTTGATCGATAGAAACACAGTGCCAACCAAGCGAGGAAAGAATTGGCATGACCGCCACGAAATCTTCACGACTGCCACTCCATCCTGGCACAAAAAGAATTGTGCCAGCATGAATTGCTTCAGGTTCGGAAACTAATGCCCCAATAATATTTTTGTTAGTGGTGAACTTTTCTTCAGTGATACCTGCAGGATTTACTAATAACTGCTCTTGCATTTGGTTATCCAGCAAAACCAACACGTCGTTGTTCTGAGGCTCCAATTTCTACAAAAGCCAGACTTTCACCTGGAACCAATATTTTTTTGCCTTTGTCATCAATTAGGGATAACAAGGTTTTATTCTTCACGGCTGATTCAATTTCTTTAGTTATTTGATCAGCTGTGGCAGCTGTTTCAAAAACGATTTCTCTTACTGTGTTTTGAACACCGATTCTTACTTCCATTACCTCAGGGCTCCTAGATATTTAATGTGCTTCTAAGACTATTCCCAAGCACTAAGCCTCGCATCCTCACCGGCTATTTCCAAGTCAATGTTGACCGGAGTAATCTCATGACTACTAAATTGCACGATGGAAGAAAGTGTGGCGAAATGAGTGGTTCAATCAAGCAATCAGCAGATGCTCCTTTAAAGGTTTCTCAGCTAGAAGCAGATATTAAGTCAGGAAAAATTGACACCGTGGTGGTGGGCGTTACCGATATGCAGGGACGTTTACAAGGTAAAAGAGTTCATGCCCCTTTCTTTTTAAAAGACACAATGAGTCATGGAACTGAAGGTTGTAATTATTTGTTAGCAGTTGATGTTGATATGAACACTGTTGGTGGATATGCAATGTCATCTTGGGATTCAGGTTACGGCGACATGGTGATGGCACCAGATTATGACACTTTGAGATACATTCCCTGGCTTGAAGGAACCGCCATGGTTTTAGCTGATTTACAAAAACTTGATCACACAGATGTTTACGCATCACCACGACAAATATTGATTAAACAAATTAATAGATTAAAAGAATTAAAACTTGTTCCTTATGTTGGAACAGAATTAGAATTCATTGTTTTCAAAGATTCATTTGAAGAAGCTTTTGATAAAGGCTATAAAGATTTAATTCCTGCCAATCAATATAACGTTGATTATTCTCTACTTGGCACCACAAGAGTAGAAGGATTACTACGTGCTATTCGTTTAGGAATGGATGGAGCAGGTTTAGAAGTTGAGTCTGCAAAGGGTGAATGTAATTTTGGTCAACATGAAATTGCATTTAGATTTAAAGATGCGCTAACTACTGCTGATAATCATGTTATTTACAAACTTGGGTCAAAAGAAATAGCTTCAAGTCAAGGTATGTCTTTAACATTCATGGCCAAATATAATGAGCGTGAAGGAAATTCTTGCCACATTCATTTATCCGTTAGAGGTCTTAACGATGAACCAGTTATGTCAGATCCAAAGGATTCTCAAGGATTGAGTGCATTGGGTAAATCATTTATTGCCGGACAACTTAAATACATGCGAGAAATGACATTATTTTTTGCGCCCAATATTAATTCTTATAAGCGATATGTTGAAGGATCCTTTGCACCAACAGCCATGAAATGGGGCAGAGACAATAGAACTTGTGCCATTCGTTTAGTTGGCTCTGGTCATTCATTGCGCTTTGAAAACAGAGTTCCAGGTGGAGATGTAAATCCATATCTAGCAGAAGCAGCAATGATTGCCGCAGGTATTGCTGGAATTGAAGAGAATTTAACTTTGGAACCAGCGTTTGAAGGTAACGCTTATGTTTCAGATGCCATAAGAGTTCCATCAACTTTGGCAAAAGCAACAGAGCTTTGGGAAAAGAGCGAATTTGCTACCAAAGTATTTGGCAGTGAAGTAAAAGCTCATTACTTGAATATGGCTAAAGTAGAGTTGGCTGCCTTTGATAAAAGTATTACTGATTGGGAAAAGTTCCGTAGTTTTGAAAGAATGTAAGTCCAAGAATTACTTAAAAGGAGTTAACATAAATTGACCGCACTTCATGATGTAATTTCACCAATCACTGAAAAGAAAATAACTGCTGTTCCAGCGTTAAATGCAGAAGAAACAGTTGCTGCAATAGCAAAGTCTGTAAAAGCTTGGGAAACCTGGAAGAAAGTTGCCCCAGGAGATCGTGCGAAGTTACTTAGAAATTTTGCTTCACTTGTTGAAAAAAATATTGAAGTTTTAGCAAAATTAGAAGTTGAAAACGCAGGTCACACCATTGGAAATGCTCGCTGGGAAGCTAATAACGTTGTCAACGTTTTAAATTATTACGCAGGCTCTCCTGAAAGATTGTTTGGTCGACAAATTCCTGTGCCAGGCGGAGTTGATATTACTTTTAGAGAACCAATTGGGGTAGTGGGAATTATTGTGCCGTGGAATTTTCCTATGCCAATTGCAGGTTGGGGTTTTGCTCCAGCACTAGCTGCAGGTTGCACAGTTGTTTTAAAACCTGCTGAAGTTACCCCTTTAACAGCTATGAAATTAGCGCAACTTGGTTTGGAAGCAGGACTCCCCGAAAACGTATTCCAAGTTCTCACAGGCTCTGGTCGAATTGTGGGTGAAACAATTGTGCAAGATCCAAGAGTAAGAAAAATTGTTTTCACAGGTTCCACCGAAATTGGCACACAAATTATGGCTAAATGTGCACCAAATGTAAAAAGAGTAACTTTGGAATTAGGTGGTAAATCTGCCAACGTCATATTTGCTGATTCTGATTTAGAAAAAGCGGCCGCCAGTGCACCTGGTGCAGTTTTTGATAACGCTGGGCAAGATTGTTGTGCTCGATCAAGAATTCTGATTGAAAAGAAAGCATTCGATAAATTTATGCCGCTTTTGGAACAATCAGTAAAAGCTTTTAAATGTGCTGATCCAAATTTGGAGACCACAGAAATGGGTCCACTTATTACTTCAGCACACAGAGACAAAGTTGCATCATATGTTGAAGAATCCTTAGTTGCCTTTAGAGGAACTGCTCCAAGTGGGGCAGGATTTTGGTTCCCCCCAACTGTTTTGCACATAACTGATAGAAAACATAAATCATTAAGTGAAGAAATCTTTGGCCCAATTGTTTCAGTGGTGACTTTCGAAGACGAAGCAGATGCTATTGCTTTAGCTAATGATTCAGAGTTTGGATTAAGTGGATCAATCTGGACAAACAACGGAGCAAAAGCGTTAAGAGTTGCCAGAGGAGTAGAAAGTGGAAACCTTTCTGTTAACTCACACTCTTCAGTTAGATATTGGACTCCATTTGGAGGATTTAAAAAATCAGGTTTGGGACGCGAACTAGGTCCAGATGCACTAAACGCGTTTACCGAAGAAAAGAACGTATTTATTAATACCGAGATATAAGGAGAAAATATCTTGAAAAGATTAGAAGGCAGAGTTGCCACCATTACCGGTGGAGGATCTGGTTTAGGAAAAGCAACAGCTATTCGTTTTGCATCAGAGGGTGCTCATGTTGTTATTGCTGACATGGATGAAAAGAGCGGTCAAGCAGTTGCAACCGAAGTAAATGGAACATTTATTAAATGTAACGTGAGTGATAAAGCAAGTGTGGACAACATGTTTGCTGAAACTTTTAAAAAGTTTGGCAAAATTGATATTGCTTTTAACAACGCAGGTATTTCTCCACCTGATGATGATTCAATTTTGACCACAGAAATTGAAGCTTGGGACAAAGTTCAATTAGTGAATTTAACTTCTGTTTATCTGTGCTGTAAAGCAGTGTTGCCTTACATGCTAAAAGCTAAAAAAGGTTCCATCATTAACACTGCATCATTTGTAGCAACTCTTGCTGCTGCAACTTCACAAATTGCTTACACCGCTTCCAAAGGTGGAGTACTGGCAATGACACGTGAACTTGGTGTTCAATTTGCTCGCGAAGGAGTTCGAGTTAATGCTTTATCTCCAGGACCAGTAAACACACCTTTGTTGCAAGAATTATTTGCTAAAGATAAAGAAAGAGCCCAACGCCGCCTTGTTCATATTCCGATGGGACGTTTCGGGGAAGCTCATGAAATTGCTGCCGCTGTGGCATTTTTAGCAAGTGATGATTCATCATTTATCACCGCATCGAATTTCCTTGTTGATGGTGGAATTACTGGAGCTTACGTAACTCCGCTATAAATAGAAAGAAAAAAGCTGATAAGTGCTTATCGATTATTTCGGTAAGCACTTGCTGCATTTATCAGGGCAACAAATAATCTTTTATCTTCATCCATTTCAGGATGCCATTGCACACCTAAATGAAACTTTCTACTTGGATCTTCTAAAGCTTCAATAGTTTCATCTTCAGCCCAACCTGTAATAGTTAAAGAACCTGGATTATCAACTGCTTGATGATGAGAAGAATTAACAACCATTTCAGTTCCCACAATGGAAGCAACCAGCGAATCAACTTTGAATTTGGCTCCATGTTTTGAAAACTTTGCAGGAGCTGGTCTGTGATCAAGTTTTGTCACATCAGGTAAATGTTGAATTAAGGATCCACCTTCTGCAACAGCCATTATTTGTACACCTCGACAGATGCCAAGAAATGGTAAACCAATTTCTTTAGCACTTTTATAAAGACTTACTTCCCCTGCATCACGATTTTCTCGAGGCTTATCAGCTGTGTCATGAGGATTTTGGTTATATAAACGTGCATCAACATCAGCACCACCAGCAATTATTAATCCATCTAAATTATTTACAACATGACCACCATTTTGATCTGGGGGAAGAATTACTGCTCGTCCTCCAGCATTAGTTACTGAATTTACGTATTCAAATGGCAAAACTGCCGCAGTGATATCCCAAGCACCCCACTTGGCAGGTTCGACGTAACAAGAAATTCCGATCACAGGTGAGTTCATAAAGAGGAGTCTGGCAGGTACTTCCTTCTAGGGTCGTTATTGGGGAAAAAGGCTATATATATGACCCAAGTGGTGAGCGTGAATTGTGAGGCTCATAGACTCGTGATTCGGTTATTCAAAAAGCTGACGTTAAGAGAGGTATGGCAAAAGAAGGCGCCATTGAGCTTGAAGGCACCATTGCTGAAACTCTTCCCAACGCAATGTTTCGGGTAGAGCTAGACAATGGCCACAAAGTTCTCGCACACATCAGCGGCAAAATGAGAATGCATTACATCAGAATTTTGCCTGACGATCGCGTAATCGTGGAGTTATCTCCCTACGATTTAACACGTGGTCGGATTGTTTACCGCTACAAATAAACCAATTACGAAAAAAGGAAAGTATGAAAGTACAACCAAGTGTTAAGAAGATTTGCGATAAGTGCAAAGTCATTCGTAGACACAAACGCGTAATGGTTATTTGTGAAAACCCACGACACAAACAACGTCAAGGATAATTCACAAAAATATTTGTAGTAACCATTTACGGTTATCCGTCACCTCAAATTAAATCTTGCCGATTTAAATAGAGAACGACACCTTTGGTCATCAGAAGCCAAAGACTTACCCAGGGCGGGTAAGACCGATAACACGTAACAAGACTTCTGACTTATTAGAAAAGGAAAACCGCCCAATATGGCACGTTTAGCTGGAGTTGATCTTCCTCGCGATAAGCGCGTTGAAGTTGCTCTGACATACATTTATGGAATTGGAAGATCACGTTCCAATCAAATGCTGGCAGCAGCAGGTGTTAATCCAAATACACGAGTTAAAGATTTAGATGAATCTTCACTAAATTCACTTCGTGAATATATTGACCAAAACTTTAAAACCGAAGGTGATCTTCGCAGAGAAGTTTCATCAGATATCAGAAGAAAAGTAGAAATTGGTTCATACCAAGGTGTTCGTCATCGTCGTGGACTTCCAGTTCGTGGACAAAGAACTCACACCAATGCCAGAACTCGTAAAGGCCCGCGCAAAACCGTTGCCGGCAAAAAGATTGCATTGAAGTAGGGGATTTGAATAATGGCTGAAAAAGAAAAAGAAAAAAAAGCAAAACCTTCAGGTCCTAAAAAAGTCCGCAAAAAGGTTAAAAAAAATGTTGCACACGGACAAGCACACATCAAATCAACATTCAATAACACAATTGTTTCTATTACAGATTTAACAGGTGCAGTTATTTCTTCATCTTCAAGTGGTCAAGTTGGATTTAAGGGCTCACGTAAATCAACACCATTTGCTGCTCAACTAGCTGCAGAAGATGCAGCACGAAAAGCAATGGAACACGGACTTAAAAAAGTTGACGTGTTTGTTAAAGGCCCAGGATCAGGTCGCGAAACTGCAATCAGATCTTTACAAGCCTCTGGTCTTGAAGTTGGTCAAATTCAAGATGTCACCCCAGTTCCTTTTAACGGTGTGCGTTCCCGCAAACGCCGTCGCGTCTAACTTTTAAAAACAAGGAGAAAAGAAAACTTATGGCACGTTATACAGGGGCAGATTGCAAGAGATGCCGTCGAGAAAAAGTAAAGCTTTACTTAAAAGGTTCCAAGTGTGATTCACCAAAGTGTCCAATGGAATCACGTCCGTTTCCACCAGGACAACATGGTAGAAACCGTAGCAAAGAATCTGAATACTCATTACAGAAACGTGAAAAGCAAAAAGCTGCACGTATCTATGGTGTATTAGAAAGACAATTTCGTAACTATTACGAAGAAGCATCAAGAAGAACTGGTAAAACTGGTGAAAACCTTCTTGAAATGTTGGAACGTCGTTTAGACAACGTCGTTTATCGCGCAGGATTTGCTAAGAGTCGTGACATGGCAAGACAAGTTGTTCGCCACGGTCACATCTTGGTTAATGGTAAGAAATTAAATATTCCTTCTTACCAAGTTTCACCAACAGACATCATCGAAGTTCGTCCCGAATCACGCGAGTTAACACCATTCGTTGTGGCACGTGCCGAATCAGGTGAAAAACCAATACCAGCATGGTTAGACGTAGCACCACACACCATGCGTATTTTGGTAACCGCAACACCATTGCGATCACAAATCGACACAGCTGTTCAAGAACAGTTGATAGTTGAGTTGTACTCCAAGTAATAAAGCAATTCCCCAACTAAGTCATCAAATATAGGTTGACTGAGAGGCAGTAAAAATGTTAATCGCACAACGCCCGATCTTGGTTGAAGAACCAATTTCAGATACACGAGCCAGATATATTCTCGAACCATTGGAACCAGGTTTTGGTTACACATTGGGAAATTCACTTCGTCGCACTCTTTTATCTTCAATTCCAGGAGCTGCTGTAACAAGCATTCGCATTGAAGGTGCATTGCACGAATTCACCACCCTTGAAGGAGTGGCAGAAGACGTCACTGAAATCGTCTTAAATATTAAAGAACTAGTTGTTTCATCAGATAACGATGAGCCAACAGTTATGTACTTAAGAAAATCAGGCCCAGGAGAAGTAACTGCTGCTGATATCACTGCTCCTGCCGGAGTAGAAGTACACAATCCAAAACTTCACATTGCCACCCTTAATGGCAAAGGCAAGATTGAAATGGAATTAGTTGTGGAACGCGGTCGTGGCTATGTCACAGCTGTGCAAAACAAAGTAACTGGAGCAGAAATTGGTCGTATTCCAGTTGATTCTATTTACTCACCAGTTACCAAAGTAACCTACAAAGTTGAAGCAACCCGTGTAGAACAAAGAACAGACTTTGATCGTTTGATCATCGATGTTGAAACCAAACCATCAATGAGACCAGCAGATGCAGTGGCATCAGCAGGTAGAACATTGGTTGAACTATTTGGTTTGGCACACGAGCTAAATGTAAATGCTGAAGGTATCGAAATTGGGCCATCCCCAATTGATGCTTACGCATTAGAACAACTAAACATGCCAATTGAACAACTAGATCTAACAGTTCGTTCATATAACTGCTTGAAGCGCGAAGGCGTTCACACAGTTGGTGAATTGATCACCAGAAGTGAAGCAGATTTGATGGATGTTCGTAACTTCGGTCAAAAATCTATTGATGAGGTTCATGCCAAATTAGTAATGCTTGGTTTGAAACTAAAAGACTCACCAGCAGGTTATGACAGAACTAAAGCTGCCGGCTACATCGAAGAATCAGATGAAGACGGCGTTGCTGAAGACGAGAAGTTTTAAGAACCCACCGAGTACAAAAGAATAAGTAGGAGATAAAAATGGCATCACCAACCCAAGGTACTCGTCTTGGTGGTTCTGCAGCCCATCAAAAATTGATTCTTGCTAATTTAGCAACTTCACTTTTTGAAAAAGGCAAAATCACAACCACAGAAGCCAAAGCAAAAAAACTTCGTCCCTTTGCCGAAAGAATAATTACTTTTGCAAAACGAGGAGATCTTTCTTCTCGTCGAAGAGTGCTAGCAATTATTAGAAACAAATCTGTGGTGCACTCATTGTTCACCGAAATTGGTCCAAGTTTTGCTAAAAGAGAAGGTGGCTACACCCGTATCACCAAACTTGGCACCAGAAAAGGCGACAACGCATCAATGGCAGTAATCGAACTAGTTGATGGCTTGGCCCAAAAAGTTGTGGCTGAAGCAGAAGGTGCAACTAAAAGAGCTGTGAAAGAAGAAGCAGCAGCACCCGCACCTGTAAAAAAAGCAGCTAAGAAAACTGCAGCAAAAAAAGAGACTAAGGACGAGTAAATAACAAGTCGCAAAAAAGTTCGCGAGCCTGCTTCTAAAAGAAGTGGGCTCGTTCGCATTCGTCTAGATATTGCATATGACGGCACAAATTTTTCAGGTTTTGGAATTCAACCACATATGAGAACTGTGCAGGGAGAATTAAATAAAGTTTTAAAACAATTTCTTAGATTAGACAAAGTAAAAACAGTGGGAGCTGGAAGAACCGATGCTGGTGTTCATGCTCGCGGACAAGTTGTGCATTTTGATATTGATCAAGAATTATGGTCAAAAATTAAAGATCCTATGTACAAATTCAGAAGAATACTGCCCGCAGATATTCAAGTAAGAAAAGTCGTTATTGCACACCCTGACTTTGATGCTAGATATTCAGCTTTAACAAGAAGGTATTCCTACACAATTTCAGATGCTAAAGATGGACTAGATCCCCTAAATTCTCGCTATGTTCTTGATTATCGAAAGAAACTTGATCATCATGCGATGAATAAAGCAAGTAAGGAATTAATTGGTCTTAATAATTTTTATGCTTTTTGTAAAACACGCAAAGGTTCCACCACCATTAGAAATTTGATTAAATTTAATTGGACTAGAAAAAGTGATTATGTGATATGTGAAGTTATCGCTGATGCATTTTGTTATTCCATGGTGAGAGGACTTGTGGCTGCTGTTGTCCAAGTTGGTGAGGGCAAACGAGATTTTTCCTGGCCTAAAGAAATCATGCTGAAAGGTAAGAAGATAACTGATTTAAACGTGGTTTCAGCAAATGCTTTGGTGTTGGAAGAAGTTACTTATCCTCATTTTTCAAAACTAAAAGAGCAATATGAGATTACAAGACGGATGAGGAAACTCGAAGAGTAGTAATAGATTTGCTTTGTGTATTGTTGGGCCTAAGAATAAAAATTCCTAGAAACGAGTAAATCAGGTGAATACCACCAAAGTTTGGCTAAATGATGAATTGGTGGACGCCCAAAAGGCCACAGTTAGTGTTTTTGATCACGGTTTTACCGTAGGTGATGGAGCTTTTGAAACATTAAAAGTTGTGAACACTCAACCAGTAGCTCTCACCCGTCATATAAAAAGATTAGTTCATTCATTAAACACAATTGGAATTGAATTTGATAAAGAAGATTTGTTAAAAAAAGCCATTAATGAGGTTATATCTGCAAATAAATCACTTGGTGAAGTAATGAGAATGCGCATTACCTATACCAGTGGAGTGGGTCCTCTTGGTTCAGATAGAACTAAAGATAATTTCACACTTGTGGTGGCAGTAAGTCCTGAATCAATTTGGCCAGATACAGCACTTGTTATCACAGTTAGTGATCCTAGAAATGATAAATCAATACTTGCTGGATCAAAAACCACTTCTTATGCTCAAAATGCTGCCTTATTATCTGTGGCTAAAAAGCAAGGTGCGCATGAAGCAATAATGCCCAACACAAAAGGTGAATTGTGTGAAGGAACTGGTTCAAATATTTTCGTGGTAAAAGATGGTCAAGTAATGACTCCACCGTTGAGTGGTGGTTGTTTAGGTGGCATAACTAGAGCATTAGTCATTAAATGGTTTGATGTTAAAGAAGTTGATTTACCAATGTCGGTTTTAAAAGATGTTGATGAGGCATTTCTAACTTCTTCAACCAGAGATATCCAGCCAATTTCAAAAATTGATGATCGAGTGCTGAATGCACCTGGTCCAGTGGCCTCAAAAATGAGAAAAGAATTCATTGAGAAATTAGCCCAAAATTACGATGCATAAGGCCTAAATCTCCTCACAAATTCAGGCAATACCCTCGATGCCACCAAGGGATTTAGGGTTAGGTAATCTAGGACTTCGAGCAAGATCAAGAAATAAAAGCCCCAAACCGAAAAGAAAAGAAAAACTGTGCGTACTTTTAGCCCTAAGGCAACCGAGGTCACTCGTGCTTGGCACATTATTGATGCCAGCGAAGTTCCGCTAGGTCGTATTGCATCAGTTGCAGCAAGTATCTTGCGTGGCAAACACAAAACAATTTTTGCACCACATGTTGATACAGGTGATTTTGTTATTGTTATTAATGCAGGCAAAGTCGCTCTCTCCGGTTCAAAGAGAACTCAAAAGAAAGCTTTTACCTACTCTGGTTTTCCAGGTGGTTTAACTGCTATTGGTTATGACAAATTATTAGAAACTAATCCACAACGTGCAATTGAAATTGCAGTTAAAGGAATGCTTCCACACAACAAACTTGGTCGACAATTAATCAAGAAACTAAAAGTTTATGCAGATGCAAATCATCCACATGTGGCACAAGATCCAAAGCCTTACGAAATTAAACAAATCAAACAGATTGCCAACTAAGAGGAAAATATCTTGAGCGAATCAGAAAATTACGTAACCAGCGAATCTTCAAAAACTTTTGCACCACTAAAAACTGGTAAACAAGCACCAAGTGCTGGAACTGGTAGACGTAAAGAAGCTATTGCACGTGTTCGAATTGTGCCAGGAAATGGCAAGTTTGTAGTTAACGGTAAAGAATTAGCAGTTTATTTCCCCAACAAATTACATCAGCAATTAGTTAATGATCCATTCAAAGTTTTAGGTATTGAAAAAAATTATGATGTAATAGCTCACATTGTGGGTGGTGGCTCAAGTGGTCAAGCAGGAGCATTGCGCTTAGGAATTGCCCGTGCGCTAAATGAAGTTGATAGAGAAATTAATCGCCCAGTTTTGAAAAAAGCAGGATTTTTAACTCGTGATCCAAGAGTTATTGAACGTAAAAAAGCTGGTTTGAAGAAAGCTCGTAAGCGTTCTCAATACAGCAAGCGCTAATTACATGGGCCGATTATTCGGCACCGATGGTGTGCGAGGAAGTGCCAATAAAGATTTAACTCCTGAACTAGTTTTCTCCCTTGGAAGATCAGCATCCTTAGTTATTGCTCAACAACACGGCAAAGGTAAAGCAAAAGCTGTTGTGGGCAGAGACCCAAGAGCATCTGGTGAAATGCTTGAAGCAGCATTAATTGCAGGTCTTGCCACTGTTGGTGTTGATGTTTTAAAAGTTGGTGTTTTACCAACACCTGCCATTGCTTATTTAACACAATATTACGGTGCAGATTTAGGTGTGGTTTTATCTGCTTCACATAACGTTTTCTCAGACAATGGAGTTAAGTTCTTTTCAAAGGATGGTAAAAAACTTCCCGATGGTGTTGAAGATGAAATTGAAAAAAATCTAGAAACAAAAGTTCCTCATCCAACAGGAAGTGAAGTTGGCCGAGTTAAAGAAATGGCTGATGCCTACGAAGCATATTTAGCTCACCTTTTAGAAACAGTTGATACAGGTGCTTTAAAAGGTTTAAAAATTGCTGTTGATTGTGCCAATGGTGCAGCAAGTGAAGTTGCTCCAGATTTGTACTCCAGAGCAGGAGCTCAAGTTATTGCAATTCACAATGCACCAAATGGCATCAATATAAATGACAATTGTGGCTCTACTCATCTGGAATCCTTAATTGAAACTGTTAAGAAAAATAATTGTGATTTGGGAATTGCTCATGATGGCGACGCTGATAGATGTTTAGCAATTGACAATGAAGGAAACGTAATAGACGGTGATCACATTTTGGCTCTTTTGGCGCATGATTTTAAACAAACAGGAAAATTGACTTCTGACACGGTTGTTTCAACAGTCATGGCAAATCTTGGCTTTAAAATTGCTATGAAGTCCTCATCAATAAGTGTTATTGAAACTGCTGTTGGGGATAGATATGTTCTTGAAGCAATGGAAGAAAAGAATTATATTTTAGGTGGCGAACAATCTGGTCATATAATAATGAGAAACTATTCCACCACTGGAGATGGATTATTAACAGCCCTTCATTTAATGAAAGCTGTTTCTGCAACTAAGAAATCACTCAAAGAATTAGCAAGTATTGTCAAGAAATTTCCACAAATCTTAATCAATATCCCTGATGTCGATAAAGCTAAAATTAATAATTCAGAGCTAAATACTGCTGTTAAAAAATATGAAACAGAACTTGGTGAAAAAGGAAGAGTGTTACTTAGACCAAGTGGTACCGAACCCTTAATCAGAGTAATGGTTGAGGCAGAAACAATGAAACAGGCTAAAGATATTGCAGATTCTTTAGCAAGTATTGTTAAAAAAACCTGTTAATTCTTAACAATTATATCTAGAAACCAACTTTTTTTGGCTTCTGGTTTTACTAACTCACACTTGAACTCTTTGGACAATAATTTTTGAAGTTCTTGAGGAGTCTTTGGGGTCTTTGATTGCATAACTAAAAACCTTGTGACATCACCTCTGGTTTTCTTTGACATGTGAGTGACCACAGTTCTTTTGCCAGATTTTTCGGTAAACACCCTTATACCAACTGTTTTTTTTAATTCTGGGGTCCAAACAGCTTGATAAGTAGATGATCGACAATCAATAATTAAATCAGTTTTAATAGCAGCAAGAGCGCTAGTCACAACTGGTTTCCATAGTGCATTTAAGGAACCAAGTTTAGGTAAAGATTTAGCCGTATCTAATTTGTAGTAAGGAATTAAGTCATTGAGCCTTACTGCGCCAAATAATGCAGAAATTATCACAATGCATTTCTCAGATTTTTTCTTAGCCGCTGAACTTAAGTTTTTGTAATCAAGTGCTTGATATAAAACTCCTGAATATACTTCAACTGCTTTGGCACTTGGTGATTTCAATATTTTTGCACCCATTGCTGAAAGTGTTTTCTTTCTGGTGGGGTTTAGATCTTTTCCAAAAGACATTGAGTTTAAAGAGACAGGTTTGCCCTTTGGTACAGAGTTCTTGCCCTCGCTGGGCGGTAAGAGGATGAGCATAAGTTGAACACTACGCCAAATCTTGATTCGCGTAGGCTGTAAACACAATGTGTGGAATTGTTGGCTACGTCGGAAACAAGCAAGCCTTAACGGTGGTAGTTGATGGATTGCGTCGACTTGAATACCGCGGTTATGACTCCGCTGGTGTTGCTGTTGTTAATAACAAAAAACTTGATGTTAGAAAAAAAGCTGGAAAGTTAACCAATCTTGAAACACTCTTAGGTAATGATCCACTTCCAGATTCCACAACTGCAATAGGACATACTCGCTGGGCAACCCATGGCATTCCAAATGATGCCAATGCTCATCCCCACACTGATGTTTCAAATGAGATAGCAGTTATCCATAACGGAATTATAGAAAATTTCTCTGAGCTAAGAGCCGAATTACAAAAAGCTGGTGTCAAATTAAATAGTGATACTGACACCGAAGTAGTAGCACATTTACTAAATTTTGAATATCCAAAATCAAATAATGATTTAGCAGAAAGTATGAGAAAAGTAGTGAGAAGGCTTAAAGGTGCATTTACTTTAGTGGCAGTCCATGCACAGCAACCCGATGTTGTGGTAGGGGCAAGAAGAAACTCACCGTTAGTAGTAGGACGCGGTAATGGAGAAAATTTCTTAGCATCAGATGTGGCAGCGTTTATATCTCACACAAAAAATGCTATTGAATTAGGACAAGACCAAGTTGTTGAACTTCGACATAACAAAATAACAATCACAGATTTTGATGGCAAACCTGCTCAAACTAAAGAATTTGTGGTTGATTGGGATTCAAAGGCTGCAGAAAAAGGTGGCTTTGATTTGTTTATGTTAAAAGAAATATTTGAGCAACCAAAAGCTGTTGCCGAGACTTTGGTTGGGCGCTTAGCCGGAGATGGCAAATTAATTTTAGAAGAAATGAATTTATCAATTGGTGAAATTGCAAATATTGAAAAAATAGTTTTCGTAGCCTGTGGCACTGCTTTTCATAGCGGAATGATTGGCAAATATGCCATGGAGCGCTGGACAAGAATTCCGTGTGAAGTTGAATTAGCAAGTGAATTTAGATATAGAGATCCAATTTTAAGTGCTAAAACTTTAGTTGTAGCAATTTCTCAAAGTGGGGAAACTATGGACACTTTGATGGCGATTAGACACGCTAAATCTCAAGGTGCCAGAGTTTTAGCAATTTGTAATACCCAAGGATCAACTATTCCTAGAGAATCTGATGCAGTTTTATACACTCGCGGTGGGCCAGAAATTGCAGTTGCTTCAACCAAAGCATTTTTAACCCAAGTCGTTGCAGTTGAACTATTATCACTTTATTTTGCGCAATTGCGCCTTGATAAACCAACCGCTGAAATAAAACAAGTGATGAATGAATTAGCAAATATTTCCCACCAAATAGATGTAGTGCTAGATACCACAGATGCGGTCAAAGATTTAGCTAAAAAATATGTGAATGCTCAAAGTGTTTTATTTATTGGTCGACATGTTGGCTTTCCTGTTGCCCTTGAAGGGGCTTTAAAGTTAAAAGAACTTGCTTACATGCACGCTGAAGGATTTGCTGCCGGAGAGCTAAAACATGGCCCCATTGCATTAATTGAAGATGGAATTCCAGTAGTAATAATTGTGCCAAGTGTGAGAGAAGAAAAAGAGTTACATGAAAAAGTTGTTTCAAATATTCAGGAAGTAAGAGCAAGAGGGGCTAAAACTATTTTGATAGTTGAAGAAGGAGATGAGTCCGTGGTGCAGTTTGGCGATCACATAATAAGAATTCCTCAAACCACAAGTTTGCTCCAACCTTTAGTGGCCACAGTTCCTTTACAAGTATTTGCCTGCGCATTGGCCACACTGAAAGGCCACGATGTTGACCAACCCCGTAATCTGGCTAAATCAGTAACAGTTGAATAGAAGGAATTAATTTCTCATGATCATTGGTATTGGTGTTGATGTGGTTGACACCCCTAGGTTTCAAGGTTCTCTTGTGCGAACTCCTGGTTTAAATAGCCGTTTATTTACAGAAAGAGAATTAAATTCTCCTGGCGGTAAAGGAGAAAATGCAGTTTCACTGGCGGCACGTTTTGCAGCAAAAGAAGCAGTGGCAAAAGCTTTAGGTGCACCAGCAGGTTTGAGTTGGCAAGATTGTGAAATTTTACTTGGAGATCGTGGTAAACCATATTTAGAAATTAGTGGCACAGTTGCCAATGAAGCAAAACGTCAAGGAATAACTAATTGGCATCTTTCTCTTTCCCATGATGGCAATATTGCAACGGCTTTTGTTATTGCTGAAAAGCAATAAATAGTTTTAGAAAAATGAAAAATGAGTAACTTACGCGGTGCCTATGTTGATTTAGCGGCAATCAGAGACAACGTAAAAGTTTTACAAAATTTAGCTAAAAACTCTGAAGTAATGGCTGTGGTAAAAGCAGATGCTTATGGTCATGGACTAATTCCTGTTGCAAAAGCTGCCCGACAAGGTGGGGCAACATGGTTAGGAACTGCACTTTTAGAAGAAGCAATTAGTTTAAGAAATTCTGGGGATTCAGGTCGGATATTAACTTGGTTGGGATCTCCCAATGATAAATGGCAAGAATGTATTGATTTAGGAATTGATGTTTCTGTTTCTAGTATTGAAATAGCTTCCGAAGTTATTAAAGCAGCTAAAAAAATTGGCAAGAAAGCAAAAATTCATATCAAAGTTGATACAGGGTTAGGTCGAAACGGAGTAATGCCCAATGATTTAGCAGATTTGACAAGTTTACTTGAAGAAGCAACAGCAAATGGTTTAGTAGAGGTTGTTGCAGTTTGGACACACTTTGCTTTAGCTGATGCTCCAAGTAGTCCCACAATTGCAAAGCAACTGGAAGTTTTAGATGCAAGTTTTAAATTTGTTGAGTCAAGAGGATTTAAAAATTTAATGAAACATGCAGCAAATAGTGCTGCAACCTTAACTTCTCCGCACACCCATTTTGATTTAGTGAGACCAGGTATTGCTGTTTATGGCATAACTCCAGGTGGTGAAGTTGGTAAAGCTAGTGAATATGGATTAAGACCAGCTATGACTCTAAAAGCACAAGCAGCGTTAGTTAAAGATGTACCTGCAGGACATGGGATTTCTTATGGTGCTGAGTATGTAACTAAACAAAATACAAAAATTGCTTTAATTCCTTTAGGTTATGCAGATGGAATACCAAGAATTGCTGGAAACAAAGGACCTGTCTTAGCTAATGGCAAAAAATTTAGCGTAGCAGGAAGAGTTTGTATGGATCAATTTGTTATTGATATTGGTGATCTTGATTTTTCAACTGGGGATGAAGTAATTTTATTTGGAGACCCTGCTCAGAATGAACCAGATGTTGAAGAGTGGGCAAAAGCTTCACAAAGCATAGGTTATGAAATTGTGACCAGACTTGGATCAAGAGTTCCACGAATTTATTTAAACGAGATTTAATAAAAGAATGACTTTTTCTATCATCACCTCTAATTCTCATGAGACTAAAGAGTTAGGCAAAAAACTTGGAAAACTATTAAAAGTAGGTGATTGTGTTTTACTCGATGGAGAACTTGGAGCTGGAAAAACCACTTTTACGCAAGGAATCGCTAGTGCCCTAAAAATAAAGGGTGAAGTTACAAGTCCCACCTTTGTTATTGCTCGTGAGCATAAATCATTAAACGACGGGCCAAATCTTGTTCATGTTGATGCGTATAGATTGAGTACCTTGGCTGAAATTTCACATTTAGATCTGGCTTCAGATATTGATAAATCGATTTTGGTAGTGGAGTGGGGCAAGGGTTTAGTAAATGATTTAGTAGCCCAACCTATTCAAATCAAAATTAATCATGACATAACAGATGAAAACAAAAGGGAATTTATTATTATCGCAAACGAACATATAACAAAAGGACTTTCATGAAAGGTCCCACAAACTTATTAGCTATTGACACATCAACCAACAGAATTGCAGTAGCTCTATTGCAATTTGGAAAACAACCAGTTGTGGCTATCAAAGATGATGGATTACGCCATGCTGAGTATGCAGCAGAGTTAATTAAAAAAGTTGTCAGTGATGCAGGGCTAATGATGCAAGAATTAGGAGGCATTGTTTGTGGTATTGGACCAGGTCCATTCACAGGTTTACGGGTCGGAATTGTTAGTGCTCAAAGTATTGGATTTGTTCTAAGTATTCCAGTTTTTGGAGTTTGTAGTCATGACGCCATAGCTTTTGAATATGCGCAACAAAATCCCAACAAAGACTCAATTGTCATAACAGATGCCAGACGAAAAGAAGTTTATTGGACAAAGTATCAAGGAATTAAAAGAACAAGTTCTCCTAAGGTTTCTAAATTAGAAGAAGTTCCAACTTCTGGTGTACACCTTCTTCATAAACCATTAGATCCCATTTCACTTGCTCAAGTTGCCATTGAAGCTATGAATAGAACTGAAAAAGGAATTGAAATTAAATCATTTGCCACCGATTTAGCAACTGGTGATGGATCAATCGTGGCATTACCAAATCAAGTGCTATTGCCCCCTATTCCTTTGTATTTGAGAAAACCAGATGCACTTACCTTGGCGGAGCGATCATGAATCTAAATCTGGTTGATTTTTCTTGGTGGCATGTTACAAAAGCTCACCAAATTGATAAAGAAGCATTTAATGCCACAGCTTGGTCACTGGAAACATTTTGGAATGAATTATCTCAACAAAATCGCTACTACTTGGCCCTAGTTGATGAAAATAAAGAAATCGTGGGATTTGGGGGCATTGCTTTTAATGGTAGTGATGCCGATATTCAAACTATGGTTATTAAACCTGAATTTCAAAAAAAAGGATTTGGTAAGAAATTACTTGACGCATTATTAGAAAAAATTAAAGAAAATAAAGTCAATAGAGTTTTTCTAGAAGTAGTTGCTGATAACAAACCCGCCATTTCTTTGTATTTATCTAGAAAATTTACCCAAATAGCTAAAAGATCAAATTACTATCCCAACGGATCTGATGCGGTAATTATGCAACTTGATTTGAGAGCACGATGACAAATGCTCTTATTTTAGGTATTGAAACTTCATGTGATGAAACCGGAATTGGAATAGTTAGAGGAACAGAACTTTTAGCAGACACATTGGCATCATCTGTTGAAGAACATGCAAGATTTGGTGGAGTTGTTCCCGAAGTTGCATCAAGAGCTCACGTAGAAGCAATGATTCCAATATTGAAAAAAATTATTGCAACTGCTGGAGTTGGTTTAAAACAAATTGATGCCATCGCTGTGACAAGTGGACCAGGTTTAGCAGGTGCTTTAGTTGTAGGAGTGGCAGCCGCTAAAGCATTAGGAGTTGCACTTAATAAACCTGTTTATGGTGTGAATCATTTAGCATCACATGTTGCTGTTGACACGTTAGAAAATGGCAAACTTCCAGAACCTACTTTGGCACTACTGGTAAGTGGTGGTCATTCATCACTTCTTAAAGTAAATAACATAACTTACGAGATTGAATCATTAGGAAAAACACTTGATGATGCAGCTGGTGAAGCATTTGACAAAGTGGCAAGAGTTCTTGGTTTACCTTTTCCAGGTGGACCCTGGATTGATAAAGCAGCCAAAGAAGGAAATGCTTTAGCTATTGATTTTCCTAAAGGATTAATGAGTAAGGAAGATTTAATAAATCACACCTTTGATTTTTCTTTTTCTGGATTAAAGACTGCTGTAGCAAGATGGGTGCAGGCTTGGGAAAAAACTGGTGTCGCGATACCAGTTGCTGATGTAGCAGCTTCCTTTCAAGAAGCAGTTGTGGAAGTTTTAGTTAAAAAAACTTTATTAGCTGCTAAACAAACCGGAATCAATACCGTTGTTATTGGTGGTGGAGTTGCTGCTAATTCAAGATTAAGAAGTATGGCAACTAGTGAAGCTGAAAAAGTTGGGGTAAGCATAAGAATTCCTCGACCAGGTCTTTGCACCGATAACGGGGCAATGGTGGCAGCTCTTGGATCTCATCTATTTAGTGCAGGAATTGAGCCCAGTGCGCTTAACTTTGAAGTTGACCCAATCTTTCCAATTACGCAGGTCAAAGCCCTCTAGGGCCTATTTGCTGGCACTCAACTTGAGAGAGTGCTAAGGCCTTGGTAAGTTAGGGGATAAGTCTTTCCGAACTTTTTTAAGAAGTTAGGCAAGAAAACCATTCCAAGTAAATATCCCATGAAGGGGAGTAGACCGTGGCGGTCCAAATTAAACCACTCGAGGATCGAATCCTCGTTGAAGTACTAGACGCTGAAACAAAAACTGCGTCAGGCCTAGTAATTCCTGACACTGCAAAAGAAAAACCTCAAGAAGGAAAAGTTATTGCAGTTGGTCCAGGTCGCTTTGATGAAGACGGTGAAAAGCGTGTTCCTATGGATATCAAAACAGGCGACACCGTAATTTTCTCAAAATACGGCGGTACAGAAGTTACTTATGACGGTAAAGACTATTTACTGTTGTCAGCTCGCGATGTTCTCGCAATCGTTTCTAAATAAGAAACAAAAATAATTAAATTTACTCCGGAAAATCAATTTTCCGGAGTAAATAAAAATGATAAATAGCCGGAAGAGGAAATAAAAAATGGCAAAGATTTTGGACTTCAATCAAGAAGCCCGTCACAAATTAGAAAATGGCGTTGACATTTTAGCCAACACTGTTCGTGTCACACTTGGACCAAAAGGTCGAAACGTTGTAATTGGTAAAAAATGGGGTGCCCCAACAATCACTAATGACGGTGTAACCATTGCCAAAGAAATTGAATTAGAAGATGCATTTGAAAACTTAGGTGCCCAACTGGTAAAAGAAGTTGCCACCAAAACTAACGATGTTGCAGGAGATGGAACAACCACTGCAACTGTTTTAGCTCAAGCGATGGTGCATGAAGGTTTACGCCAAGTTGCAGCTGGAGCAAATCCTATGGGGATTAAGCGTGGCATGGATGCAGCAGTTGAAGCGGTTAGTAAAGAACTACATCGCCTAGCTAAACCAGTTAATGGCAAAGAAGAAATTGCACAAGTTGCAACAATTTCTGCCCAAGATTCAAAACTTGGTGATTTAATCGCACAAGCTTTCGACAAAGTAGGACGCGATGGTGTTATCACGGTTGAAGAATCTTCAACTATGGATGTAGCACTTGAATACACCGAAGGTATGCAATTTGATAAAGGCTATATCTCTCCATATTTTGTAACCGATGCTGAACGCATGGAAACAGTTTTGGAAGATGTATTTGTACTACTAGTGCAAAACAAAATTGCCTCAATCAACGAATTGCTTCCTCTAATGGAAAAAGTAGTTCAAGCAGGCAAACCATTAATTGTTATCGCTGAAGATGTTGAAGGCGATGCTTTAAGTGCCATGATCGTCAACAAAATTAAAGGCACCTTCACCTCAGTTGCTGTTAAAGCACCTGCATTTGGTGATCGCCGTAAAGCAATGTTGGAAGATCTAGCAATTTTGACTGCCGCTCAAGTTGTTTCACCAGAAGTTGGTTTGAAACTTGATCAAGTTGGTCTAGAAGTATTAGGTAAAGCCAAGCGAGTAGTTGTCACAAAAGATAACACCACAGTTATTGGGGGAGCAGGCGACAAAAAGGCAGTTGAAGCTCGTGTTTCTCAAATTCGTGCTGAAATGGAACGAACAGATTCATCATGGGACAAAGAGAAACTGCAAGAACGCTTAGCAAAAATTTCAGGTGGTGTTGCAGTTATTCAAGTCGGTGGCGCAACTGAAGTTGAATTAAAAGAAACTAAGTTTCGTGTTGAAGATGCAATCTCTGCCACACGTGCGGCAATTGAAGAAGGAATTGTGGCCGGTGGAGGTTCTGCATTAACCCAAGCAGTGACAGTTTTGAAAGATAAATTAAACAAAACTGGTGATGAAGCAGCTGGTGTTGAAATTATTCGTTTGGCAAGTGTGGAGCCACTTCGTTGGATTGCACAAAACGCAGGTGCTGAAGGCTACGTTGTGACAGCAAAAGTTGCTGAAATGAAAACCGGTGAAGGTTACAACGCTGCAACTGGTGAATTCGGTAATTTATTAAAAGCTGGAATTGTTGATCCTGTGAAAGTTACAAGATCTGCATTACAAAACGCAGCATCAATTGCAGCAATGCTATTAACCACTGATGTTTTGATTGTGGAAAAGAAAGCCGATCAAGAAGAAAAAGGTCATGGCCATAGCCACGGCGCAGGCGGACATAATCACTAATTAATTAGAAAATAAAATAAGAGACGTTCAAGAAATCCGTCGGTCACGGGTTCAAGTCCCGTCCGCCCTACCGGGCCTCGAAGGCCGCTCTAGCGTTAACGCGGCGTTAATGTTCCTCTGTATTCTGAGTTGTGGAGCTGACGCCAAAGGGGGCGTTGCTGGGTGAGGAGGGCGAATGTCGCTGGCGCAAGCGGAGGAGCTTCCCCAACCCTTTGAGCCCAAAATTTACCTTCCCCCACGGTTGAGGGGAATCGTCGATTTCATTGGTGAAATGGAGCAAGACCGGCCCGGCCGAGCGCTGATTATGCCCATGGGTAAAGTCGAAATCGCTTTTTTTCTCGAGGGCAGTGATGTTGAGGGATTTTATATGGGCGAGGACTCGCCCGCTGATCGTGGCGTCCGCAAAGAAACCTCCCTTATCTTTTCCGTCGCTAACCGACCACAAATCGTCGCGGGGCAAATTCACGTCTTGCTCGCTCTGATGAGCCCGGCTGCGGCCATGTTGTTGTTCGGAATTCCGGCTTCTGCACTCGCGAATCGGTCCGTTGAGCCCCGGGAAGTGGGGGTAGACGTTCGACCCCTCGAAGACGTCTTGAGGACGCTTCCAAACTTTGAGATGCGATCGCGAGCTCTCGAGGCCTGGATGGTGAACAGACTGGGAGCCATCGCGGACTTGCCGGACTTCATCTCCTTCCGCGGTGCGCTGATTGATTTGTTCCGAGATGGCCGGGATGTTCCCCGTGTTGACCAGGTGATGGATCTCACCGGCTACTCTCGGGCGCACGCGAATCGACTCTCGCGCCAATGGACGGGTTTGTCGCTGGAGAAGACTCTCGCTCTCAAGAGGTATCGGAAGGCGCTGAGGCTCGTCAATTCGCCGATGCCCCTGGCTGATGTAGCTGCCGCGGCGGGTTATTTTGACCAGGCTCATTTCACCCACAGGTTTACCGAGTACTCCGGAATCTCGCCCAGCAACTATCGACACACCCCAAGGACCGGGGCGGACACTCTTCATCTCGCCTAGTGGCCCTCGGGGGCTCGCGAAACATGCTCATCTCGTACAAGACCGTCTTCGCCCCTTTTTGGAAAACTTCACGCAGCGCATCTTTGCGCTTATTTCAAACAACGGAAGGTGAAACTAGTGGACGTAAAGAACCAGTACTTGTCAGATATGGGAAATCAAACCAATGCCCAATACTTGACATTCATAATCGTGTCCTCAGTGTGGGCACTGGGGATTCCCCTAGTCCATGGAGTACTCGGAAGTAATCCAAATGCAGGACTGGGCCTCACAATAGTCACTTCCACTTCGGCGGTTACCTTTTTGATCGTCGGATTGAACACGATAAACCGGTACAGAATTCAGAGCCTTAATCCGCAGCCCGAGGCGCAGGACACAGTGGTTGCGCAAACGGAAAGAAAGCAGCCATTCGCCTTTTTTCTGGCGTTCGTGCCCATCGTCCTGGTGGCCACACTCACGGGTCACCTATTGATACTCAATTAGGCGACACCGCCAGGCGAGGAAACCAGAGATGTCAACCCGGACCAGAGGGGACACCTTCCATCTCGCCCAGTGACGCTGGCGATTCGAGAAACATGCTCGTTTCATACAAGACGTTCGTCAGCCCTTTTGGGAGCCTTGCGTCAGAGCATCTTCACGCTCCTTTACAGGAAGAGAAAGGCATGAAAAATGACTGATCAGCACGAGAGCACGCGAGTTCATTGGGTCTCGTCGAATACTGCGGACAACGTTCGCTTTCTCGGGATGAGTCTGCTGGCGATCACAATCTGGGCAGTGGGGATGCCTTTGGCATTCTTTGCGGCTGGGCAAGGGTCAG
Organism: Actinomycetota bacterium; assembly: GCA_027730605.1. Lineage (GTDB taxonomy): Bacteria > Actinomycetota > Actinomycetes > S36-B12 > UBA5976 > ATZT02. The sequence continues at coordinate 40,789 of JAQCGN010000004.1, forward strand.
GGCCGGCAGGAACAGGATTGTTCGTGGCGAGTTGTGCGGTTGGACTCGTGCTGTGGGTTTCCACCTTCACGACCGTTGGCCGGCTTCGCGCCTTGGCCAGTGGCCTGCCGGAGGGCATCTCTGACATGGCTTTCAGCCGCAACTTTCAGGCAAACCCCTGGTTTGCCTTCGCGTTCTTGTTCACTGCGGTACACATCGGCATCATCGTTGGGCACGGAATCGTCCTGCTCGGCTAAACCATCGAAAGGAAGACAATGAAAATCCTCAACACACGGTTTTGGTTGCTAGCCACCGGAACCCTGTTTACGGTATTTCCAACTATCAACGCGCTGTCAGGACAGACAGTAGCCAGCGCCCCTAGTTATTGGCCAGGCACTCTTTCAGCTCGAGAAGCTGAGATCGCAGCTGTCGTGGAACTGGCATGGGGCTTCCACATCCTTGCCCTGGGTCTGGTGGCTCTGGCCATTGCGCTCCTCTCGCCTGACCCATTGAGGGCTCGGCTCGGTGTGGTGGTGACGGTCGCTTTTGCCCTGAGCCAAGGACTTTCAGCAGGTACGGCAGCGCAGTTTGGATATGGCGGCACAGACGGCATGGGGCTTTTCGCCATTGTGGTGATCGGGGTGCCCCTGATCACGCTCATTACCTGCGCCGTGCGGTGGAACGCCAGACCCGTTAGTACCCGCTA
>JAQCGN010000005.1 GCA_027730605.1 Actinomycetota bacterium
GAAAGTAAATGAGAACTTGCAAACAAATCTGGCTAATGTTTATGCCGTGGGAGATATCGTGCGTGGCCCCCAATTGGCTCATAAGGGATTCCAAGAAGGAATCTTTGTAGCAGAACATATGAAAGGTTTAAATCCTAGGATTATTGACATCACCGCAATTCCCAGAGTGACTTATTCTGAGCCTGAAATTGCTTCAGTGGGATTAAATGAACCTGCTGCTAAAGAAAAATATGGTGTCGATCAAATAAGAACTATTCAATATGATTTGGCTGGAAATGGTAAAAGCCAGATTCTAAAAACCGCTGGTTTTATTAAACTTATCGCGTTAAAAGATGGTGGCCAAATAGTTGGTATTCACATGATTGGCTCTCGAGTCGGGGAATTATTAGCCGAAGCTCAGTTAATGTATTCATGGGATGCCTCCCCAGAAGATGTTGCACCTTATGTTCATGCTCACCCAACGATGTCAGAAGCAATGGGCGAAGCAGCAATGGCACTTGCAGGTAAACCTCTACACACCCACAGTTAAATAGAAAAAGGAAATAATTTAAATGCCAACAAATGTTGTAATGCCTCAACTAGGTGAATCTGTAACCGAAGGAACGGTTACTCGTTGGTTAAAAAATGTTGGAGATGTAATAAAAGTTGATGAAGCAATCGTGGAAGTTTCAACTGACAAAGTTGACACCGAAATTCCATCACCAGTTTCTGGTATTTTGCTTGAAATTAAAGCCGCGCAAGATTCTGTAATTCAAGTTGGTGGAGTAATGGCAATCATTGGTGAATCTGGATCAACACCAGTTAACCCACCAGCAGCACCTGTCGTGCAAACCCCAACACCAGTTATAAAACCTGAACCTGTCATTGAAAAACCAGTCGTGCCAACACCACCTCCAGTAGCAGCACCGGTGGTAACACCTGTTGCCCCAGCTGCAACAACTGGATCAACTGTAAATGTTTTACTACCAGCTTTAGGAGAATCAGTAACAGAAGGAACTATTACTCGCTGGTTAAAAAATGTGGGAGATTTAGTTTCATTAGATGAAGCAATTGTAGAAATATCAACTGACAAAGTTGATACAGAACTTCCTTCCCCAGCAGCTGGAGTGATAAAAGAAATAAAAGTTGCTCAAGATCAAGTAGCTGCTGTTGGAGCAGTACTGGCAATAATTTCAACTTCAACAACAAACAGTGCACCCAAACCTGCACCAACTCCAGTTGCTCCAGTAATACAAACTCCACCACCTGCTGCTAAAGCTGAACCAGTAGCCGTGACTCAAAGTGCACCTACTCCAACCCCAAAGCAAACAGTATTTGCAAATACTGCCCCAAATAACAAAGATGTTTATGCAACACCAATTGTTAGACAACTTGCTAAGGAAAAAGGTGTTGATCTTTCAACAATTAACGGAACTGGAATCAATGGTCGAATTAAAAAAGAAGACCTCGTAGGTTCTGGAACAAGTGTTGCTACAACACCGGCGCAGACTACAACTCAAACTATTCCAACACCAGCTGCAAAAGAGACTGCAAATAAACCTGCAACTAGTTCTGCACCAAAGCCTTCGACTACTGCCGAACAACCACTTCGTGGGCGAATTGAGCAAACAACACGTTTGCGAAGAGTTATTGCCGAAAGAATGGTTCAATCACTGCACATTTCAGCACAATTAACAAGTGTTGTTGAAGTGGATGTAACAAAAATTGCAGCAATACGAAACAAAGTTAAAGATTCATTTGTTGCTCGCGAAGGTGTGAAACTTACCTTTCTACCATTTTTTGCAAAGGCTTCTGTTGAATGTTTGAAAGAATTTCCCATAGTAAATGCCACAATTTCAGCTGATGCCAGTCAAATTGCTTACAGTGATGCAATTCATTTGGCTGTAGCAGTTGACACTCCCCGCGGATTACTGGTCCCAGTTATCAGAGATGCTGGAGACCTATCAATTGCAGGATTAGCTAGAAAAATTCAAGACGTAGCAAATAGAACTAGAGACAATAAAGTCACACCTGATGAATTAAGTGGTGGAACATTCACCTTGACTAACACAGGTAGTCGAGGAGCACTTTTTGACACTCCAATTATTAATCAACCACAAGTTGCAATTCTTGCCACCGGAGCTGTTGTTAAAAGACCAGTAGTGGTTAAAGGCAGTGATGGTAATGATCAAATTGCGATTAGACAAATGGCTTATCTTTCATTGACCTACGATCACAGACTTGTTGATGGTGCTGATGCTGCAAGATTCTTGTCTTCCATGAAAGTACGTTTAGAAGAAGCCAACTTTGAATCCGAATTAGGTCTATAAACCTGTATGAAAATTGTGATTACCGGTTCATCCGGTTTAATCGGATCGGCTTTAGTTAGAGACTGCGAAAAGAAAAATTTCGAAGTAGTAAAACTAGTTAGACGTGCCCCAAAACAAGAGAATGAATCGCAGTGGGATCCGATAAAAGGGATTGTTGATTTAAATGTTTTAGAGAAAGCAACAGCTATCGTGAATTTGGCTGGAGCGGGTGTGGGTGATCGTCGATGGTCCAAAAAGTATAAGAAATTAATTCTTGATAGCCGAGTAAATTCTACAGAAACACTTGCTAATGCAATTGTTAATTTAAAAACTCCTCCTTCAGTTTTTGTCTCAGGTTCTGCAATAGGTTTTTACGGTGACACTGCAGATGTTGCTGTTGATGAGAATGCCAATTTAGGTGAAGGATTTCTAAGTGATGTTGTTTTCAATTGGGAATATGCAGCACAAAGAGTTAGAAGTAACAATATAAGAGTTGTTCATCCTCGTACCGGATTAGTAATGAGTAAACGTGGTGGATTACTAAAAAAGATTTTACCGTTATTCAAACTAGGTTTAGGTGGCAAATTAGGAAACGGTAAACAATACTGGTCCTATATTTCATTGGAGGATGAAATTAGAGCACTTCATCATTTAATTGACGATGTAAGACTTACTGGTGGGGTCAATTTCACTAATCCAAACCCTGTAACAAATGCTGAATTCACCAAATCACTTTCCAGTGTTGTGAATAGACCAGCATTTCTTAAGGTCCCTTCTTTAGCTTTGAAAATAGCTTTAGGCGAATTCTCTATTGAAGCCTTAGGTTCATCTCGGATTTTGCCATCAAAGTTGAAAGCAGCAGGTTTTAAATTCAATCAGCCTGATATTTTAAGCACACTAAATTCAGCAATCACTTACTAATGTCTAAGCAAGTTGAAGTAGCAATTATTGGAGCAGGTCTTGCAGGACTTGCCTGTGCCATAGAACTACAAAAAAATAATATTGATTTTCAAATCTTTGAAGCATCAGATGGTGTTGGTGGACGTGTTAGATCAGATGTTATCGATGGATTTATTCTTGATCGAGGATTTCAACTTTATAATCCAAGTTATTCCGAAGGAAAAAGACTTCTTAACTACGATGCTCTTGATTTAAAACCTTTCATTCCCGGGGTGGCCATTCGTGATAATAAAAGACTTCGAATAGTTGTTGACCCCTTTCGAGCCAATGGTTTCAGATTAAATCTTTTAAAAGATATTCCCGGAAACCCACTTAGTTGTTTGGGTTTATTAAGATATTTTCTTAGTTATTTAGTTACCTCTGATGCACAAATTGCCACCACTAAAGATATTTCAGCTTCAGATTCACTGATTAAATCTGGGGTCATAGGTAATCTTCTTGAAAAACTCTTGAGACCTTTTCTAAAAGGCGTTTTTCTTGAATCTGAGTTAAAAACATCACGAAAATTTTTAGATGTGGTCTTAAAGACTTTTCTTAGAGGTATACCCAGTGTTCCTGCCCAGGGAATGCAAGTAATTAGTGATCAACTGGCTTCAAAGTTACCTATGGAAAAAATTTCTCTCAACACGAAAATAATAAAAATAGAGGGCAATAAACTACAAACTGAGAATGAAGAAATTATTGCAAAAAAGATTGTGGTTGCCACTGATCCAACTACTGCTATTTCTTGGCTTAGCCTAGAAGAAAAGATAATGCACACAGTCACAACTTGGTATTTCAAAGCCGATCAAAGTGTTGCTGAGTTAGTAAAAGGAAAGCCCATTCTTTTTGTAGATGCTTCAAATAATGGTCCACTCACAAATGCTGTTGTTTTAACTAACGCTGCATCAAGTTATGCCCCACCTGGTCAAGTTTTGGTTTCTGCTTCAGCAATTTCACCCCATCAAAATGCTGATCTTGAGTCTGTAAAAAAACATCTATCCGTAATCTTTGGGGTAGATACAAATAGTTGGCAACTAATTAAGCAATATCAAATAAAAGAAGCACTTGCCTCCATGTATCCCCCATTTTCCTTAATAAACTCAAATCAAATATCTGAAGACCTATTTGTTGCAGGAGATCATCGAGCAACTTCCTCAATTCAAGGTGCTCTACTTAGTGGTACAAATGCTGCGACACTGGTCAAAGTAAGTTTAGGTTTATGAGCAAAGATAAGTTCATCGTTGCAACCTCTGGTGGTTTTATTACCACTAAACGCTGGGGTGTGATGAGACCTGGAGCTACATTTCTTAAAGCACTTGAATTAACACGAAAACAGCGTCCCAAAGTTTGCTTCATGATGACTGCCAGTGGAGACGATGCGACTTATATATCAAGATCGTATGAAGCAATGGGCAATTTAAGTGTCGATGTGACACACCTATCTTTATTTCCTCAACCAAATGAAGATGTTGAAAAAAGATTATTGAATTCAGACTTGGTTTGGGTAGGTGGTGGTTCAGTTGCAAATCTTTTGGCTATCTGGAAGTTACATAAAGTTGACGAAGTTCTCAAAACTGCTTGGGCAAATGGAACTGTTTTATCAGGGGTAAGTGCTGGATCCATTTGTTGGTTCATGGGTGGAACAACTGATTCATTTGGACCTGATTTAAAACTAGTTTCTAATGGATTAGGTCTTTTGCCCTCCGGCAATGGAGTGCACTATGACTCCGAGGAACAAAGAAGACCACTACTTCAATCTTTGGTGAAAGATGAAACATTTGAAACTGCTTTTGCAACAGATGATCACACCGGAATTGTTTTCAAGGGAATAGAACCAATTGAAGTTATAAGTGATGTTAATTCAGATCCCCTAACAGGACCTGCCGCTTACAAAATACAAAAAGTCAATGGTGAAATTCAAGAAATTCGTCTTGCCCCTGGAGCTATTGTTTAATCTTTTGCTCTAGCTAAATTGCTTGGCCACCAAATTTTCTTACCTATTCCAATTGTTAGGGTTGGAACCAAAATTGACCTAACCAAAATAGTGTCAAGCAGCACACCAAATGACACCGCAAATCCCAGTTGAGCAAGGAATACAAGTGGTAACACTCCAAGAACTGCAAATGTTGCTGCTAAAACCACACCAGCAGATGTAATGACTCCACCAGTTACAGTTAAGGCTTTTAGCGTTCCAGCCCTTGTTCCTAGTTTCTTAGTTTCTTCGCGCACCCTAGTCATTAAAAATACGTTGTAATCAATACCTAATGCCACTAAAAACACAAAAGCAAAAAGTGGGAAAGAGGTATCAGATCCGGGGAAATTAAATACATACTCAAACACAAACTGTGACGCTCCTAGTGTGGCAGCAAAAGATAAAACAACAGTTGCCACAAGCATAAAAGGCGCTAAAAAACTTCGAAGTAATACAACCAAGATCATAAATATTAAAACCAAAACCGTGGGTATAATTATTCTGTTGTCGCGATCATTTGCCTCGGCAATATCTTCATTTACCGCTGTGAACCCACCAACTAAAGCTAATTCACTTACCTTATCCAAATTTTGTCTCAATTTGATAATTGTTTCTTTTGCTTCACTTGAATCAGCTGGATCTTTGAGTGTGGCACTAATCAACACTTGACCATCAACAATTTTTGGTTTGGGTAATGCTTGACCAGGAATTACTGGTCCATCAGGAATTGGAAAAGCTTCTTCCACACCTTCTGTATCAGTTATGACTTTTAATAATTCTTGAGTTTTTGATGAGGGACCCAAAATATAGGAAGGATTTCCCTCTCCTGCTGGAAAATGTTTTCCTAATTCTTCTTGACCAACTACCGAATCAGGTTTTCCCACAAAAGTTTCAGTTTGAGATAAACCTGTGGCATCAAGTTGAGTTGAGTAGCCAGCTAAAGCTAGAAGAAAAATTGCAGTGATTAAACCTGCGCGACGTGTTTTTTTGTCAACAAAATTTGCAACTTTTGCCCAAATTCCTGAAAGTTTTTCATCTTCAGAATCAAAATGAGGAATTCGTGGCCAAAAAATCCATCTACCAAATAAAACCAAGAATGCTGGTAGCAAAGTAAGCATTGTGATAACCGCGGCAATTATTCCAATTGCGCCAATTGGGCCAAGAGACCTATTGGCATTAAGTTCAGATAAGAGTAAAACTAGGAGTCCTGCTGAAGTAGTTGCACCAGAGGCCACAATCGGTTCAACAACTCCACGCAATGCTTTACGCATCGCTCTAAATCTTGATTCAGCTAAATGAAGTTCTTCACGATATCTGGCAATTAGTAATAAACCGTAATCTGTGGCTGCCCCAATTACTAACACCGACAAAATACCTTGAGCTTGTCCATTCAAAGTTAGAATGTCTTCTTTTGCTAACGAATAAACAATTGCTCCAGCAACTGCAAGAGCAATGATTGCTGAAAGTAGTGGAAAAATCCAAAGCAAAGGACTTCTGTAAACAATGATCAAAATTAAAGCAACAACTGTTAGCGTGCTAAGTAACAAAGTTGTATCAACTGCACCAAATGCGCCGAAGAGATCCGCTAAAATACCACCGGCACCAGTTACGTTGATTTTTAAGCCTTCAATTTCTCTGGCTTCTTCACGAATGGTCTCAACGATTCCGATTAAAGCAGGTTCCCCGTTGGGTAAAGGTGTGACAATTTTATCACTTGAAATTTCAACATTTATTAAAAGTGCTTCTCCATCTTCGGATGCAATAGGGAAAGCTTTTGATCCGGTAACAAGGTAATCACCAATTTTTTTTCCATCACCTTCAATAATTTCAAAAGTTGCTATATCGGTGGCAAACTCATTAGCTTTAGCAATATTTTGTTGAGTCAGATCTCCTTTAATAATAATTAAGGCAGGTAGAGAATTCGAGGATCTAAATTCAGGAGTAATATCGCTAACTTTTGAAGATTCCGCAGTCGTGGGTAAGAAGGCTGCATTATCATTTTCTTGAACTTCAGAAAGTTTTGCAAATATAGGACCGGCGACACCCGAAATTCCTAACCAAATTGCAACAGTCAAAACAGCAAGTGCGGTAAATTTCTTAGGACTTTTAGTTTTTTTCTTTTTTTGATTAATAGTAGTTTTCTTAGCAACTGCTTTTTTACTGTGCTTGGCTTTTGCCGCAGGACTCACTTAATTGCTCCTATAAATATTTTCGCTTAGAAATCAAGCTGCACCATCAGGTGACGTTGGCCTTCTCTAGCCACCAGTCTATTGATATCAACCAAAATCGCATCTTTCGACATTAACTAATACGATAAGGACATGACAAAAACTGGTTTAATCATTGAAAACTGGGGCTCAGATGTCGACTATCAAAGTTCTTGGAATAGACAAAGAGAAATACACCACAAAATTGTTGCAGAAAATCATGCAGATGTTGCAGTACTACTAGAACACCGAGAAGTTTTCACAGCTGGTAGATCCACCAAGCCAGAGGATAGACCAATTGATTCATCACCAGTTTTCGATATTGATCGAGGTGGTCGAATTACTTGGCATGGCCCCGGACAAATCGTTTGTTATCCAATAATGAAATTAGATGATCCAGTTGATGTAGTAGCACATGTGCGAAGACTTGAACTATTGATTATTGATGTTTGTTCCCAACTAGGTTTAAATACAACACAAATTGAAGGTCGAAGTGGTGTCTGGGTTAAAGGAAATAACTCACCTGACAAAAAAATTGCTGCTATTGGAATTAGGGTTGCCAAGCGAGTAACCATGCATGGTTTTGCACTAAATTGCAACAACTCACTTGATGCATTTCGAAAGATAGTTCCCTGTGGTATTGCTGACGCCGATGTAACGACACTTTCTTTAGAACTAGGTCGGGATGTATCAGTCAATGAGGTCACTTCCCTCATAGAAGATGCATTAAGAAATGGTGCGCTTAAGCGAAATGTTTCAAAACGCTCTAAAGTAGAAGTGTCATGACTATTGAATTTGTTACCGGTCTAAACTCCGAAGGCAAGAAATTACTTCGCATCGAAGCACGTAATGCTGAAGTACCAATTGAGAAAAAACCTGAGTGGATTAGAACTAAATTAAAAACTGGTCCTGAATACACACGAATTCGTGAAATGGTTAAAAAAGAAGGACTTCACACAGTTTGTCAGGAAGCAGGATGCCCCAACATTTTTGAATGCTGGGAAGACCGTGAGGCAACATTTTTAATTGGTGGATCTGCTTGCACAAGACGTTGTGATTTTTGTTTAATCGATACCGGTAAACCAGATCCTCTTGATAGAACAGAACCAGACAAAGTTGCTTTAAGTGTAAGAACAATGGGTTTGAAATATGCCACAGTCACAGGTGTCACCAGAGATGATTTAGAAGATGAAGGTGCTTGGCTATATTCCGAAACTATTAGAGCCATACACAAACACAATCCTGATTGCGGTGTGGAGATTTTAACTCCAGATTTCAGTGGAAAAAAAGAATTATTAAAACAAGTTTTTGATGCCAAACCTGAAGTTTTTGCTCATAACTTAGAAACTGTTCCTCGAATATTTAAATCAATTAGACCAGCATTCAACTATGAAAAATCTTTAGGTGTTATTACCTTGGCCAAAGAAGCTGGAATGATTACTAAATCAAATTTGATTCTTGGAATGGGTGAAGAAAAAGACGAAATAGTTACTGCTTTAAAAGACTTAGTAGATGCAGGTTGCGACTTGATTACCATAACCCAGTATTTAAGACCTTCAGCACTTCATCATCCAATTGCTCGTTGGGTTAAACCAGAAGAATTCATCGAATTGGGGGATCTCGCAAAGGAGTTAGGTTTTAGTGGCGTAATGTCTGGACCACTAGTTAGATCTTCTTATCGCGCAGGTCGACTATATAAACAAGCACTTGAAGCACGGAATGGAAAATAAATGGCCAAATATAAGGAGCCAAAACCAAAGAAAGAAAGATTTAAAACTCTAAAGCAAATAAAGCAAACCTATTCTATAACTCGTAAAACTGATAAAGCTCTTCCTTGGATAATTCTTCTCACATTAATTGGCACAACTTTGCCGCTAATTTTGGTCGCACAATTTTTGTTCGAATCTGCTTTTTCAAAATTGATTACTACCTCTCTTGCTGTTTCAACTGGTTTATTGGCAACTGTTTACCTATTTGGAAAACGAGCCGAAAAGGCCGCCTATGCACGAATTGAAGGACAACCTGGTGCTGCTGCTGCTGTTTTAAACACTTTAAGAAAAGGTTGGTTTATTACCCCAGCTATTGCTGTTACTAGAAATCAAGATTTAGTTCATCGAGTGATTGGACCGGTAGGAATAGTTTTAGTGGGTGAAGGTTCACCAACAAGGGTTGCCCAATTATTGGAAAATGAAAAAATTAAGGCACGAAGAATCGCTGGAGAAATCCCCGTCTCAACTTTAATTGTGGGCAATGGTGAAGGATTGATCACTTTTAAGAAACTTAATAAGACAATCATGAAAATGGGTAAAAAAATTTCCCCAGCTGAATCTCGTGAATTAAGAAACAGATTTGGTGCTTCCGGAGCAAGTTCCCTACCAATTCCTAAGGGTGCAATGCCTAAAGGTATGAGAATTCCTAGACGCTAATTATTTGAGTTTTAGCAATACGATCGTGTAATCCCCTACCACTGGCAGTTGATAAAAGTGGAGGAAATACTAAAATAATTAATAAAGTTCTTATTAAACTTTGAATCAAACGAGGTTTTTGTTGAGTGTTTATATCTTGAACTCTTAAACCAAAAATTCTTTGGCCAAATGAAGAACCTGTAAGCCAAGTAAATAGAAAAACTTGGGAAGCAAAAATCAATAACGTTAGCAAGGCATGGCTTTGAGTTCCATAATCTGGTCCATCAGGAATAATCTGTACGACCAAAATCGCTGCAATCCAATCGATGATTAGAGCCAAGATTCTTTTGAAAACCATGGTACAAACATATGCCTGAACTGGATTTCTCGCGAAATAGCCAGAGCCCTCGAGACAGATGTGAAAACTTGTTACAAGCCCGAAACAATTGGGATACCAACTTGATACACCCCTTTAGTAGGTTATGAACCAATAGATTGATGGCCCGAGGTTGTGCCCTCTTCTCTAAACCAATAGAAAGTTCTATCAGGAGGTTATTGATGTTTAAGAACGCCGCAGAGGCGATCAAGTACATCCGCGAAAACGATATTGAATTCGTTGACGTGAGATTCATGGACTTGCCTGGTGTTATGCAACACTTCAACATTCCAGCCAAAGCATTTAACGATTCCGTTTTCGAAGACGGATTAATGTTTGATGGCTCTTCAATTCGTGGCTTCCAAGCAATTCACGAATCAGATATGAAGTTAATGCCAGATGTGACAACAGCTTTTGTTGATCCATTCCGCGAAGCCAAAACATTAGCAATGAATTTCTCTATTCGAGATCCATTCACCAATGAACCATATTCCAGAGATCCAAGAAACGTTGCTTCAAAAGCTGAAGCTTACTTAAAAGCATCAGGAATTGCTGACACTGTTTATTTTGGTCCAGAAGCTGAGTTCTATATCTTTGATGAAGTTCGTTTTGATAATCAACCTCAAGGATCATTTTTCAAAATTGATTCAATTGAAGCAGCATGGAACACCGGACGCGAAGAAGAAGGTGGCAACCTTGGATATAAAACTCCTTTCAAAGGTGGCTACTTCCCTGTTCCTCCAGTAGATCATTTTGCTGATTTACGTGACATTATTTCTTCAACACTTATTAACTTAGGTTTTGAAGTTGAACGTGCACATCACGAAGTAGGAACTGCTGGTCAAGCAGAAATCAACTACAAGTTCAACACATTATTAAACGCAGCAGATCAAATTATGTTGTTTAAATATGTTGTTAAAAACGTAGCTTTCTTAAATGGTCACAGCGCAACTTTTATGCCCAAACCAATGTTTGGTGATAACGGTTCAGGTATGCACTGTCATCAATCACTGTGGAAAGATGGCAAACCTTTGTTTTATGACGAAAAAGGTTATGCCGGATTATCTGACACAGCACGTTGGTACATCGGTGGATTGTTAAAGCATGCACCATCATTGCTTGCTTTTACTAACCCAACTGTTAACTCATATCACCGTTTAGTTCCAGGATTTGAAGCACCAGTGAATTTGGTTTACTCACAAAGAAACCGTTCAGCTGCAATTCGTATTCCAATTACTGGATCTAATCCAAAAGCTAAACGAATTGAGTTTAGAGTTCCAGATCCTTCATGCAATCCTTATCTTGCTTTTGCTGCAATGATGATGGCTGGTATTGATGGTGTTAAAAATAGAATTGAGCCACCAACTCCAGTTGATAAGGATCTATACGAATTACCACCAGATGAAGCAAAATCTGTGCCACAAGTTCCAGGTTCTTTAGATGCAGTATTAACTGCGTTAGAAAAAGACAAGGACTACTTAACAGCAGGTGGTGTATTTACCCCAGATCTAATTGATACCTGGATTGAATACAAGAGAGCAAAGGAAATAGACCCAATACGTTTGCGTCCAACTCCTTACGAATACCAGCTGTACTACGACATCTAAAAAGTCGAAATAGACACCCCCAACAAGGCAATTGTTGAGGGTGTTTTCATTTAATTACCTATTTTTTCACACTTGTGCTTTAACCTGAAATAAGGAAAAAGGAGAAGTGATGGCTAAACCAACAGTAAAACAAATTAAATCACTACAAGGCTTCAACAGAATTGCGGGAGTTTTTCACCTCTTGCAAATGTTTGCAGTCTTAGCACTGGCAAACGATTTCGCATTGCCAGTGACTGGAACTTATCTAAATGGACCTCCAGGAACTGCTTTTGGTTCTCCTGTTGTAATACTAGAAACTCCAGTTGGACTAGCAGTAGCACTATTTCTTGGTTTGTCTGCTCTTTTTCACTTTATTGTTTCAAGTGGAAATTTCTTTAAGAGATATTCAGCATCACTAATGAAGAATCAAAACATTTTCCGATGGGTAGAGTATTCACTTTCCTCATCTGTGATGATTGTTTTGATAGCTCAAATTTGTGGAATCGGAGACGTTGTTGCCCTGTTAGCAATATTTGGGGTAAATGCTTCCATGATTCTTTTTGGCTGGCTACAAGAGAAATACACCCAACCTAAAGATGGAGATCTATTGCCATTTTGGTTTGGTTGTATAGCAGGAATTGTTCCGTGGCTGGGATTACTGATTTATGTGATCGCACCAGGATCAACTTCTGATGTAGCGATACCAGGATTTGTTTATGGCATCATCATTTCTCTGTTCTTGTTCTTTAACTCTTTTGCTCTAGTTCAATACTTGCAATACAAAGGCAAAGGAAAATGGAGTAATTACCTCAGAGGAGAACGTGCCTACATTGTGTTGAGTTTGGTTGCAAAATCAGCACTTGCCTGGCAAATATTCTCAGGAACATTAATTCCTGCTTAATTAATTTCGGGTTGGTCTTCGAATGTGAAGGCCAACCCTTTATTTATTCCCGTATTACCTAACTCACACTTTCTACCCATGCGGATTCCAGAATTAGGAGTAATGTGGGAATTGAGGAAAATTTGATGAAAATTAAATTTGGTAAAAAAGACGGAATCTATCTAGCTCTAATCGGCTTTGTTGTTTTGATTGCATTGAGAGTAGTTAATAGTGACTCCGGTGGCCACATGATGGGTGATTCCAACTCAAGTGGCATGAATAATTCGCAATCCACCAGTGATTTACAAATGAATGAATCAATGTTTGCTGAAATGATGATTCCTCATCATCAACAAGCAGTAGAAATGTCAGATTTGGCTTTATCGAAATCAACTAATCCAAAAATTTTGGATTTAGCACAACGCATCAAAGATGCCCAAAGTGCAGAGATTATTCAAATGCAATCTTGGCTTGGCAGCTCAGAATCAAATTCGATAATGAGTGATCACTCAGGTCATTCTATGGGTGGAATGTTAACTGATGAAGAATTATCAAAACTTGAATCAGCCTCCGGTGCTGAATTCGATAAATTATTTCTTGAAGGCATGATTGCTCACCATGAGGGTGCAATTGATATGTCAAGAATGATTAAGGACACTACAACTAAAGAAATTAATGCATTTGGTGTAAATGTGGTTGAAGTGCAATCAGCTGAAATTCGTGAGATGAAAGAGATTCTAGAAAGCCTCTAGAATTAAATCTTTTCTTCTCTCATCTTCCATGGGGCACCATATTCATTAACTAAATCTAGGTAAGGCTTTGGATCAAACCATTCAGGTCCCATGACACTTTGTGGCTTCCATTTACCGGAGTGAATCAATTCCATTGCAACTACTGGATTTAGTGCGGTTTGCCAAACAACAGCTTGATCTCCGTATTCCTTCATAGACCACTCGTTATCAACAACGTGATACAAATATGTTGCTTTAGGTTTTCCCTCTTTATCTAAACCTTTTACTAACACGCCTGCACAAGTTTTACCTTTCATGCGCGCACCCAAGGTGGCTGGATCTGGCAATGATGCAGTTAGGAGATCTCTTGGGGAAACTGAAACTCCTTGCACATCAACATTTTCTTTCTTATCTAAACCAAGCTTGTGAATGGTTTTGAGAATGGAGATGAATTCTTTACCCAAACCGTATTTGAAGTTCACTTTCTTAGCTTCAATCTTTTGAGGAATAAGGACAACCTCTTCGTGCTCTACGTTGACACATTCCACCAGTCCTATGCCTTCTGGAAAATCAAAGATTTGTGGTTCAGAAAATGGCTTAGTGGTAAACCAACCTTTGCCATCTTCCCAAACCAAAGGTGGATTAAGGCATTCTTCAATCGTGGTCCAAATGGAGAAAGAAGGTGCAAATGTATCTCCTTCCACAACCAGATTGGAACCATCAAGAACGGTAAGTTGATCGATTTGGCTAAATAGCTCATCAGAGGCGTACTTGGCCAACACGTCACTTAGTCCAGGCTCAACTCCCATTCCAATTACAGCCCAGATTTTTCGCTCTGCCCAATTCCAGTCGCGAGCAAATTGCTCGTCGCCTAATTTCACACCAACTTCAGTGTTTGGGTATTTAGGATGTGGTCTAGATAAGGACATTGCCATATCCATGTAATTTGTGTTCTCAATTTCGCAAGCTAAAAATATTGGCATAACATATCTTGGATCAACGGCGTTAATCACAACATCTGGTTTTGTATCTCTAATTAATTCTCTGATGTCTTCTAATTCAGCTGCGTTTACTTCAGCAGCTTCAAATCGATCATCATCAATTCTTTTAATCGCCATTTGCGCACGCTCAATAGAACGATCAGCAATAACCATGCTTGTTAAGAATTTACGTCTTGATGCGATATTGGCGATTGCTCGCCCAACTCCACCCGCTCCGATAACGAGTGCTTTCATAAAAATCAACTCCTACTGGTATTTATTAATCTATACCAATAGATTTATTTTTTTACTTGACCCCTAATTTCATCGATTAATCCCCACACAAGTTGCTTAATTTCATCTCTAATTGGTCTTATTGCAGAAATACCTTGACCTGCTGGATCTTTTACTTCCCAATCTAAATATTTTTTTCCAGGAAAGATAGGACATGCATCTCCACATCCCATTGTTATTACATAATCAGAATCTTGCACAGCTTCTGTTGTTAATATTTTTGGTTTATTTTTTGAGATATCAATATTTTCTTCCATCATTGCCGCAACAACAGCTGGATTAATTTGATCTGCTGGCATTGAGCCAGCAGATCTAACTTCTATCGTGCTGTGCGATAAATACTGTAAGAAAGCTGCTGCCATTTGAGATCGACCTGCGTTATGCACACAGACAAACAGCACACTTACTTTTTTGTTCACGAAACTTTAGGCTTCTTGAATTTCATTTGGTAGACATACATGATTAATAGTCCACCAACTAGTAGTCCCACTATTTGAGCCAAAACAAATCCGATCACAGAATCTGGGGAGATACCTGTGAACGAATTTGTTAAGGATCTTGCCAGGGTTAAAGCTGGGTTGGCAAAGGAAGTTGAGGGGGTGAAAAACATGGCCGCACCAATCCAGATTGGAACCCAAACTTGAGGTCCACCTCTGACATCAGAGCGGTTAACTGCGTTAAGCACGAAAATCAAACCAGCTGAAGCAATGACTTCACCGATTAGTTGTCCTGTGCCAGCTCTTTCTTGGGTTGCTTGTTGGAATGAATCTCCACCGAAGCTGAAATTAATGATTGCCACACTTGTTATAAATCCTAGGATTTGAAACAAAATTAATTGCAAGGTTTCAGCAAAGGTTATTTTGCCACGTGAGAAAAACCAAAGTGAAACAATTGGGTTAAAGTGGGCGGCCCCAATTTGGGAAAAAATTGAGATTGCGATGGCTAAACCAAAAACTGTGCCAATCACATTTATTACCAACATTATGGCTCTATCATCAGTCATATTTTGAGCCATCAGGCCAGATCCAATGACTGCCACTCCTAGGGTGAAAGAACCTAAGAATTCAGCAACTAAGCCTCGAAACTTTTTACTTGCCATGAACTTCCTCCCAGAATCGTTCACTTGCATTGGACCTCACTTTGCCACTTGCCAGTTAATAAATATGGGTTGGGGCTATTGCAGAAAGAAGAAACCAAGGTGAACAGTGGGTAAACTGCCTCAGGGAAAACTTAGTTATTTTGCTTTACCCAATTGAATCTTCAAAAGGCAAGACAGATTTGGACATGTGTTCTTGCTTAGCCTTTTTGGAGGTTACTTTTCGCATATGGTGTTTGCGGCACAAAACTTCATAAACCACCTCATCTGATTTGGCATTAGTGCCGGCATCTCCCACTACTACTTGTTCACCTTCTGTGACCATAACTCCATTTACAATTCGAGCTTGATGGGTGGCTTTCTTGCCACACCAGCAAAGTGCTTCAACTTGCAAAATGTTCATCCGATCAGCAATTTCTAATAACCTTTGAGCTCCAGGAAATAAGGCGGTACGAAAATCTGTGGTGATCCCAAAGGTGAAGACATCAATTCCAAAGTCATCAACCACGCGGGCTAGTTGATCAATTTGCTCAACTTCATAAAATTGGGCTTCATCACAAATTAGATAATCAACAGTTTCACCCTTTGATAAAGCTTGAGTCATTAGTCTTAGAAAGTTTGTTTCAGGGGTTACCTCAATAGCACTTGCCTGTAAACCAAGTCTGGAACTAAGGGTTGCTTCCCCTGCTCGATCTTTTCTGGTGAAAACTAAACCACGTCTTCCAGCACTGGAGTGATTGTGGTGAGTTTGTAGAGCAAGAGTGGATTTACCACTGTCCATGGTTCCCGAAAAGAAAACTAGCTCAGCCATAACTGCAATCTTGTCAGATGACAAGATTTATTCAAAACGCAATGCCTCCACTGGTTTTAATTTGGAAGCTGCTCGCGCTGGCCACACACCAAAGACCACACCAATAAACATGGAAAAGCCAAGGGAGGCCAAAATGATAGTTGGGCTTAAAGCGAAATTCCATTCACCCAAACTTGCTAAAAAGTAAGCCACAATTTCACCAATGATCACACCAATAATTCCACCAATTAATGACAAGACAATGGCTTCGATTAAGAACTGGGTCAGAATTTGTGATTGTTGAGCCCCAATTGCTCGTCTTATTCCTATTTCCCGAGTTCTTTCTCTCACTGAAACCAACATTATGTTCATGATTCCAATTCCACCCACAACCAAACTAATTGAAGCAATACCACCTAGTAATAATGATAAGAATTGTTCAACAGTTCCAATTGCATCCAAAATTTGGCTGGCATCTGTGATCACAAAATCGGCTTCACGGCCCTCTGTGATGTTATGACGAGATTTCAGTAAAGCAGTCAAATTCTTTGTTACCTCAGGAACTATTTTTTCATTAACTGTTTGTACGGTAATAGAACTTAAATATGGAGGAACAGCAACGTATTTAAATGCGGTTTCCATCGGGATATATGCAGTACCCCTTGTTCCAAATCCATCGGCATCATCCAAGATTCCCACAATTGTGAATTCAGTTGAACCAACTGCAATGGAAGAACCAATAGAATAGGCATCTAATTCTAAATCTTCTGCCAAAGTTGTGCTTAAAACAATTAATCTTGCATCATTTGCATTTATAACATCAGGTAAAAATGAGCCCACGAAAATATCTGGATCAACCACAGTTTTGTAATCAGGATCAACCCCCACAATTTGAGATATAGTTGAAGCTTGATTTGAAGAAAGTGTGACTCTTCCTGAAACAGTCTCAGAAACTATTTCAATACCTGGTTCTTGAGCAATAGCTTGGGCATCTTCGATGGTAATTGATTGAGGCGTGGTTCCCGTGATTGTTAAGTTTCTGGCACCAAGTCCTTTAAATTGATCTTGGATTCCAGAAGTTGCACCTTGGGCTACTGATACCAATGCAATAAGTGACATCACACCAATAATTATTCCAAGCATAGTTAAACCCGAACGAGTTTTTGTAGCAAGAATTCGAGCAAATGCTAATCGGGCAGCTATTAATATATTCATGCTGCACCACTTTCATCATTTATGACTTTGCCGTCTCTAAGTGTGATTCTTCTTTTTGCTCTCTTTGCAACGTCTAAATCATGAGTGATAAGAACGATGGTCTTTCCTTCTTTATTCAAACTTTCAAACAAATCCATTACTTGTTTGCCAGTGTTTGAATCAAGTGCTCCTGTTGGTTCATCAGCCAAAATAAGTGAAGGTTCTGTTACTAGCGCCCTAGCAATTGCCACTCTTTGTTGTTGCCCACCAGAGAGTTCTGTTGATTGATGAGTATGTCGATCAGCCATTCCAAGTTTGGTTAAAATTTCCATGGCTTTTTTTCTAGCTTCTCGGGCAGGCACTCCCCTATAAAAAAGTGGTGTTGCCACATTGTCTAGGGCATCTGTTTTTGGAAGAAGAAAAAATGATTGAAAAACAAAGCCAATTGCATAGTTTCTTAAAGAGGTAAGTTTCTTGTCATTTAATTTAGAAAGGTCTTCACCAGCAACTTTTACTAATCCCGTTGTTGGTTTATCTAAACAGCCAATTAAATTCATCATGGTTGACTTACCTGAACCAGAAGCACCCACTATGGCAACAAATTCACCCTTTTGAATTCGAATATCAACACCATCAAGAGCTCGAACTATTGAGGTTCCTTCACCAAAGGTCTTGGTGACATTGGACATTTCAACAACAACGGTCATATTTAGTTAGTTTGTCTGCTTCTATTTCTACTTTCACGTTGCTCTGCGAAAGGATCTTCTGAGGTTGGAAGCTTGCCATCAGCAGATTGTATTCCCAGCACCACTTCATCGCCTGCGCTTATTCCAGATAAAATTTCTACCAATTGTGATCCTGTTGCCCCAACTTGGACTTCTTTATCTACCGGTAATTTCTTTTCATTCAAGACTTGCACAAAGGTTTCATTACCTTTTTTAATAAGGGCTTGAATAGGCACTGCTATTGTTGCCTCTTTGCTTTCCAAAATAATTTTTGCAGTAACCGTCATACCGATTCGCCAAGTTGCAACACTTGGTTCAGCAATTGTGAAAACTTTAAACTGGGAAACCCCATTTGAATCTGTGGTAGCAACTTGACCAATCTGAGATACTTTGCCACTATCAACATTGCTGCTGTTACCAAGCTTTAATTCAACTTTTTGGTCTAATGCCACATTGGCAATGTCATATTCACTGACATTAATTGCAGCAATCATGGATCCTGTTCCAATGGTTGCTAGGGCACTTGAAACCACAGCACCTGGTGCGGTGAGAATTTCTCTCACTGTTCCATCCACCGGTGATTTAACAGTTTTTGATGTTCCATCAAAATTATTTAATGTCGCTAACACATCACCTTGCTTTACGACACTTCCAGGTTTCATGTTGATTTCTTTTACAGTCCATTGTTTTGTGCCAACATTAGATTGACTTGTCACAATAAGGCTTAAGTCAATTCCATTCTTAGAAGCCAAAGTTGACTTGTTATTAACATCGATGTCATATGTGAATTCATCAATCAATATTGCATTTGTGTATCTAATACGATCACTTCCTGCAGGTGTAACATCAACTGTTGCTGTCATCCCAGCTCTTGCAGTAGCAGGCAATGTGTTTGGAGTGGGGGTAATCAAAACAGTAAATTTTGGAGAAGTACCACTTCCTGCTGTAGCAGAAGATTTAATTGAGGAAATATAGCCTGAAGTCAATGTGTCTGAAGAATTTATTGCCAAGGCAATTGGAAGTCCCACACTTAATTTTGTTGTTTGAGCCTCAGTTACATCAATACTTATAAATATTTTTCCTGCCCCAACAGTTGCAACTGTGCCATTAATTGAAAATCCTTTAACACCATTTACCTGCTTTACTCTTCCTGCAACAGGTGATTTTATTTCTTGAAGCGTTCCGTCATAGTTTTTCAATTGCAAAATTGATTGACCTTTGGAAACCAAAGATCCCTCATCTTTATTAATTTTATTCACAACCCAGGTGTCATTTAGCGTTGTGGGTGTTCCAGAACTAGTTGTAGCAACTCCAGCGATTTTTGTTAAAGTAGCTGGCGAATCAGCATTAATGTTAAATGTAAATTCATCAACAATTGATCCGGTTGTGGAAACACTGCTTTCAATTACATCTGGTTTTGCACTATATGTTAAATAAGTCTCTACTGCTTCTTTATTAGAATTGGTAAAAAAGAATATTCCCCCACCAATAACCACAGCTAAAGTGGCCACAATCGCAACAGTGCGCTTACGCATCAATCCCTCATTCTTAAAGTCATTTTGATATTTCTAAACTAACACTTCATTGTTTTTGAAGCATTTCCTACATAACCACTTATTGCTTAGAAATACCTGATAATTGGCTTAGTAATACCTGATAATTGCTATTTACTACCAGAAACTTCCATTATCTCTCGTCCTGCTTCAATACCTTTTCGCTCATACTTTGTTTTAGGTCGCCAACTTGGACGATTGGTAAGGGTGGAATTAGGCAAAACTTCTATCATTTGTTTTCCATATTCTTGCCAATCAGTGGCAGCAAGTATTTCACCTCCAGGTTTGAGTTTTCGTTGCATCAAGTCGACAATTTCTGCTCTAAAGAGTCTTCTTTTATTATGTCTTTTCTTAGGCCATGGATCTGGAAAAAATGCATATATTGCTTTTAAGGATTCATCAGAAATCCAGTCACGTAACACTTGAACAGCATCAGAATAACAAACTCTTATGTTAGTCAGATTTTCATTATGGGCACTTTCGACTAAATGACTAATACTAGGTCGGTGCACTTCAACGGCAATGATTAATGAATTTGGATTTGCTTTAGCAAATCCAATTGTTGACTCTCCACTTCCACAACCTATTTCGTATACAACATCTTTGTTGCCAAATAGTTCTTGAAAATTCCATGGACCCTCAGGAAGTTCAAATTTTTTAAAATAGTTTTCTAAAGCAAAAATTTGATTCTTTGTGACTCGCCCTCTTCTGGCATGGAAGGTTCGAATCACACCTTTTTCAACCCGGAGTCGCGCATTCTCAAGCATTAGACAATAATTCTATTTATGTCATTTTCAGACAAACCAGCGGCCACAGATGCAGAGCTTCATGAGTTAATTGCAAATAGGTGGAGTCCTCGTTCTTTTGACTCATCACACATAATTTCAGACAATGAGTTAGAAACAATAATAGAAGCAGCACGATGGTCACCTTCTTCAATGAATGCCCAACCTTGGCGTTTTTTACTAGGTAAGAGAGGAGACAAAAACTTTCAAGGACTAGTTAGCTGCTTAGAAGGAAATAATTTAGATTGGGCACCCAATGCAAGTGCCTTAATTTTAGTTGGCATAACTGCTGAAAAAATAACCAAAGCTGAAACCTTTGATGCAGGTCTAGCTGTTCATGCCTTATGCACTCAAGCCCTTGCTATGAATTTACATACCCATCAGATGGGTGGTTTTAATCGAAACAGAGTCAAAGAAGTTTTTTCAATACCTGTAAATATTGACCCAATTGTAATTATTGCAGTTGGAAAAGTCAGTGATCCACAAAAACTTAAAGCTGAATTAGCTGCAAGAGAATTAGCACCAAGAATTAGAAAGCCATTAAATGAATTAATTCTTCCAGGCTTAAATTGAAAAATTATATTCCTAAATGGTTTTTCCCATCTAAAACTATTCCAGTAACGCCTTGGAGATCTAATCATTATTGGAAGTCCAAACCTTCCACCATATTTATATTGATTATTGGTTTGTGGCTATTTGGAACAGGTGAAGCATTTTTAATTGCTGCTAATGCTGGTGTTTCTCCTTGGACTGTTTTTGCACAAGGAATTTCGGTACAAACCGGTTTAAGTATTGGCGGAGCTACCTTTGTTACAGGAATAGGTGTTTTATTACTTTGGGTTGCTTTAAAGCAAAAACCAGGGCTTGGAACAGTATTAAATATTATTATTATTTCGATTGCTATTGAAGTTATGGTTGAGGTTTTACCAAATCCAACAACTAATTATTTACAAATTATTCAAATACTTTTAGGTATTGCCATTGTTGGTTTAGGAAGTGGGTTTTATTTAACCTGTCACATGGGCCCAGGCCCTAGAGATGGATTGATGACAAGTATTCATTACAAAACAGGGATCCCAGTAGGAAGAGTGAGATTGTTCATTGAAATAACAGTCTTAACAGTGGGTTGGATATTAGGTGGCCAAGTAGGTTTAGGAACCTTACTTTTCGGTGTATTAATTGGATACTCTGTAGCAACCTGGTTAAAAATTGTGGGAAAAATAACAAGAAAGTAATTTAGAAGACTTATTGAGGTAAGTTAATCTTAATCGTGAAAACAAAACACATACTTTTTCTATTTTTAGCACCTATAAGTGTTTTACTTACCCTTTTTGTTACTTCATCACTTTGGGTTGTGCCAGCTCCCCTTATTCCAGATAGTGGACCATTTGTTTACTTCATAAGACCAATTCTTACTTCACTTGTTTACTCCTTAGGTGTTTGTGTCATCGCATTATTAATAAGTGATGGTATTTTTGTGCCCTTTAAAGGATCCAATGCAAAAATTGCTGCCCAAGTCTCACTTGGCCTTTCCGGTGTTTCATTTGCAGCAGCCGTATTTACCTTGGCACAAGCTTTATCGCAGCCACTTTCGTTGATAGCAAATTTGAATGTCATAGCGACCTACGGATGGGATGTTACAAATGTTCGGGCTTTATTACTGATTGCTTTGATTTCATTTATTTCTTTCTTAGTTTTGTTAAAACCAAATGTTGATCGAGTTGGATTAGTTGCCGCAATTAATGTGATTGGGCTTTCTTTACCGGCTTTGTTATCTCATGGTGGTGGAGTATCAACTCATCAATGGGCTGTGGTCTCGGGATTTACCCATGGTGTTTCTATTGCTTTGTGGATTTCAGGTGTAATTGCAATATTTTTGATTGTTTCCAACAGAGACTTAACCCAGGATCAAAAATCTTTAGCCTTACATAAATTTAGTTTTCTTGCAGGATTTGCAGTTATCTCTTTGATTATTAGTGGTTCAATAAATTCCTACACTCGATTAAATAGTCTGATTGAAATAGTATCAACAACTTATGGTCAGTTAGTGATTGCAAAAATCTCTTTATTAATTTCAGCTCTAGTGGTTGCTATTAATATTCGTAAAAGATTACAAACAGAGATAAAAAAACTAGTTGGATTAGAAATGGGATTATTACTTTTTACCTTAGGAATTTCTGTGGTTCTAGCATCAACTGCATACCCTAAAACTGGTGCAGCGGCATTTACTTTAATTGAATCAATAACGGGATATCCTGAACCAGCAAAATTTGAATTGTCTTATGCTCTTACTACTTTTGCAATTGAGCCTTTTACATTTTCAGTGGGAATTTTGACTATTGCACTTTATATTTTTGGTGTTTTTAAATTACAAAAACGTGGTGATAGTTGGCCAATAGGTAGAAGTATTTGTTGGATTAGTGCTGTATTAATTGGAATGTATGTGACAAACACAATGTTAGGTCGATATGCGATTTTGATGTTTTCTGCTCACATGGCTGTTCACATGATTTTAGCCATGGTTGTCCCAATTTTACTTCCACTTGGTGCACCTTTAACTTTAGCTTTAAGAGTTTTACCCCCAAATGAAACAGTAAGAAATTCTGATTCTCAAGTAAGAAATATACGTGACTGGATAGTTTCATTAATGAATTCAAAATATATTCATACTCTTTCTCATCCCATAATTTCATTTTTCTTATTCGCCGGTAGCACCTGGGTGCTTTATTTCTCACCCTTGTTAACAGTTTTAATGAGTAGTCATTTAGGTCACTTATTTATGCATGCGCATTTTATTTTGTTGGGATATTTATTCTTTTGGAACATTTTAGGAATAGATCCTGCACCAAGAAAAATTCCTGATGGGTTAAGACTTGGTTTAGTTTTTGCAGCAGCCGTTTTTCACGGCATTTTTGGTTTTATTACTTACTCTGCCGCCTCCCCACTTGGTGGAGGTTGGTTTAGTGAAGTTGCACCAAGTTGGCTTGAAAATCCAATTCAGGATCAACAACTAGGTGGTGGTATCGCTTGGGGATTTGGTGAATTGCCGACAATTTTAGTTCTAGCAATATTGGTTTATCAGTGGGCTTCAAGGGATGAGAAAACAAGCAGAAGAGTCACTGATAAAGAAATTGATGACTATAACTCGTACTTGAAATCCTTGGATAAGTAAATTACTCACCATAAAAAATCTTTTCCATAACTAGTCTTGCTCTTCTGGTAATTCTTCGATAATCCTCGATAAGTTTTGCATGTGATGTTTGATTCAAAGTAAATGCTATGGCAGATAATTCATTTACATCAGTTGGTATTTGATCATTTGCTTTAGCCCTCGATAACATTTGTGCGTTTCTAATCCAAGTGGCAAGACTCCAAGACTCACTCAATGCTTTGGCATCACTTTCGTTAATAAGTTTTGCAGAAACACAAGCTCTTAAGGCAGGTAATGTGGCCGTGATTCTCAAAGACTGTTCTTTATGGCCATGTTGCATTTGCAACAATTGCACAACCCACTCCACGTCACTTAATCCACCGCGGCCAAGTTTGGTGTTGAGATTTACATCTGCTCCCCTGGGTAATCTTTCTGATTCCATGCGAGCTTTAATTCTTCTTATCTCGCGTAGATTTTCATCACTTACTCCATTTTCTGGGTAACGAGTTTTATTTATTCCTTCCATAAATTTCTCTCCTACTTTTAAATCTCCTGCCACAGGTTGAGCGCGCAAAAGTGCTTGCGCTTCCCAGGGGGCAGACCATTTTTGGTAATAGGAAAGGTATGAATCAAGTGTTCTAACTAATGGACCATTTTTTCCTTCAGGTCTTAAATCAGCATCTATTTCTAAGGCTGGATCTGTGGAGGGTTGCATTAATAGAGTGCGAACTCGATTAGCAATATCTAGAGCACATTTTTCTGCGTCTTGTTGCTCAGCATCTTTCTTAGGTTCATGTACAAACAAGACATCGGCATCACTGCCATATCCAAGTTCAAATCCACCAAATCTGCCCATAGCAATGATGCTCATATTGGTGGAAACTTCTTTTCCACGTTCACTTTCAATTTCAAGAATGGCAGCTTTTAAGGCAGTTTTTATAACAATTGCATAGACATTACTTAATGCATTACCAACTTGTTCAGTTGTTAGCTTGCCACTTAAATCTGCTGTAGCAGTTCTTAAAAGTTCTCTTCGCCTAAACGATCTAGCTGCAGAGACAATATTTTCCGCCGTTTCATGTCTTGCAATAACTGCATTCATTTCAATTTCATACTGTTCTTTTGTTCGTGGTGCTAATTCATCAAGGTTTCCTAACATTGACACTGCTTCGGGTGCACTCATTAACAAATCTGTGGCATATCTACTTGAAGAAAGTAGTTTTGCCATTAATTCAGCAGCTGCTGATTCATCTCTTAATAACCTTAAAAACCAAGGGGTACTTCCTAATGCATCACTTAATCTTCTGAAAGAAAGTAAGGCCACATCTGGTTCTGGGCCATCTGCAAACCATGAGAGTAATACTGGAAGTAATGTTTTTTGAATCACAGCTCTTCGTGAAACACCTATGGTCAAAGATTCAATGTGTCGAAGAGCTGATTCAGGATCCTTGTAACCAAGTGCATTTAGCCTCGAAGTTGCCTCAGATATTGTAAGTCGCGCACTGCCTGCATCAAGTCTTGCTACAGCATTAAGTAATGGTCGATAGAACAATTTCTCATGAATTCTTCTTACTTCCAATTGATGCTTTCGCCATTGTTTCTCAAGATCGTTGCTTGACTCAGACATAAAACCAAGTGATCGACCTAACTTTCTTAGTTCACTTTCCTCATCAGGTAAAATGTGAGTTCTTGATAATTTTTGCAATTGAATTCGGTGCTCCAGTGTTCTTAAAAATGTGTAAGCATTAGAAAAAGTTGCCGCATCTTCGCGTCCGATGTAGCCCCAGGTGGCTAATTGATCAAGAGCTTGCAAAGTATTTGAACTTCGCACCATCACATCGCTTCGACCATGAACTAGTTGCAGTAATTGAACTGCAAATTCAACATCCCGAAGTCCGCCTGGGGCAAGTTTTAATTCTCTATCCCCAACTCGGTTATCAATATTTTCTTCTACCTTTTTACGCATTTTTTGTATTTCATCAACAAAGTTTTCTTTATTTGCTGCTTGCCAGACAAATGGAGAAATTTGATCAAGATACTTATTACCCAACTCAATATCACCTGCACTAAATCTGGCTTTAAGTAATGCTTGAAATTCCCAGGTGCTAGCCCATCTTTGGTAATAAGAGACATGTTGTTCAACAGTTCTAACTAATGCACCAGCTTTACCCTCAGGTCTAAGTGCGGCATCTACTTCCCAAATTTCTCCACCATCATCGGCAACCGAGATATATTGCATAACTTCAGATGCCACTTTTGTTGCCGCAGAAATAGCAGTCTGTTCATCAGTTCCAGGACTTGGTTCTGCTGTGAATATAACGTCAACATCGGAAACATAGTTAAGTTCTTGTCCACCAGCTTTTCCCATTGCAATGATGGCTAATTTAAATTTCTTTGGTATATCAATATTTTTGTTTAACGAGACCTCGAGAGCACTTTGTAAAATTGCATCGGCAGCATCTGCCAATTCAGCTGCCACTTCCCGTAAGGGCCATTTGCTACAAATATCTCGAGCAGCCAATCCAAGTAATACTTTTCTGTATTCGCGTACTAAATTAGCACGACTTGATTTTGCGGCAGTTGTAAAAAGAGTAATTAGCTCTTCTTTTGTGTTTGCTTTCGAAAAACTAGTTTCGTGCAAAAAAACGGATGCGTCTTCAGGAAAATTAACAAGATGCTCACCTAGCCCATTGGAGGAACCTAAAACGTGCAATAACCGAAGTCTTGATTCATCATTTTCCAGAGATTTCAAAAATTCTAAATTTTTCTTCTCGCTTATTCGAACCAGCAGTAGTAAGGCATTATCAGGATCTGCAACTTTACTTAGATTTTCAATCAAAATATCTTGATCAATGTTTGAATTAAGCATCTTTATCAATTCAGATGCTCTTTTCGAATCAAAAAAACCAGAGCGAGAAAACATCCCGGTTTCAGTTACCGGTCTATCTGTCATTTATCTTTCAAACCTGCGAAATCAACTACAGTTTCAGCAAAAGCTAAACCTAAAGCCCTCCAAGTATTTTTCATTCCTTCACCATATTCACCAAACTGTTTCTTAACTGAATCATCAGAAATACCTAAAGTTTTTCGCACCTCATCCTCACTAACAAGCCAATCACTCATTATGTTCCAGTCAGTTTCAGGATGAAATTGCAATCCCCAAGCACTTTTTCCCAACACAAAAGCTTGCACCTGACAATCATCACTTGTAACAAGTAATTTTGCGTCATGAGGTAGCTCTAAAATTGCGTCTTGGTGATATTGCGGAACAGGAATTGCTACGGGTGAGTCCACTACTGAGGATAAAACACAATCATCTTTTGCTTCAGGTAGAAATTCAACAAAACCAACACCAATTTCTGGTTTATTAGTTCTGCCAACTTTGCCCCCATTGGCATCAGCTAAAAGTTGTCCACCTAAACAAACTCCCAATGTGGGAGTTTGAGTTTTGATGACATTTCTTAAAAGCTCTTTTACTTGCTTAAGCCAAGGCCACTTATCTTCATCATGAACTCCGCGAGAACCACCCAGCACAATTACTCCAGCAAAATTATCCGGACTAGTAGGAACAACATCTCCTTTGAAAGGATAAATAACTTCTATTGCCACACCACGTTCAAATAACCACTCTTCGAGATAACCAATTGGGGCATCTTGTTCGTTTTGCACTACTAAAACCACCGGTGGTTTACCCATGAACCAAGCCTACTTCCATAACAACCCACAAAGTCACTTATGCCTTATCTTGCTTTTTTATTTCAAATAATCGTGCAATATTGCTATAAGACTGGTAAGTATCTATCAAGTTCCCATTGAGTTACTTGGCGACGATATTCTTCCCACTCACTTCGCTTGTTTCTTAAGAAGTAATCAAATACGTGTTCACCTAAAGTTTCTGCCACAAGTTCACTTTTTTCCATCACTTTGATTGCTTCATCTAATGAGGTTGGAAGTGGAGTGATTCCTAATGCTCTTCTTTCAGCATCAGTTAATGACCACACATCATCTTCGGCACCTTGTGGTAACTCGTAATTTTCTTCAATTCCTTTTAGTCCTGCAGCTAAAAGAACTGAGTAAGCAAGATAAGGATTAGCTGCAGAATCAAGAGCTCGATATTCAATACGAGTTGATTGACCTTTTGATGGTTTATACATTGGAACTCTTACTAATGCTGATCTGTTGTTATGGCCCCAACAAACATACGCTGGTGCTTCTCCTCCACCAGTTAAGCGTTTATACGAATTCACATATTGATTTGTAACCGCAGTAAATTCTGGTGCATGTTTCAAAATACCGGCGATAAAGCTTCTACCGACTTTACTTAATTGGTATTCAGCACCTGGTTCATGAAAAGCGTTTTTGTCTCCTTCAAAAAGAGATAAATGTGTGTGCATACCTGAACCTGGTTGATCTCTAAATGGTTTAGGCATAAATGAAGCTCTCACACCTTCACTTAATGCAACTTCTTTTACAACTAAACGAAAGGTCATGATGTTATCTGCTGTACTTAAAGCATCTGCGTAACGCAAATCAATTTCTTGTTGACCTGGGCCTCCTTCATGATGTGAAAATTCAACAGAAATTCCCATTGACTCAAGCATGGTGATGGCATTTCTTCTAAAGTCATAACCTGGTCCTGATGCTGATTGATCAAAATAACCAACATGATCAACTGGTTTAGGTGAAGCAACATTTACCGCATTTTTGTCATCTTCAAATAAGTAGAACTCAATTTCAGGATGAGTATAAAAAGTAAAACCCATATCTGCTGCTTTGGCCATTGTTCTTTTCAAAACCCAACGAGGATCAGCATAAGAAGGTGAACCATCAGGCATTTGAATGTCACAAAACATTCTTGCCACACCTGGTCCTTCACTTCGCCAAGGAAGTAATTGAAATGTTGCAGGATCAGGTTTAGCTAACATGTCTGATTCATAAACT
Organism: Actinomycetota bacterium; assembly: GCA_027730605.1. Classification (GTDB taxonomy): domain Bacteria; phylum Actinomycetota; class Actinomycetes; order S36-B12; family UBA5976; genus ATZT02. The sequence goes on from JAQCGN010000005.1 coordinate 28,897, forward strand.
CTGGCAAAACCTTCGATGGCAGAACCATCAAAACCAATTCCTTCAGAAAATGCTGCTTCTAATTCAGCAGGAGCTACTGCTACTGATTTCAAGGAACCGATCACATCGGTAAACCACAAACGTACGAAACGAATATCGCGTTCTTCAATTGTTCTTAATACAAAATCTGCTTGTTTATCCATGAACATCATTGTGCCCCATGAATGTTTCGGCTTTGTTACATAAATTTCAGGCAAGATTTAGCCTGGAATACACTTATATATATGGCACTCACAGTGGCTTTGGCCCAAGTAAACCCTCGGGTGGGTGATTTAAGTGGCAATGCGGCAATCGTTAGAAATTTCTCCAAGAAAGCATCTGAACTTGGAGCATCTCTAGTTGCTTTTCCAGAAATGGTTTTAACTGGTTATCCCATAGAAGATCTTTCCTTAAGAAAATCCTTTCAAGATGCTTCCAAGAAAGCATTGAACCAATTAGCAAAAGATTTAGTACTTGATGGGTTACAAGATTTAACAGTTGTTGTGGGTTATTTAGATTCAACTGGAGAAAAAGCATCTTTGGGAGTTCCTGCTGGTGGACCACAAAATGCTGCTGCAGTAATTAGAAATGGTGAAGTAATTGCCAAATACATCAAACATCATTTACCAAACTATGGAGTTTTTGATGAATACAGATACTTTGTCCCAGGAACTGATAACTGCTCATTTGAAGTAGAGGGTGTAAAAGTTTCTTTAGCAATTTGTGAAGATATTTGGCAAGACGGTGGACCTGTTTCACAAATTGCTCAACTCAACTCAGATTTACTTATAGTTATTAACGGTTCACCATATGAATATGGCAAAGATGATTCTCGTTTACAACTTGTACAAAAAAGAGCTAAAGAAGTAAATGCTCCTCTGGCCTATGTAAACATGGTTGGTGGACAAGATGAACTTGTTTTTGATGGTGACTCAATTGTGGTCAACACAGATGGATCAATTGCCAATAGAGCAAATCAATTTGTGGAAGAAATAATTCTTTTTGAAGTAGAACCAAAGAAACCAATAAGTCAATCAATGGTCAGAAAAAGAAGTAACGATCTGGAAGAGGTTTACCAAGCTTTAGTTGTGGGCCTAAGAGATTATGTCTTGAAAAATAATATGCAATCAGTTGTACTTGGACTTAGTGGTGGAATCGATTCGGCATTAGTTGCAGCAATCGCTGTTGATGCACTGGGTGCAAATAATGTTTATGGAGTTTCAATGCCTAGTCCATATTCATCAGAGCATTCCGTAAGTGATGCCAAAGATTTGGCAACTAGAACTGGTTTGAATTATCGAAGTGTGCCAATCAAACCAATGTTTGATGCTTACCAAGACTCCCTTTCTTTATCTGGTTTAGCAGAAGAGAACTTGCAAGCAAGACTTCGTGGAATGACTTTGATGGCAATTTCAAACCAAGAAGGTCACCTAGTTCTTGCCACGGGTAACAAAAGTGAATTAGCTGTTGGCTACTCAACCATTTATGGTGATGCTGTTGGTGGTTTTGCTCCTATTAAAGATGTACCAAAAACCTTAGTTTGGCAATTATCTAAATGGAGAAATAAGCAAGCAGGAAATCCTCCAATTCCAGAATCAAGTATCACTAAAGAGCCAAGTGCAGAATTACGCCCTGGACAACTTGATACTGATTCTCTTCCAGATTATGAAAAACTTGATCCCATGATTAATGCCTATGTTGAGCAAGATCAAGGTGCTTTTGAAATGGCAACCAAGGGAATAGATAAGTCCTTGATTGAAAAAGTGTTGAAACTTATTGATCAAGCAGAATACAAAAGACGTCAGTACCCACCTGGAACAAAAATTTCAACCAAAGCTTTTGGTCGAGACAGAAGGCAACCAATTACTAATAGTTGGCGAGAAAGTCTCTAAGAAATAACCCTTAAGTAGAAGTGGGTCCTAAAATCTGCCACAATTAAGTTATTACCTAGATAAATCCGGGGACCAAGAAATTGGCTTCGAGAGGAAAATGGTTATGGTTCGTATTTCTGTTAATGACCTATCTTCTTTTAAACAATCCAAAAAACGTTTCACAGTACTTACAAGTTATGACTCATTAACAGCTTCTCTATTTGATGAATCTGGAATACCGGTTTTATTGGTTGGAGATTCTGCAGCTAATCTAGTTTTGGGTTACGACTCAACTGTGCCAATTACAGTTGAAGAAATGTTACCCATTGTTAAAGCAGTTGCCAGATCTACATCAAAAGCAATGGTTGTAGCAGATATGCCATTTGGTTCTTATCAATCATCACCAACAGCAGCACTTGAATCAGCAACAAGTTTTTTAAAAGCTGGAGCTCACGCAGTAAAACTTGAAGGTGGCCAAAGAGTTTCCTCAACTGTTTCTCATCTTGTTGAATCTGGAATTCCTGTCATGGGACATATTGGTTTAACGCCTCAATCGGTAAACGTTTTCGGTGGTTACAAAGTTCAAGGTCGCGGTGAACAAGCAGAAGCCTTACTACAAGATGCCAAAGCATTAGAAAATGCTGGTGCTTTTTCAATTGTTTTAGAAGCAATTCCAAGAGATCTTGCTAAACAAATAACCGAATCTGTTTCAATTCCCACAATTGGAATTGGTGCAGGACCTGATACTGATGCTCAAGTGATGGTGTGGCAAGACCTAGTAGGACTTACTCCTGGAGTAAAACCTAAATTTGTGAAGAATTACTTAAACATTCGTCAAGATATCGAAAAAGCAATCAAAGATTTCAGCAAAGATGTTGAGTCAGGAAAATACCCTGACTCAGATCATTCCTACGACTAATTACTTTAAAGTAGCAAAAACAGAATCAAAGAATTCAGAGAATTTAACTGATTCCTCTAATGGCAGTAACCATGCCTCTTGTCCCCTAATTTTTTTAGCAAAAGAATCAGCCATTAATTGATAGGGATCACAAGCTGCAAATTCTTCAACTTTCTTGCCGTCTTTAGTTTCAATAATTAAAGTGCTTGGGCTGTTATGGGAAACAAATGCATCGTTTCCACCAGTAGAGATTTTTCCTTGCGTACCAATTATTTCTAAAGTAATTTTATCTGGAATATTCATCGAAGTTAGAGTGTTAGCTTTAACTTCTCCTATTGTGTAGGTAGTTCTTAAGGTTTCATCACTTCCACCTGGATGCCAAGTAACTTTTGTTGCAATATCTTTTACCGGAGCAAAATCAGTTATCCATAACGGTGCCACAGCAGAATAAGGACCAAGGTCATAAAGACTTCCACCACCAAGTGCTGGAATTGTTCTAATGTTTCCTACATCAAGTCCGTCGTAGGTAAAACTGGCATTAATTTCAATTAATTTGCCGATGATTCCAGAATCAACTAATTGTTTGATTCTCACGGTTCGTGGATGCCATCTGTTCCAACTTGCTTCCATTAGAAGTTTTCCTGTTGATTGTGAAACTTTGATTGCTTCTTTTAACTCTTGAGCATTCATGGCAATCGGTTTTTCACACAAAACGTGTTTGCCTGCTTGCATAGCTTTAATCGACCAAGGAATATGAAGTGAGTTTGGGAGTGAGATATAAACGGCCTCAACCTTTGGATCATCAATTAATTCTTGGTAATCGGTATAAAACTTTCCACTTGGAGAAAGAGCTTTAGCCCGATCAGCGTCTTTCCCTGCCACTGCATAAATTTCACCAACAGTTGAATTCATCAATGCTGGATAAAGAGCTTTGCTTGCAATTGAACCTGCTCCAATAAAACCGAATCTAACTTTTTCCATTTATATTTTCCTTTTTATTTGTAGGCAACTACATTTGATTTAATAGTGCCAATGCCATCAATTCCTGTTTCAACAACTTGTCCAGGTTTTAAATACTTTTCAGGTTTATGACCCATTCCCACACCTTCAGGAGTTCCGGTGTTGATGATGTCTCCGGCCTTTAATTCCATAAATTGAGAGATGTACCAAACACAATGATCAATTCCAAAAACCATGTCACTGGTTCTTGAGTCTTGTCTTTTTTCACCATCAACAGTTGACCAGAGTCTGACATCACTTGGATCAAATTCATCTGCTGTGACAATCCAAGGACCAACAGGATTAAAAGTGGGGAAAGACTTTCCTTTTACCCATTGACCACTTCTTTCAATTTGCCAATGACGCTCAGACACATCTTGGGAAATTGTGTAGCCAAGAATGTGCTCTTTAGCTTTGGCAGGTGATTCTAAATAAAGAGCATCTTTACCAATTACCACACAAATTTCTACTTCATAATCTGTTTTAACAGAATTAGGCGGGATAACAATGTCATCAAAGCCACCAACAACTGTGTCTGGTGCTTTCATAAAAATTACTGGTTCTTTTGGAAGTTCAGCACCTGATTCTTTGGCGTGCTTGGCGTAATTAAGTCCTACACAAATTGCTTTAGTTGGTCTTGCAACTGGGGAACCTAGTCTGTAATCAGCAATCTTTACTTTAGGCCTATTTGTTAAATCAAGTTTCTTTAATTTGTCGAGAGCACCATTGGAAAGTGTTTCACGATTAAAATCTGCTACAACGTCATCAACAAAAACTGCTTCAGTATCACTTATTACTATGGCTGGTTTTTCAGAACCAAAATTTCCCAAACGAGCTAGTTTCATGTTTCTACCTTTCCACTCCAACCTTAGTCTTTCGCTTAACTTTTTTTAGATTCCAAATAGGGTGGTCTTTTTTCCTTTAATTCCTGGTTTACAAATAAAAGTCATCCCAGCTTGAGGATGTTTTCCCATTTCGTTGTTGTGAGCTGTTGTAATCACCAATTGGTCTAAATCTTTACCAGCAAAGGTACATGATGTGGTGTATGAGACAGGAAGATTAATTTTCTCACTTAGTTTGTATTTCTCGTCATATCTTCTAACTTGTGATCCGTCCCAAAAAGCAATCCAGAGTCCATCTTCGCCATCTACACACATTCCATCAGGAATTTCATTTTCTCCAAATTTAATAATGGTCCTTCGATCAGTTATTTCTTGACCATCGTAGGAAAAAGCATCAACACAATGTTCCAGGGAATCAATGAAGTAAAAAGTTTGAGTGTCTACTGACCAATCAAGTCCATTGGCAAGAGTTAATTCACTGAGTAATTTCTTTATTTCACTGCCAACTTGAGAAATTCGATAAAGCCCACTTGCTTTGGGCACAAGATCATAGGAAAGAGTTCCAAGAAATAAATCTCCTGTGTGAGAAACCTTGGCATCATTCCATCTTGATTTGAATTTATCTGTTTCTCGACCAGGAAGTTTTGTGATTTCCCCATCTGTATTTCTTAAAACAGGACCATTAGCTGTTCCTAAAACATCTCCCCCATTAGTTCTAGGAATTGCAAAACCAACATGATCATCTAATTTGTATTCAGAAGTTTTACTTGTTTCTATATTTTTATTTAAAACTTTGCCGTTTAAAATATCAACCCATTGCACATGGTTATTGTTTTCCCCAGTTGCTGTGGGACCTTCTCCTAACCAGCAACGACGATCATCAAATACTTCAACTGAAATCATTTATTTAGGTGGGACTCTTAATCCACCAACTCCGCCATCAACATTTAATCCAATTCCAGTTGTGGAAGAAGAAAGAGGTGAAGCTAAATAACAAATTGCATGGGCAATTTCTTCAGCAGTAACAAGTCTTCCCATGGGTTGTCTTGCAATCAATGCTTCTTTCATTGCTTTTGCATCCGAGGCTTGCTCAAGTAGTCTTCCCACCCAAGGAGTATCAGCAGTTGCTGGAACTACACAATTAATTCTTATTCCTTCTCTAATGTGATCTGCTGCCATAGCAAGAGTTAATGAATGCACTGCACCCTTAGATGCTGAATAAATAGCACGTTGTGGAAAACCATCTGTTGCCACAATTGATGAAACGTTAACAATTGCTGCATTCTTTGATTTTCTTAAAAATGGAATAGCTGCAGCACTCATTCGTGCTGTTCCTACTACGTTTACATCTAACACTTTGTGCCATTCAGCATCACCACCTGCTGTGACATCTCCAATGGCACCTATGCCTGCGTTATTTACTAATACGTCTAAACCGTTTTTAGCAACATCAGCCACAGACTTATTTACATCTTCTCTATTTGTGATGTCACAAATTAAATAAGTAATTTCATTAATTGGATTTGTTGGTTGATTTCTATCAAAAACAAATACTTTTGCACCACGAGATTGAAGTAATTTAGCTGTTGCTTCACCGATTCCACTTGCTCCACCGGTAACAATTGCTACTAAATCTTTAAAGTCACTCATCTTGTGCTCAATCCTTTCGTGGATCTATGTGAATCTTTGGACCAACACCAGCATTTGCTGGTCTTTTACCCGCTAAAACATCTGAAGTTTCTTTTAATCCCACAGTGGCAGCAACTATTGAAGTTGGATCAACTTTGCCACTGCCATAAATATCAATAGTTCCTGCTAATCCAGGAGAAGCCGACAAAATTCCCACCGCTGTGACATCTTTCAAAACTAAATCTCTTGAATCAATTGAACTAGGAACACCTGAAATTCCTATGTAAACGACTCTTCCCCCAAGTTCAACTACTTGCAAAGCTTTATGTGGAATATCTTTATCAAAAGTGCAATCAATTACTGCATCAAATCCACCATCAACTTCTTCAAAATCTGAAGATGTTGCACTTGCTCCAAGTTGTTTAGCTAAAGAAAGTGTTTGTGGATTTCTACCAATCACGTGCACATATGCACCCATATATGCAGCTAATTGTGCGGTTAGTAAACCAATAGTTCCTGATCCCCACACCAAAACTTTTTTTCCAGGTCCAGCAAGTGCAGCTTGTGCTGCTCGTAAAGAATTTCCACCTGGCTCAATTAATGCCCCAACTGTGTCATCAATTGAATCTGGCAAAAAATGCAACGCAGTTGCTGGAACTAACAATTGTTCAGCTAGAGCTCCTGCCCAACCATTTCTAATTCCAATTTCAAATCTATTTTCACAAACATGTTGGCGATTATTTAAACAGCGATAACACTTGCCACAACCAAGCATGGTGTCTCCTGTGACACGTTTGCCAATAATTTTTTTATCAACACCATCACCAACGGATGTAACAACTCCGCACCATTCATGCCCAAGTCTTAACGGATATTTCTCATGACCTGAATGTAGATAAGCCATTTCGCCAGTAAAGAATTCAACATCGGTGCCGCAGACCCCAACCCGGGAAACATCAACTACTACTTGACCAGGGCCAGCCACTGGTTTTTCCACATCTTGAACGCCAGAAGTGTGTGGAGCAGTAACCACGAAAGCTCTCATAATGGAAACAATATAGATTGAGCATTAATAAGACCAAACACCAAGTTGTCTCGATAGTGAGGTAAAAACTTCTAATGCGAAGTGATGCTTGGTACAAAGGTAAAGATAGAGACTCCTACATCCACCGTGCCTGGATGAGACGTGGTTTACCTAACAACGCATTTGATGGTCGTCCCCATATTGCAATTGCAAACACAGCTTCTGATCTTGCCCCATGTAATTCTCATTTAAATGAAGTTATGGAATATGTAAAAAATGGTGTTTGGGAAGCAGGTGGTGTTCCTTTAAACATGCCTGCTGTTTCTTTAGGTGAAACCCAAGTTCGCCCCACTGCAATGTTGTGGCGAAACATGTCAGCTATGGCAACAGAAGAACTGTTGCGAGCAAATCCAATTGATGGTGTGGTTTTACTTGGCGGATGTGACAAAACAATTCCGGCTCTACTTATGGCAGCAGCATCAGTTGATTTACCAGCCATCGTTGTTCCTGGTGGACCAATGCTTACTGGAACCTACAAAGGAAAAGCATTAGGTTGCGGCACTGATGTGTGGAAATTCAGTGAAGAGCTACGTGCTGGAAAAATGAGTGAAGAAGACTTCCTCAAATCAGAACAATCAATGATTAGAAGTCGTGGACATTGCAACACCATGGGAACAGCCTCAACAATGGGTTGTGTTGCAGAAAGTTTAGGTATGACAATTCCAGGAGTAGCAGGAACTCCTGCTCCTGATTCAAGATTGTTACAATCTGCCCAAGAAACTGGCAGATTAATTGTGCAAATGGTTAAAGATGATCGAAAACCAAGTGATGTGATGACTAAAGGTTCATTTGTTAACGCCATTGTTGCCCTTGCTGGCATTGGTGGTTCTACTAATGCTGTTGTTCATTTATTAGCAATTGCAGGTCGTTTAGGAATTAAGTTAACTTTGGATGATTTTGACAAAATTGGCTCCAAGGTGCCCCTACTAGCAAACTTGCAACCTGCAGGAAATCATTTAATGGAAGATTTCTTTAGAGCAGGTGGACTACTTGCTCTGCTTAAAGAGTTAAAAGATTTGCTAGATCCAACAGCAATCACAGTGACTGGCAAAGCATTCGTTAGCTATCTTGATGATGCTCAAATTTTTGATGAAACAGTTATCAGTAAAAGAAACAAGCCGTTGCAAGATTCTGCAGGAATTGCAGTGCTAAAAGGAAATCTTGCCCCTCTTGGTGCAGTAATCAAACCAGCTGCTGCAAGCAAAGAATTACTCAAACACAAAGGCAAAGCTTTAGTTTTTGATTCCATTGAAGATTTCCATGCCCGAATTGATGATCCAAACTTAGATGTTGATAAAAACACAGTTCTAGTTTTAAGAGGATGTGGACCAAAGGGTTATCCAGGTATGCCAGAAGTTGCCAACATGCCCATGCCCCAAAAACTACTTTCTCAAGGCGTTAGAGACATGGTGAGAATTTGTGATGGTCGAATGAGTGGCACAGCTTATGGCACAGTTATTTTACATGTTGCCCCAGAATCTGCAGCATTTGGTCCATTAGCGCTAATTCAAACCGGTGATGTAATTTCTCTTGATGTTGAAAAAAGAACATTAAACGTAGAACTTACTGATGAAGAACTAAATAGTAGAAAACCAAGTCAAAAGATGATTGATTCTCTTGCTAAACCAGATCGTGGTTGGCAAAAAATGTATATCGAACATGTAAACCAAGCTGATTCTGGTGCTGATTTAGATTTCCTAGTGGGATCAAGTGGATCCCAGGTGTTGCGTGAATCGCACTAAAACCGTCAGTAAATCTTTAATCGACGATCTAAACAAAGCTGTCCCTAACACTGTTTCAAGTGAGCTCTTTGATCGATTAGCAATTGCCAATGATGCTTCCCACTATTTATTGATGCCCTCATTGGTTGCTCAGCCCACCAATGCATCCCAGATAGCTGAAATCTTTAAAGTTATAACCAATCATGATTTGGGAATAACTTTTAGATCAGGTGGGACATCTTTAAGTGGCCAATCTGTCACAGATTCCCTGCTAGTTGACACCCGTAGAAATTTCAAAGAAATAGCAGTCCTTGAAAACGGGCTGAAAGTAAGAGTGCAACCTGGAGTAACGGTAAATAGAGTCAATGCCAGTTTAAGAAAATATGGACGAAAACTGGGTCCAGATCCAGCAAGTGAAATAGCCTGCACCATTGGTGGAGTCATTGCTAACAATTCCAGTGGCATGGCTTGCGGCACTGAGTTTAATACCTACAAAACCCTTTCCTCCCTGGTTTTTGTTTTACCATCAGGAACACTAATTGATTCAAGTCAAAAAGATGCTGATGACCAATTAAGAATCAAAGAACCTGAAATCTATCAGGGGTTAATGAGTTTACGAAAACGAATTATCGATAAACCCGTCTTGGTTGAAAAAATAAAAAATGCTTACTCAATCAAAAACACTATGGGCTATGGGCTTAACTCATTTGTTGACTTTGAAAAACCTGTTGAAATACTCACCCATTTAATCGTTGGTTCGGAAGGCACCCTGGCCTTTATCGCTGAAGCAACATTTGAAACTTTACCTTTGTTGGCAAAATCTGCCACAGGTTTACTCATATTTGAAAATCTAACCAATGCCACCCAATCACTTCCAGCACTAAAAAGCACTGATGCAGTCCTTATTGAACTACTAGATATTTCATCGCTGAAAGTTGCGCAAAAAGAACATATGGCCGATTCGGTCCTAGCAAACCTTGAATTCAAAGATCACGCAGCGCTATTGATTGAATATCAATCAAACACTGATGAAGAACTAGCCCAACAAGTGTTGAAAGCTAATAACCAATTTCAAGAATTACCCATTTCAAGTGGTGAATTAACTACTGATATTTCAATCAAAAATGAACTCTGGCACGCTCGCAAAGGACTTTATGCTGCAGTGGCAGGAAATAGACCAAGTGGCACCACTGCACTTTTAGAAGATATTTCTGTGCCCATGAAAAACCTGCACCAAACAACCATGCAATTGGGCCAACTTCTCAAAAAACATGACTACTTTGATTCAGTCATCTTTGGCCATGCCAAAGATGGAAATCTTCATTTTCTGTTGAATGAAAAATTTGATGACCAAACTTGTTTGCAGCGCTATGAGGATTTCACCCAAGACATGGTGGAAATGGTTTTAGGCAATGAGGGTTCCCTCAAAGCAGAACACGGCACCGGTCGAATCATGGCCCCTTATGTGAGAAAACAGTTCGGGGATGAGCTCTACCAAATAATGGTGGATCTAAAAAAATTGATTGATCACCGAAATATTCTCAACCCTGGCATCATCATCAACACTAATCAAAATATCCACATTGAAAACTTAAAGATTTCACCCCCAGTTGATCAAGAGGTAGATAAATGTGTGGAGTGCGGGTACTGCGAAACGGTTTGCCCAAGTAAAGACTTAACCCTCACCCCTCGACAAAGAATCACAATTAGGCGCATGCAAAAAGATGCCCAAGCAAATAATGACCAAGAACTTCTTGATGCCATTGATAAAAACTATGACTACCAAGGAATAGATACTTGTGCAGTTGATGGGATGTGTGCCACTGCTTGCCCGGTTCATATCAACACCGGTGATTTAGTAAAACGACTTCGTAGTGAACAACAATCATTTATCTCCCAAAGTTTGGGACGCTTAGCTGCGAGCAACTGGGCTAAGACCACAAATTTCTTAAGCTCACTTTTGAGTGCCGCACAAAATATGCCAGCCCCACTTGTTTTAGCTGTTAATAAAATCCTTCGCCAAATTAGTGGAAATAACTCATTGCCGCTTTGGAACAAGGATTTACCTATAGGGGGTAAACCCAGGGTGGGTAAGTATGTGGAAAGACCAGATTTGGTTTATTTCCCATCATGTGTGAATTCTTTGTATGGGGAAAATGAAATTGAAAAAGCATTTTTAAGCCTGTGTACTAAAGCCGGATTAAATGTGTTGATCCCCCAAGGAATTGAGAATTTATGCTGTGGCACACCTTGGGCATCTAAGGGCTTAACTCACGGATTTGAAGTGATGGCGTTGAAAACTAAAAGAGAATTATTGCAACAAATAAAACAAGACAACTTGGTAGTAGTAAGTGATGCCACTTCCTGCACCCAGGGCCTGACCCAGATTTTTGCTGAAACCAAAATAGACATAGTTGATGTTTTGGAATTTGTGAATAAGCAGGTGCTGTCCAAATTGAACATCAAAACCAGGCTCAGTTCTTTAGCCCTTCACCCCACTTGTTCAGGAGTTGAGTTAAACATCAATCAAAACATGAAAGATATCGCTGAAATGATCTCCATCAGAGTAGTCATCCCTGATGACTGGGCTTGTTGTGGTTTTGCTGGAGATCGAGGACTACTTCACCCAGGCTTAACTGCCAGTGCCACCAAGAAAGAATCTGAAGAACTAAACAGTGAAATCTTTGCTGCCTACGCATCCAGCAATAGGCCCTGCCAACAAGCTTTGAGTCAGGCTACTGGACAAAAATACGTCCACTTAATAGAACTTGTTGATCAACTAACCCGCTAATAATTTGGGTTAGTTGATCATAAAATCCCTTTAAATATTGGATTTTTTTGAGTATTTTACATTCTTAACATTAAACTTAATTGTTTAAAAAGTTTTACAAAATATTGAAAAATATTGCAAAAATAGTCGAAAAATTAAAAGATTTTTTTAAAAATAGTGCAAAAAATGACCACTATATATAGCACTTTTTTTGCACTAAATTATTTAATTTTGCAACGGACACACGCCAAAAACCCCCTCTGACCTGCGAAAACGCACCCTTATTGAAAATGTA
>JAQCGN010000057.1 GCA_027730605.1 Actinomycetota bacterium
TTGTTTGGATGTTTCTTCGTAAACTTAGGTAAGTCACGCTAGTCCCAATCGTCGTCGCCGAACTCATAAGTCGCTCTTCACCTTCATAAAAGACATAATTAGTCTTATGAAAGTTGTGATTATTGGAGCTGGCTTTGGTGGATTAGCCACTGCTCGAAAACTATCTACCCATAAGGATCTCGAAGTAACAGTTATTGATAAAAATCCCTATCAACTTTTCTCTCCCCTGTTATACCAAGTTGCAACAGGTGGTTTACCCGAAGATGACATTGCCTATCCAGTTAGGGCAGCTATTCCTGGTGTGTCATTTCGTCGAGGTGAAGTAACAAGAATAAGTCCCTCAGAAAAAAATCTCACTTTGTCAGATAACACCACCCTTGAATATGACCAACTTGTTTTAGCCACAGGAAGTACTGGAACTACTTTTGGTGTTACTGGGGTTTCTGAATTTGCATTACAAATGAAAACAATAAAAGAAGCAAGACTAATTAGAAGAAGACTTTTGGGAATGTATGAAGAAGTTGAAGCTGGTCATAAACCAAAAGAATCCTTAAAGGTTGTAGTAATTGGAGCAGGGCCAACAGGTGTTGAAGTATCTGGTGCGGTTGCTGAATTACAAAAAAGTATGAGACATGAATTTCCAAACTTATATAAATTAGCAACTGTCACTCTTGTGGAAGCTGGAGAAAGAGTTCTACCAATGTTTCATGAGAAATCCTCCAAGCATGCTCAAAAAGAATTAGCAGAAATTGGAGTAACCGTTAAAACTAATTCAGCAGTGGATCGAATGTATGAAACAGATGTGCATTTAAAAAATGGTGAAGTGCTTCCAGGTGGAACAATGATTTGGGCAGCAGGAGTTGCTGCCTATTCGACTTGGACCAATTTAGGTGAAACAGACAGATCAAATCGCCTAAAAATCAACGAGTATCTCCAAACAACTTCTGGCATTTTTGTAATTGGCGATGGAGCACATTTACTCGTTAAAGATAAGCCATTACCGATGGTTGCCCCAGTTGCTCTTCAAATGGGAAGACATGTGGCAAAACAAGTTTTAAACATCAAAAACAACAAACCCTTAATACCTTTCAAATATATTGACAAAGGTCAAATGGCAACAATTGGTCGAAGAAGAGCAGTTGTGGAAATGCCTGGTGGATTAAGACTTCATGGCACACTTGCTTGGCTTACTTGGTTAGCACTTCATGTTTTCTATCTTGCTGGTGGCAGAAATCGAATAAGTGTTATTGCTGACTGGATGTGGAATTACATTGCTTGGGGTGTGGGGCCAAGACGAACGGTTATTGATTAAATAAAAAGCCCCCAATTTCTTGGGGGCTTTTTTAATTTGTTTTTAATTATCTTTGATTTGCACCGGAGTCAAAATCATCCAAAGGCACAGCTTGTCCGCCACCTACACCAAATGAGGTGTAATCAATATCGTCATAGCTTGACATTGAGGCATACATTGCTGCTTTTGCTTCTTCGGTTGGTTCAACTCGAACATGTCGATAACGTGGCAAACCAGTTCCAGCTGGAATTAGTTTTCCAATAATCACGTTTTCTTTCAAACCAACAAGTGAATCTGATTTCTCATTGATTGCAGCATCAGTCAATACTCTTGTTGTTTCTTGGAATGATGCAGCTGACAACCATGATTCAGTTGCAAGAGATGCCTTGGTAATACCCATAAGTTCTGGTCTTCCTGAACCAGGTTTGCCACTATCTTGCACAACTCTTCGGTTTTCGGTTTCAAATACCACTCGATCAACCAATTCACCTGGTAGAAGATTTGCATCTCCTGATTCGATGATGGTTACGCGGCGAAGCATTTGGCGCACAATTACTTCGATGTGCTTATCGTGAATGCTTACTCCTTGTGAGCGATAAACCTCTTGTACAGCATTTACCAAATGGATTTGAACTTCTCTTGGGCCAAGTACTCGAAGTACTTGTTTAGGATCCACTGCACCAACAACTAATTGTTGACCAACTTCAATAGCTTGACCATCTTCCACAATTAAACGAGTTCTCTTTGAAACTGGGTAGGCAACTTCTTCTGCGCCATCATTTGGAATAACGACAATCTTTCTAGTCTTGTCAGTTTCTTCTACACGAATTCGGCCTGCTACTTCACTAATTGGTGCCACACCTTTAGGAGTGCGTGCTTCAAACAACTCAACAACACGTGGCAAACCGTGAGTAATGTCTGCTCCTGCCACACCACCGGTGTGGAATGTACGCATTGTTAACTGTGTTCCTGGTTCACCAATTGATTGGGCAGCAATAATTCCTACAGCCTCACCCACATCAACTAACTTGCCACTGGCCATTGAACGGCCGTAGCAACGAGCACAAGTTCCAAGTTTAGATTCGCAAGTCAATACGGAACGAACTTTGATTTCAGTTACACCGTCTTCAATTAGTTCTGTAATCAAACTCATTGATAGTTCATCATCGCGGTGCGCAAGTGTTTCTTGTTTAATTTTTACTTCTTCAGATAAGACTCGTGAAGCAACTGTGGTGTCCACAAATTCAACAGCAATTACCCCATCTTGACCTTGTTCACCAATTATTACTTTTAGACCACGATCAGTTCCACAATCTTCTTCTCTGATGATGACATCTTGAGCCACATCCACGAGACGACGAGTTAAGTAACCAGAATCTGCTGTTCTTAAAGCAGTGTCAGCCAAACCTTTACGTGCACCGTGTGTCGAGATGAAGTATTCCAACACAGAAAGTCCTTCACGGAAATTTGACTTAATTGGGCGAGGAATAATTTCACCCTTTGGATTTGATACCAAACCACGCATACCTGCAAGTTGTCTGATTTGCATCATGTTTCCACGAGCACCAGAGTGAGCCATCATCCACACAGGGTTTGAGATTGGGAAATTCTTTTCCATTGCCTCAGCAATTTCAGCCGTTACTTTGGTCCAGATATCAATTAATTCTTGGCGACGTTCAGCATCAGAAATCATGCCTCGTTCAAAATTCTTTTGAACTTTAGCTGCAACATCTTCTGCCTTTTTCAACAACGCATTTTTGCTAGGTGGTTCAAGCACGTCATCAATAGAGATTGTCACACCAGATCTGGTTGCCCATCTAAATCCAAGTTCTTTCAAAAGATCAAGAATTTGTGCCACTTGAATCTTTGGATATTTTTCAGTTAAGTCAGTAACAATGGCACCAAGTTTTTTCTTGTCCACAACTGAGTTAATGAATGGGTAATTATCAGGAAGCGCTTCGTTGAATAAAGATCTGCCTAGTGTTGTTTTAAGTGTTAATGGTTTACCAAATGACCAACCTTTTGGTGTGTCATGTTCGTGAGGTGGGTAAACATTTCTTAAACGAATTGTGATTTCAGATTGCAAATCAAGTTCGTGACGGTCATATGCCATAATAGCTTCGGCAACTGATGAGAAGATTCTTCCTTCACCTTTTGCTGCTGCAGTTTGCAAGGTTAGGTAATAAATTCCCAACACCATGTCTTGGGTTGGTGTGGTAATTGGCTTACCTGATGCTGGAGACAAAATGTTGTTTGAAGACAACATCAAAATACGAGCTTCAGCTTGAGCTTCTGCTGAAAGTGGAACGTGCACAGCCATTTGGTCACCGTCGAAGTCTGCGTTAAATGCAGTACAAACCAAAGGATGAATTTGGATTGCTTTACCTTCAATTAACAACGGTTCAAAGGCTTGAATACCTAATCTGTGCAACGTTGGTGCGCGGTTAAGCATTACTGGATGTTCAGTAATTACTTCTTCCAACACATCCCAAACAACAGCGCGTGATCTTTCCACCATTCTCTTGGCAGATTTAATATTTTGAGCATGGTTTAAATCAACCAAACGCTTCATCACAAAGGGTTTGAATAGTTCTAGTGCCATTTGTTTTGGTAAACCGCATTGGTGCAGTTTTAACTGTGGACCAACCACGATTACTGAGCGACCTGAGTAATCAACACGTTTTCCGAGCAAGTTTTGACGGAAGCGTCCTTGCTTTCCTTTCAACATGTCTGAAAGTGATTTCAACGGACGATTTCCTGGACCTGTTACTGGACGACCACGACGACCGTTGTCAAACAACGCATCAACTGCTTCTTGCAGCATTCGACGTTCGTTGTTCACAATTATTTCTGGTGCACCTAGATCTAACAATCTCTTTAAACGATTGTTTCTATTGATTACACGACGATACAAATCGTTTAGATCTGAAGTGGCAAATCTTCCACCATCTAGTTGAACCATGGGGCGAAGATCTGGTGGGATAACTGGAATGGCATCTAGCACCATTGAAGCTGGTGAATTTGTGGTGGCATCAAAAGCATTAATTACTTTTAGTCTTTTTAGCGCACGGGTTTTCTTTTGACCTTTACCTGAGTAAACTACTTCTTTTAATAAAGCAGCTTCTGCTACTAGATCAAAGTTTTCTAAACGGCGTTTAATTGCTGCAGCACCCATGCCACCTGTGAAGTAACGACCATATCTATCGCGCATTTCGCGATACAACATTTCGTCACCTTCAAGATCTTGAACTTTAAGGTTTTTGAAACGATCAAAAACTGAAGCCAGACGATCGATTTCAGCATCAATTTTTCTGCGAATTGAATTCATTTCTCGTTCTGCTGATTCTTTAACTTTACGTTTTTGATCAGACTTAGCGCCATCTTTTTCTAAGATTTTTAGGTCTTCTTCAAGTTTTTTGGCACGGGCGTTGATATCACTGTCACGACGGTTAGTAATTTTCTTCTTTTCAGAATCAAGTTTTGCTTCTAATGATGGAAGATCTTCATGACGTGCATCCACATCAACATCGGTGATCATGTAGGCCGCAAAATAAATTACTTTTTCTAAATCTTTTGGCGCCAGATCAAGTAAATAACCTAAGCGAGAAGGAACACCTTTGAAATACCAAATATGTGTTACAGGTGCTGCTAATTCAATGTGGCCCATTCTTTCGCGACGAACTTTGGCACGGGTTACTTCCACACCGCAGCGTTCACAAATGATGCCTTTGAATCGAACACGTTTGTATTTACCGCAATAACATTCCCAATCACGGGTTGGTCCGAAAATCTTTTCGCAGAACAAGCCATCTTTCTCAGGCTTTAGTGTTCGGTAGTTAATGGTTTCAGGTTTCTTTACTTCACCATGTGACCAGCTACGAATATCTGTTGCAGAAGCTAGGCCAATACGTAATTCATCAAAGTTGTTTACATCTAACACTTTTCTATGTCCGCCCTTATCCCTAGTTTCTTAAACTTCTTCTACAGAACTTGGTTCACGACGTGATAAGTCGATACCTAGTTCTTCTGCTGTTCTAAATACGTCTTCATCGGTGTCACGCATTTCAATTGCTTGACCATCATCAGAGAGAACTTCAACATTTAGTCCCAGTGATTGCATTTCTTTCACAAGTACTTTGAAGGATTCTGGAATTCCAGGTTCTGGAATGTTTTCACCCTTCACAATTGCTTCGTAAACTTTTACTCGACCAAGCACATCATCTGACTTGATTGTTAATAATTCTTGGAGTGCATATGCTGCACCGTAGGCTTCTAGTGCCCAAACTTCCATTTCACCAAATCTTTGTCCACCAAATTGTGCTTTTCCACCAAGTGGTTGTTGGGTGATCATTGAGTATGGACCAGTTGAACGAGCATGTATCTTGTCGTCAACCAAATGGAGAAGTTTCAAAATATATTTGTAACCAACTGCAATTGGCATAGGAAATGGTTCGCCACTTCTTCCATCAAACAAGCGAGCTTTTCCATTTGAACCAATTAAACGATCACCATTTGATGAAGGAAGTGATGCGGTCATTAAACCTGTGATTTCAGATTCTCTAGCACCATCAAATACAGGGGTTGCAAGTTTTGTATTTGGTGGAACTTTTCTCATGTTGTCTGGAATATTTTCGGCCCACTTTGGACTTCCTTCAATATCCCAACCAGATTTTGCTAACCAACCTAAATGAAATTCCAAAACTTGACCTAGGTTCATACGTCCTGGAACACCAAGTGGGTTTAGCACAATGTCAACAGGAGTTCCATCTTCCAAGAAAGGCATATCTTCTGCAGGAAGAATTTTTGCAATAACACCTTTGTTACCGTGGCGTCCGGCTAATTTGTCACCTTCAGTAATTTTTCTTTTCTGGGCAATGTAAACCCGAACAATTTGGTTAACACCAGGTCCCATTTCATCATCGTGTTCGCGTTCAAAAACTTTAATATCAATTACGGTTCCACTTTCACCGTGAGGAACTTTCAAAGATGTATCTCTTACTTCACGAGCTTTTTCACCAAAAATTGCACGCAGCAATCTTTCTTCAGGTGTTAATTCTGTTTCACCCTTAGGTGTTACTTTTCCAACCAGAATGTCTCCTGGAACAACTTCGGCACCGATGCGAATAATTCCTCGATCATCTAAATCGGCTAATACTTCTTCAGAAACATTTGGTAGATCGCGAGTGATTTCCTCGGCACCAAGTTTGGTGTCGCGAGCATCAATTTCGTGTTCTTCGATGTGAATTGAGGTCAATATGTCATCTTGAACAAGTCTTTGATTCAAAATGATGGCGTCTTCATAGTTATGACCTTCCCATGGCATGTATGCCACAAGTAGGTTTCGACCAAGTGCCATTTCTCCACCATCAGTACATGGACCATCAGCTAGTACTTGGTTTGCTTTAATCTTTTCGCCTTCTTTAACAATTGGCTTTTGGTTATAAGAAGTTCCTTGGTTTGATCTACGAAACTTTTGAACTTTATAAGTTGTTGATGAACCATCTTCGTTAGCTACATCAATAGTGTCTGCACTTATTTCTGAAACAACACCAGCTTTTTCAGAAACCACCACATCTCCAGCATCAACTGCTGCACGGTATTCCATACCGGTTCCAACTAAAGGAGCTTCAGCTCTAATTAGTGGTACAGATTGGCGTTGCATGTTTGAACCCATCAATGCACGGTTGGCATCATCGTGTTCTAAGAATGGAATCATTGCTGTGGCAACTGACCAAACTTGTCGTGGTGATACGTCCATGAAATCAACATCATCTGGAAGAACGAAATCTACATCTCCACCTTTACGGCGAACCAAAACTCTTTCTTCAGAAAAAGTTCCATCAGCAGCTAAAGCAGCATTTGCTTGAGCAATAACGTGACGATCTTCTTCATCAGCTGTTAGGTAAGAAATTTGGTTAGTAACTTTTCCTTTACTTACTTTGCGGTAAGGAGTTTCAATGAAACCAAATTCGTTAACGCGAGCAAATGATGAAAGGGAGCCAATCAAACCAATGTTTGGTCCTTCAGGAGTTTCAATTGGACACATTCTTCCGTAATGGGAAGGATGCACGTCACGAACTTCGAAACCTGCACGTTCACGAGAAAGTCCACCTGGTCCAAGTGCTGACAAACGACGTTTGTGAGTTAAACCAGCTAATGGATTTGTTTGATCCATGAATTGTGACAATTGGCTGGTACCAAAGAATTCTTTAATGGATGCAACAACTGGGCGAATGTTGATCAAAGTTTGAGGAGTAATAGCTTCCACATCTTGAGTTGTCATTCTTTCTCTTACAACTCGTTCCATACGAGATAAACCGGTACGGATTTGGTTTTGAATT
>JAQCGN010000058.1 GCA_027730605.1 Actinomycetota bacterium
CAAGTGTGCAAATCAAAGTTGCCCAAGGTGAGCGAGAAATTGCTACCTACAACAAAAATTTGGGCACATTTGATTTAACGGGATTGCCTCCAGCTCCTCGTGGAGTGCCACAAATTGAAGTAACTTTCGACATTGATGCCAATGGCATCGTGCACGTAAGTGCTAAAGATTTAGGCACCGGCAAAGAACAATCCATGACAATTACTGGTGGATCTGGTTTAAGTAAAGAAGAAGTAGAGCGCATGATGAAAGATGCTGAAGCTCACGCTGAAGAAGACAAAACACGTAGAGAAGAAGCAGATGTCAGAAATGGTGCTGAAGGTCTTGTTTACCAAACAGAGAAATTCCTCAAAGACAATGCTGAAAAAATTCCTGCCGAAGGAAAAGCAAATGTTGAAGAACCACTTGCCACATTGAAAAAAGCATTAGAAGGAACCGACATTGCCAGCATTAAAACTGCAATGGAAGCTCTAGCTGCTGCATCCCAAGCAGTAGGTGCTGCGATGTATCAAGAACAAGCAGCAAATGCTGAAGCAACAACTGAAAATGCAGAAAACAATGGCGAAGACATTGTTGATGCAGAAATTGTTGATGAAGGGGCAAACACTAAGTGACAAATGCGTCTGAGCTGCACGATGAGTCAAGCGAAGGCGTAAAGATCAGCGACAAGCGTCGAATTGATCCACAAACTGGTCAGCCGCGCGATGAAAGTGCGGCTGCACAAAACAGTGGTGATGCGAGTAAAGAAGCTTCAGAGAACTCTTCTGACAAAGTTTCTGAATTAACAGCTGATTTACAACGCATCACCGCTGAATACGCCAATTACCGCAAACGAGTTGATCGTGATCGCGAATTAATTCGCGACATGTCAACCAGTGTGGCACTTGAACAATTAGTTCCAATATTGGATGACATTTCACGTGCTCGCGAACACGGTGATTTAACAGGCACATTTTCCACAGTGGCAGATGCTTTAAGTACTGTGACTAAAAGATTAGGTCTTGTTGAGTTTGGCAAAGTGGATGAAGATTTTGATCCAAGTATTCATGAAGCATTATCAACAATGGAAGATGAATCTGTTGATTCACAAAAAGTTGGCACAGTTGCCCAAGTTGGTTACAAAGTTGGCGATCGAATAATTCGTCCAGCAAGAGTTGTAGTTAAACAACCTAAAGCTAATTAAGAATCGGGGTGAGTAGTAGTTGAGCGCTAAAGATTATATAGAAAAAGATTACTACTCAATTCTTGGTGTGAGCAAAGATGTTGACGATGCCACATTAAAAAAGAAATACCGAAAATTAGCTAGAGAATTACATCCTGATACCAATAAAGAAAAAGGTGCAGAGGATAAATTTAAAGCAGTTTCAGAAGCCTATGATGTGTTATCTGATCCAAAAAAACGAACAGAATATGACCAAATGCGCACCTATGGTGCCAGTGCTGGTGGTTTTAATGGCGGTGGATTTGATCCGCGAAACATGCAGGGACAATCTGGTTTCAATGTCAATTTAGAAGATGTGTTAGGCGGCTTTAATTTAGGTGACTTATTTGGTGGTGGTGGCACAAGAAGACAACAAAGAGCCAGAAGAGGATCTGATTTAGAAACAGAAGTTTCTATTTCATTTAATGAATGCTTAGAAGGAACAACAATTCCTTTAACTCTTCGGGGCCAAACAACTTGTAATACTTGTAAAGGCAGTGGTGCTAAACCTGGAACAAATCCTAAGAAATGTTCTGCCTGTAATGGATCTGGTCAAACCATGAGAAATGCTGGCGGTTTTGGTTTTGCTGATACTTGTTCAGTTTGTTATGGCACAGGAAGAATTATTGAACAAAAAGATTCAAATTGTAATGGAACTGGAATTGTTAATGAAACTAGAACAATTACTGCGAGAATTCCTGCAGGAATTAAATCAAATTCTAAATTAAGACTTAAAGGCAAAGGTGAACCCGGAGGAAGAGGCGGGGAAGCAGGAGATTTAATTTTAAATGTCATTGTAAAAGAAGATGAAATATTTGAACGAGATGGTGACAATGTCAGGATCACTGTTCCAGTTCGCTACGACGAGGCAGTATTTGGTGCTCAAATTGCAGTACCAGTTCCAAGTGGCACCACAGTTACTTTAAAAATTCCAGCAGGAACTCAAAATGGTCGAGCTTTCAGAGTTAAAAATGAAGGTATGACAAAAACCATTGGTGGTAAAGGGGATTTGTTAGTAAAAGTTGAAGTGGCAGTGCCCCAAAACATGTCAGGAAAAGCTAAAGATTTATTACGCGAATTTGCCACTGAGGTAACTCACGATAATCCTCGAGCAGAAATTATTGCGCTTAATGCTAGAAGGAAGCGATAAATATGACTGTTAAAAAAAATTATCGAAATGTTGAAGACCATATTCCAGTTTTTGCTATTTCAATTGCTGCTGAATTAAGTGGACTTCATCCTCAAACTCTTCGCCAATACGACAAATTGGGAATAGTTTCCCCATCTAGACAAGGTGGTTCTCGAAGACTTTATTCACGCATAGATATAGCCAAATTAAAGTATGTTGCTCAACTAACTTCTGAGGGAGTAAACCTTGAAGGTGTTAAAAGAATTCTGGTCTTGGAAAATCACATCAGATCTTTAGAGGCAAGACTGGGTGGAGTAATTAGACCTGGAAATACTACTGATGTGGAACTGTGGAAATCACGCAGAATACAAAAAACAAGTTAAATAACTTGTCCCAAATAAGTCTCAAAAAATAATAAATAACTAAAACCCTTTCGTCCCACGAGTATCAATTACTCGAGGGACGAATGGTGTGATGAAGAGAATAAAAATATGGGTTGGAATTTTAACTTTAATTATTACTAGTAGTTTCATGACAAATACTTCTCATGCAACTTCTGTTGATGCCATCACACTTGAATCAATTAGTGCTGTTTCTACAACTGTTTTAACTGGTGAAAATATTGTTATGCAATTAGAAGTTGCTGTTCCCACTGGTTATGACTGGGATCCGCTTAACGGAAGAGACGGGAGTCAACCGCCATTAACTTTGTTAATATGCCTGACCTCTAATTGGAATGGATCTAGATGTTCGGCTGGTAGCCAGACATTAACTGCAGATGGAGAAACAAATATAAATTTAGTGTCTTCCACAGGTAGAAAAACTTTTCAGATCAAAAAAGTCTTGACAGCAGGTGTTTACACACTTTATAAAATAGTAATTCCGCAGCCAAATAATTTTGATGATGTTCATACATACAACAGAAACTTTTCTAATGTAATAGACATGTGGGGAGACCCGAATGATATAACAGTTCCAACTTTCTTAAATGCAGATGTAAGTGTTGTTGAACCAACTCCAACACCAACACCGACTCCTACTCCTACGATTTCTGAAACTCCAACACCAACTCCTACGATCTCTGAATCAGCACCAGTAACTCCAAGTGCAAGTCAGAACAACTCATCAGTCTCAGTTAATAGTTCATCATCTTCTGCAGTAAGTGTTACAAAGTCAAGTATTAATCCAATTGCTATTGAAGCATCTGGTCGAGCTCTTAAAAGAGTGCCGAGTGCACGGGGAGACTTGACTTGGAATAAATCACGTGAGATAACCACAAAAAATAAATCATGGAAAACAAAAAAGAATAGAAAAGCGTCTGGTGGACGATATATTTCGTCATCAACAAATCGAGCAAAACTAACAATTTCTACAAGTGGTGATGCTTTTACATTGAGGTTTATGACCGGTAAAAATATGGGCAAGTTCCAAATAAATGTTGATAGAAAGAAATTAGCTGAAATCAATACCAAGTCTTTATTAACTAAATCAAAAGCAAAGTCCTGGATCGGAATTGGACCCGGAAAGCACAAAATAGAAATAATTCCAATTCTTGATCCAGGACAAAGTGTGGGGATTGATGCTTATCAAATAGCAAGAGCAGTTTAAATCTATGCACTTGGTTAAAGTGTTGTTATGGCAAAGGCTTTAATTACAGGACCGACATCGGGTATCGGTTTGGAATTTGCTCATCAATTAGCTCAAAAAGGTTATGACCTAATTTTAGTATCAAGAAATTTAACCAGACTTAATGCTCTGGCAACAGAAACTAATAATAAATATCGTGTTGCAGCACAAGTCTTGGAAGCAGATTTAGCAACAGATGTAGGAATTAAAAAAACTTGTGAATTAACTGATAATGACACAGAAATTGAATTTGTGGTTAATAACGCAGGCTTTGGAATAAATAATTCTTTTCATAAAACTGCATTAAGCGATGAAGTGGGATTATTAAGCGTTTTAGTAAAAGCTCCTTTAGAGATTAGTCATTGTGCAATCAATCAAATGCTTAAGAAAAATAAAGGTTTTATAGTAAATGTTGGATCTGTTGCAGCCTGGACCACAAGTGGGACATATTCTGCGGCAAAAGTTTGGCTAACTTCTTTCAGTGAATCATTAAACACAAACTGTAAAATATTGGGAATAAATATAACAGTTGTGGCACCTGGTTTGACTCGTACAGAATTTCATCAAAGAGCAAAAATGCCAATAGACGTGTTTCCTAACTGGATGTGGATCTCAACTAATTTGGTTGTGAAAGATTCTTTAAAAGCAGTCTTTAAAGGAAAAGCCGTGGTAATTCCTCATTTTAAATATAAATTAATGTATTTATTTTTAAGATTTTTACCAAGACCAATCGTTAGGAAATTCTCTAATTCTTATCAGTCTCGCCGACAATAAAATTCACAGCATTAGCTAAACCTGGTTTTGCTTCTTCTTTGAATAATTTCCAACCCCGAACTTGCACTTGTTCTGCCCAAATTTTGGAATCTTCTTTAGTTTGAATGTAGGTAACTGGTGAATTTGGCCAATCCTCGGTTAAAGGAACTGAATCAAAATAGTGTTCTAACATTTGTGCATTTGGTGGAGCAATTGGATTTGGGGTGGGAAGAGTGGCATCAATAAAAATGTAGCCGGCAAGTTTTCTGTAACTTGCTCTTAATCCACTACCAATTCCTGGCAGCAATGTTCCTGATCTTTCATGGGCCACAAGAACTATTGGTGTGGTATTTGAAACTTGCATACAGATGTTAAAAACCGCACCAGCAATATCTTCTCGGGCAGATTTAGCACTGGATGTTCTAATTACTAAATCAAATAATGATTCATCAAGGGGTGCTTTTTCAAAAGGATCAGTGATAAAAACTGTGGTTGGGCGAGTCAAGATTTCGAAAGGATTCATGATATTTCAAGGATAAATGATTTTATTCTTGTTCACCAATTTTGTTTTCAATTTGGATTAAGGCCCAAACAATCGCTACACCTATGAGGAAAAGAATGAATGCAACAACTTCTAAAGAAAATGGTGCCAATAAATCTCTATTTTCTGTTTGCCATGGCCATAAAGCTCTTAGAGAGCCAAGCATTAATCCTGCCAAAATAACTAGTGTTGGTCGTGGTTTTTCTTTGAGTAACCATTTGAGTAAAGACACAAAACTTGCTAATCCCACTAAAGCACCTAGTGCAAAAACTATTAAATACTGAAAATCCAAATCGTTAACAGCACTTATTGTTGTGGCATACATTCCAATTGTTAACAAAATAAAGGAGCCAGAAATTCCTGGCAGAACTAAAGCACAAATTGCAATAGCAGCAGAAAAGAAAATCACAACAGAGCTGGGATCATTTATCACCCCTGGGGCAAGTCCGGTTAACAAAAATGCTGCTAGGGCTGCAACTAAAGCTAAGAAATAATCTTTTATTTTCCATTTTTTATCGACTGCTTTAATAGACATTTTGTAGGGAACATAAATTCCTGCTAAAACCAATCCTGCAAAAATTGCTCTTAGTTCAATCGGGTTTGTTTCAAGTAATGGTTCGATAAATCTTGCCCCTAAAATAAGAGCAATTCCCATACCAACAAATACTGGGATTAAAACATTCCATTGCATCGTGGCTAATGATTGAAATACTTTTTTAGGATTTCCTATTTTTAATAATGATTTAAATGCAATATCAGCATTAGATAATAACCTGTTGTAAATACCGGTGATAAGTGCAATTGTGCCACCTGAAACACCGGGAATAACTTCAGCAATTCCAATTAGAATTCCTCGTAAAAAATTAAATAAAGTTTTAACCACTTATGCCAAACCTAATTCTGATAATGAAATAACTGCAATATATTTCAAACCTGCTTCTTCAATCTTTTTCCCAGCACCACGATCAACTACTACAGTAACCCCGACCACAATTGCCCCTGCTTCTTTTAAAGCTTCAACTGCAGTTAAAACTGAATCACCGGTAGTTGATGTATCTTCAACTGCTAAAACTTTTTTACCTTTAACATCTGGGCCTTCAATTCTTCTTTGTAAACCATGGGCTTTACCTTCTTTTCGAACCACAAAAGAATTTAGAATTCTTCCCTGAAGTTTGGCTGCATGCATCATGGCTGTTGCAACAGGATCTGCACCAAGTGTTAACCCACCCACTGCCTCATAATCAAATTCTTTAGTTGCATCCAACATTGCTTGCCCAACTAATGGAGCAGCTTGTGCATCTAGAGTGACTCTTCTTAGATCCACGTAATAGTCGGCCTCTTTGCCACTGGAAAGAATCACTTTGCCGTGCACCACAGCTTTTTGTTTGATCTGTGCGATTAATTCGGACTTAACACTTTGTTCACTCACAGGATTAACCTTAATCGTTAAGTCATTGAAAGTAATACTTCACCATGTGGAATACTTACGAATGTACGAGAAAAACTTAAATTCTTCGACTTGAAAAGGAATGATTTTGAACACTGAGCAATTAGAAAAGATGAGAACCGGTAAAGGTTTTATCGCAGCCCTAGATCAAAGTGGCGGAAGTACTCCTAAGGCATTGAAGCTTTATGGAATTGAAGAATCTGCTTATTCAGGCGAAGAAGAAATGTTTGACCTTGTTCATCAAATGCGCACCAGAATTATTAAAAGCCCATCATTAAATGCTGAAAGAACATTGGGTGCAATTCTTTTTGATATGACAATGGAAAAAACCATTGATGGTAAAGGAACAGCAGAATACTTATGGGAAAATAAGAAAATTGTTCCATTTCTCAAAATTGATAACGGATTAGCTACTGAAGAAAATGGCGTTCAAGTTATGAAATCAATCCCAGAGCTTGATGATCGCCTAAAAAGAGCAAATGGTCACAAAGTATTTGGAACAAAAATGCGTTCAGTTATTAAATTAGCTAACCGTAAAGGAATCCAACAAGTTGTTGATCAACAATTTGAAATTGGTAAAAAGATTTTAGCTGCAGGACTTATACCAATTATTGAG
>JAQCGN010000059.1 GCA_027730605.1 Actinomycetota bacterium
AGACCACAATTTATCCACAATCGTTATAAAGTCTTAATAATTGGTTGATAGTTATCCACAAACTACCCACACCTGTGAATAATGTGATTTGGGGGAAGAGTTGGGACTTAGATGCACCAAATGTACAAAATAATTAGGAAGCTTTTGTTTGAACTTTAATTCTGGTGGTTAAATCAGCCACCTGGTTATAAAGACCTCTGCGCTCTGCCATTAATTGGCGAATTTTTCTTTCCGCATGCATCACAGTGGTGTGATCTCGTCCACCAAAAGATTGTCCAATAGCCGGCAAAGACAAATCAGTTAACTCCCGACACAAATACATGGCAATTTGGCGAGCAGTAACAAGGGTTCTTGATCTAGAAGAACCGATTAGATCATCAATTGAAATCCCAAAATAGCCAGATGCTTCATTCATAATCACCGCAGCAGTAATTTCTGGGCCAACTTGATCTGGAATCAAATCTCTCAAAACAGCTTCTGCAAGTTCCATTTCAACAGGAGACCTGTTTAGGTTTGCATAGGCACTAATACGAATCAGAGCACCTTCCAATTCTCGAATATTTGTTGTTACCTTGCTAGCAACAAATTCTAAAACTTCAGCAGGTACTTGTAATTTTTCTTGGCCAACCTTTTTTCTCAAAATTGCAATACGGGTTTCAAGTTCTGGTGGTTTGATATCAGTTATCAAACCCCATTCAAATCGAGAACGCATCCGGTCTTCAAAGTCTTGTAATTGTTTTGGTGGCAAATCTGAAGTAACAACAATTTGCTTATCCGCATTATGCAAAGTATTAAAGGTGTGAAAAAACTCTTCCTGGGTTTGAACTTTTCCACTTAAGAATTGAATATCATCAATTAACAAAACATCAACATCTCTATATCTTCTTTGAAAAGCAGAAGCTTTATCATCACGAATTGAGTTAATAAAATCATTAGTGAATTCTTCTGATGAAACATAACGAACTTTGGCACCTTGATAAAGATCTCTAGTGTAGTGACCAATTGCATGTAGTAAATGTGTTTTTCCTAAACCTGATTCACCGTAAATAAATAAAGGGTTATAAGCACGAGCTGGCATTTCCGCTGTTGCAACAGCTGCTGCGTGAGCTAGCTTGTTTGAAGAACCGGCAACGAAAGTGTCAAAGGTGTATTTTGGATTTAGTCGAGATGTTTCATCTTGTTTTGAAATCGGAGCTCCACCACCTGGTCTTGCTGTTCCACCGATTGCATTTAACATTTGTGGTGCCACAGATTCGGCATAAGTCGAATCTGCTAGTTCATCTGTTGCTTCCTCATCCAAGTTAGGTGCAATGGAAGGATCAACTGAAATAGCTAAACGAATTTCTCTGCCTAAGGCATTACTTAATGCGTTCACAACTAATGGACGTAACCGGGTTTCCAAAACATCTTTAGTGAATTCATTTGGTGCAGCAACTAAAGCGGTGTCTTCCACTAAAGCTAAAGGACGAGTAAGAGCAACAAATGCTCTTTGTTGAGGAGTTAGCGCATCATCACCCAGGCCGCCGATAGCTCTGGTCCAGACCTCATTGAGATCTATAGTTTCTTCCATTAAAATCCTCAACTATCCACAGAGTTATCCACAAGGTGTGGAGACGAGGGATTTATGAGGGTTCAAAACCCATCAAATTTACCCCGCCTGTGGACAATACCCCCTCTCTGCTTGTTCTGACAAGGTGGAGCAAGGTTTTCTGTGGATAACCAAAGTAAGTTCTATAACCCTGATATATGAGGAAAACCCGACCCTTATGGGGGAAGTGTTATCACTGTGGTTTATGTTTGAGGTTCAAAGTTTTAAATAGGAGTAACTAAAAGTGAAGCGCACGTTTCAACCAAACAACCGCCGCAAAGCCAAAGTTCACGGCTTTCGTGAGCGCATGAGAACCCGTGCGGGCAGAGCTATTTTGGCAGCACGTCGCCGTAAAGGCAGATCTTCAGTTTCAGTTTCTTCTCGCTAAGCGAAAAATCCTGTTAGAGGGGCATTCAAGATGTTGCCCAAAATCAACCGTTTAACTTCAGCCAAGGATTTTCAAACCGTAACTAAAACTGGGGTACGAGTTTATAGTGATGGGGCAGTTATTTATGCACTGGCAAATCCAACTTCTCAAAAAAATTGTCAAATAGGTTTAATAGTTTCTAAAATTGTTGGAAACTCAGTTATAAGACACAAAACTTCCCGACAAATCAGAAACGCGATGAAAGATTTGATCCCACAAATTCCTGGAAACATTCAAATAATCATTAGAGCTCTTCCAGAAATTACCACAAAAGACTTTTCCGAAATCAATAAATCACTAACTGATGCGGTATTAAAATCAATTGTGAAAGCAAATGTCTAAAAAACCCTTATTCTATAAGGCTTTTTTGAACATTTTACAAATACCCCGAAAAATATTTTTAATTATTCTCACACCAATTATTTTTATTTACCAAAAATTAATTTCACCCTTACTTGGTCCACGCTGTAAGTATCATCCCAGTTGCTCAAATTATTTAACTCAAGCAATAACAACACGTGGAATTTTTAAAGGAATTATTTTAGGCATTCTTCGAATTATTCGCTGCAACCCATTTAGTGGGGGAGGCTATAACCCGGTTCCTAGCAAAGGTAAATGGTTTGCCGATGTCTATCCCAACGGGTCACCCCGGGCCTAGCGTAAAAACCAATTACGTGGGACGATTTAAGTCTTGAATGACACCCGTACACAGAGTCCCCGCTAGTGAGCAAAAGCTTTGGAGTTTTGGTTTAAATGATTGACACACTCTTTGCCCCGTTGGACTGGGTAATTTCTGCTTTGCTTTATTTCTTCCACCTCACCTTCTCAACATTTTTAGATCCCAAAGCAGGCCTTACCTGGGCCTTATCAATAGTGGGCCTTGTAATCGTGATTCGTATTTTGATTATCCCTTTGTTTGTGCGCCAAGTTAAAAGCCAAAGAAACCTGCAACTACTCCAGCCTCAAATGAAAGAGCTGCAAAAGAAGTATGCAGGGGACCGCGAAAAACTGGGTCAAGAAATGATGAAGCTCTACAAGGACACTGGAACTAACCCGCTTGCTTCATGTTTTCCTATTCTTTTGCAAGCACCAATCTTTTTTGCCCTTTTCAGAGTCCTGCAATACGGAATCTCCCAAGAAAAACCCCTGGGATACTTTGCCAATCATCCAGGTCTAATCTCGGTAGCCCACGATGCTGAATTAATCGGAGTTCCCTTGTGGGGATACTTCCTAGGAGCAGACCAAACCCCTAACCCGGTAACCACCCGAATATTGACCGTTATTTTGGTTGTTTTGATGTCAGCCACCACATTCTTGACCCAACGCCAACTAATGGTCAAAAACATGCCCCCAGGAAATCCCATGGCCCAACAACAAAAAATCTTGCTGTATGTCTTCCCATTCATTTTCGCTGTGGGTGGGGTGGGTTTTCCAATAGGTGTGCTGATCTACTGGTCCACCACCAATATTTGGTCTATGGGACAGCAGTTTTACATCATCAGAAATAACCCCACCCCAGGAACACCTGCCTACGAGGCCTGGGAGAAACGCAAAAGAGCCAAAAAGCACCAAGAAAACGTCCTCGATGGGGAACAAGCCCCAGGCGAGGTAGCACCACCCAAAAGACAACAACCAAAACGAATCAGCCGCAAAGACCGCAAAAAACAAGCCTAAATGTTCCACGTGGAACATTTGAGCCCCAAAACCAGAATTAACCAAGGAGTAGGAAAATGTCAGAAAATACAACAGAACTAATCACCCAGTTAGAAAAAGAAGGCGATATTGCCGCAGATTATCTAGAAGGTTTGCTTGATATCGCAGATCTTGATGGAGACCTGGTAGTAGACGTGGAAGGCGAAAGAGCTTTAGTGAGCATCACCGGGGCAGACTTATCCAACTTGGTAGGCCAAGAAGGCGAAGTTCTTAATGCCATCCAAGACTTGACCCGTTTAGCAGTAACCAGGGAAACCGGAGAACGTTCCCGATTAATGATTGATATTTCAGGCTATAGGGCTGCTCGCAAAGAAGCTTTAGCTGAACTGGGCAGAGAAGCTTGCGAAAGAGTCAAAAAGACCGGGGAAGCTGTTGCCCTGGAGTCAATGAACCCATTTGAAAGAAAAGTTGTGCACGACTCTGTGGCCGAAGAGGGTTTGAAGTCAGAATCTGAAGGCGAAGAACCAAACCGTTACGTGGTAGTTCTTCCAGCGTGACCACCGGGCCAAATGTTCCACGTGGAACAAATCCCACCAAGGCCCAAGAACAAGCACTCGGTCTGGCATTTCCCCAGCTTGCCCAATATGTCCAAATTTTAGGTCAAGAGGCCGTTTTACAAGGACTTCTTGGTCCTAGGGAAATAGATCGAATTTGGGATCGACATATTTTGAATTGTGCTGCGCTAAATGAACTAATTCCACAGGCAAAGTCCATCATCGACATTGGATCAGGGGCAGGCCTTCCCGGAATTGTGCTAGCCATTATGAATCCTTCAACACATGTGATTTTGGTTGAACCCATGCAAAGAAGAACCGATTTCTTGAATGATGTTAAAAAACAGCTAAATCTCGAAAATGTGGAAATAATTCGGGGCAGGGCTGAAAACCAAAAAATTCAAGCCCAAGTTGTCACCTCCAGGGCCGTTGCTCCTTTAAACAAATTATTGGCTTGGTCTTTGCCCCTAGTTGAAAAAGGTGGCAAAGTTTTGGCCATAAAAGGGGAAAAAGCTCAAAGTGAGCTGGAAGAAGCCCAAAAAGAGTTAAATTTACTCAAGAACACCACTGCCTCTATTAAGACTTGCGGTTTGGCATTAGATTTGAGCGTCACAGTAGTTGAAATTTCAAAGGAGTAATAAACCAAGTGGCCAGTAACCCAAAACCATCAGATTTAGGGTGGCCCACCCCAGATTCAGGTGCAACTAAACCAATTGGCAAACCTTCTGATTTAGGTTGGCCTAACCAATGAGTATTGATACACCTCTTGCAAGAGCTGCTGAAGCGGCCATTAATTTAAAACTTGGCACCACCGAAAAACTACCTAATCCAAAACAAACAACCATAGTTACTATCGCCAATCAAAAAGGTGGTGTTGGTAAAACCACCACAGCAGTTAATTTAGCAGCAGCACTTGCCAAACATAGTTTAGAAATTTTAGTAATTGATACCGATCCACAAGGAAATGCTTCCACTGCATTAAATATTGATCACCGAGTCGGAACCCCTGATGTTTATTCAGTTTTAGTTGAAGAACAAGATTTCGCTGAAGTAATAAAACCAGTTACCGATATTGAAAATCTTTATTGCGCACCGGCAACAATTGATTTAGCTGGAGCAGAAATTGAATTAGTTTCCCTTGTTGCTCGCGAATACAGATTACAAAGAGCATTAAATAAATATTTAGATTTTCATAAAGAAAAATATAAAAAAACACTTGATTATGTTTTTATTGATTGTCCACCAAGTTTAGGTTTATTAACTCTTAATGCACTTGTCGCAGCAAAAGAAGTTTTAATCCCAATACAAACCGAATACTATGCACTTGAAGGTTTGGGACAGTTAATGAATAACGTTAACTTAGTTAAAAAACAATTAAATCCAGAACTAGAAGTTGCCACAATAGTTTTAACAATGTTTGATTCTCGAACTAATTTAAGCCAACAAGTTGCTGAAGAAGTTAGAAAACATTTTGGTGACATTGTTATCACCACAGAAATTCCACGAGCTGTCAGAGTAAGTGAGGCACCAAGTTTTCAACAAACAGTTATAACTTATGATCCAGGATCTCCTGGGGCACAGGCTTATGTGAAAGTTGCTAAAGAATTTGCGCACCGACATAGTGGGGGAAATTAAAATGGCTGCACCAAAAAGAGGTTTAGGTAGAGGATTAGGTGCTTTAATTCCAACTGAGCTAGTAGATAATGTTGCAACCTCATCTAATTCTGTTGCTCAAACTTTAAATTCAAACTTAAACACTGTGCCTGGAATTGTTTTTTCTGAAATCGAGCTTTCTCAAATTAGACCAAATGCCAAACAGCCCCGCCAAGTTTTTGAAGAGGAATCATTAAAGGAATTAACTTTTTCACTAAAAGAAATAGGTTTGTTGCAACCAATAGTGGTTAGAAATGTGGGAAGTAATGAATATGAAATAGTGGCAGGAGAAAGAAGATTTAGGGCAGCAAAACTTGCCGAATTCACAAAAATTCCAGCACTAATCAGAGACACCCAAGACAATCACATGCTTCGAGATGCTTTGTTAGAAAACTTGCATCGTGCGCAATTAAATCCTTTGGAAGAAGCAGCTGCTTATCAACAGTTGCTGGAAGATTTTGGTGGCACCCAAGATGAACTAGCAGCCAAATTAGGCAGATCTAGACCACAAGTCACAAACACAATGCGCCTATTGAAACTGCCTTCTGGAGTGCAAAAACGTGTGGCCGCAGGTGTTTTATCCTCAGGACATGCCAAGGCTTTATTGGGCTTGGCAGATAGTGCTGACATTGAAACTCTTGCATCAAGAATTGTGGCTGAAGGTCTTTCAGTCAGAGCAACCGAAGAAATTGTTTCTGTTGGAATTATCGGTGGTAAAAGTTCGGGGGGAGTAAAACTTCCGCCCCTAAAAGCACCAGGTTTAAAGGATTTAGCAGATCGACTCGGTGACAAATTAGATACCAGAGTAAGTATCACTATGGGTAAAGCTAAAGGAAAAGTAATTATTGAATTTTCTACATTAGAAGATTTAAGAAGAATTGTGGATGTAATAGAAAAAAACTAGTTTTTTACGGGTTCAAAGAAAGCCACAATGGCTTCAGCAATACTTGAAGCAATTAAATCTCTCACATTGGCATCAGATAATTTCACAGCATCGTTTTGATTACTTAGATAACCCACTTCAATTCGAACAGCTGGCATACGTGTCATTCTTAACAGATCCCAAGTTTTAGCATGGGTTCGACAATCTTTTAAACCAACTTTTTTAACAATTTCTGTTTGCACAATGTTGGCAAA
>JAQCGN010000006.1 GCA_027730605.1 Actinomycetota bacterium
AAGATTTCCGAATTTGAGAAGACAAATATTCCAGTTGGCTCTCTTGATATCACAATGTATCGAGATGATCTAAGGCTCAAACCACCAAGGGCTCTTGCCCCTACCAAGATTCCTGAAGGTGGCATTGACCACAAAGTCGTAATTTTAGTTGATGATGTTTTGTTTTCGGGAAGAACAATAAGAGCAGCACTTGATGCGTTAAATGACATTGGTAGACCAGCCATGGTGCAGGTGGCTGTTTTGATAGATCGCGGTCACCGAGAATTACCAATCAGAGCAGATTATGTAGGTAAAAATATTCCTACTTCTATGAATGAATCTGTACAAGTCTTCTTGGTAGATACCGATGAAAATCAAGAATCAGTAATTATTTCGGCAGGTGAACAATGAAAAAGCACCTAGTTTCAGCTCATGACTTAACCGCAGAAGACGCTGTGCTTGTTCTTGATACAGCTAAAGAATTAGCACAAGTTTCTGATCGCCCTGTTAAAAAACTTCCTACTTTAAGAGGCAGGACAGTTGTTAATTTATTCTTCGAAGATAGCACTAGAACAAGAATCTCATTTGAGGCTGCGTCTAAAAGATTAAGTGCTGATGTTATTAATTTTAGCGCTAAAGGTTCAAGTGTTTCGAAAGGCGAAAGTTTAAAGGATACAGCACAAACTTTGCAATCAATGGGTGCAGATGCTGTTGTAATCAGACATGGATCTTCAGGGGCACCTTATTTATTGGCGACAAAAAACTGGATTGATGCAATCGTGATTAACGCTGGTGATGGTACCCATGAACATCCCACCCAAGCTTTACTTGACGCCTACACAATAAGGAAACATTTAAAAAATAATGAAGGTGATTTAAAAGGTTTAAAGATTGCCATAGTGGGAGATATTTTGCACAGCAGGGTAGCAAGAAGTAATGCAATATTATTGAAAACTTTAGGCGCAACTCCAATCATGGTTGCCCCACCAACTTTGTTGCCTGTTGGTATTGATTCTTGGAATGGTGAATATTCCTATGACCTAGATGAAGTTTTACCAAAAGTTGATGCAGTAATGATGTTAAGAGTTCAACAAGAAAGAATGAATGCTGCCTATTTCCCCACCACCAGAGAGTATTCAAGAAATTTTGGTTTAAATGCACAAAGATTAAAAACTATGCAAAAACATGCTCTAGTTTTACATCCTGGACCTATGAATAGAGGAATGGAAATAACTGCAGAAGTTGCTGATAGTACTAATTCTGTGGTGATTGAACAAGTGGCCAATGGAGTAAGTGTTCGAATGGCAGTTTTGTATCTATTACTTGGGGGAACTAATAATGAGAGTGGTGAAAATAACTAGATGAGTATTTTACTTAAGAATGGGTCATTGAAAGGTGAAAAAAACGTTGACATTTTGATTGAGAAGGATCTAATTGTAAAAGTTGCGCCAGGAAATTCAATTAAAGATGACAAAGCAGAAGTTTTTGATTTAACAGGTTTAATCGTTTTGCCAGGTTTAGTTGATTTGCACACTCACTTAAGAGAGCCTGGTAGAGAAGATGCTGAAACTGTTGCAACCGGAAGTGCCGCAGCTGCGCGAGGTGGATTTACTGCGGTCCATGCCATGGCAAATACTTTGCCCGTAGCAGATACAGCAGGAGTTGTTGAACAGGTTTGGAATTTGGGAAGAAAAGTTGGATTAGTTGATGTTTATCCCGTTGGGGCGGTAACTGTTGGCTTAAAAGGAGAAAACTTGGCAGAACTTTCTGCCATGGCAGAGTCGACTGCTCGTGTCAGAATTTTTAGCGATGATGGGTTTTGTGTTTCAGATTCCATACTTATGCGCAGAGCCCTGGAATACGTTAAAGCATTTGACGGAGTTATTGCCCAACATGCACAAGACCCAAGACTTACTCAAAATGCACAAATGAATGAATCTGAACTATCTGGCAAATTAGGACTAACAGGCTGGCCGGCTGTTGCTGAAGAAGCAATTGTAGCTAGAGATGTTTTGTTAACTGAACATGTCAAGTCAAAGTTGCATATCTGTCATGCTTCGACTGCGGGAACTGTTGAAATTTTACGATGGGCAAAAGAGAAGAAAGTTAATGTCACTGCCGAGGTTACTCCTCACCATTTATTCTTAAGTGAAGTTCATTGTCAAAGCTATGATGCAAAATTTAAAGTCAATCCACCACTTAGAACAGATAAAGATATTCAAGAATTAAGAAAGGCTTTAGCGCAAGGTGTAATTGATGTTGTGGCAACAGATCATGCACCTCATCCAACAGAAGATAAAGAAGGTGAATGGAGTTCTTCTAGTTTTGGAATGACTGGTTTAGAAACAGCACTTTCAGTGGTGGCAACTGCCATGGTTGAGACAAAACTTATGAGTTGGTCAGATGTGGCCCGAGTAATGAGTGAGAAACCAGCTGAAATTGGCCAGTTAAGTGATCATGGTCGACCAATAGCTGAAAATGAGTTGGCAAACTTGTGCATTGTTGACCCAAAGGCTTCATGGAAAGTTGATGCTCACGATACGCATTCTTTGAGCTCAAATAACCCGTTTCATGACATGACCTTAAAAAGTAAAGTGGTTCATACAATCTTTCGTGGAAAATTTACAATGAAAAGTGGTCAAGTACAAAAATGATTTTTACACCGGCACTTCTGGTTCTAGAAGATGGAGCGATATTTAGAGGCAGAGCATTTGGTGCGGTTGGTGAGACATTTGGGGAAGCCGTTTTCACAACTGGAATGACAGGTTATCAAGAAACACTTACTGATCCTTCTTATTATCAACAAATTGTTATTCAAACAGCACCGCACATTGGAAATACTGGAATAAATGATGAGGATGATGAATCATCGAGAATTTGGGTTTCAGGTTATGTAGTACGAGATCCTTCTCGAATTGCATCTAATTGGAGAGCTAAGAGATCACTTGATCAAGAGTTAGAAAATCAAAAAATAATTGGAATTGCCGGTATTGACACTCGTGCATTAACCAGACACTTAAGAGATAAAGGTGCAATGAGAGCAGGTATTTTTTCACAAAATATTCAGGAGAAATCAAATGAGTATTTTCTAAATAAAGTAAAGAATTCACCCCTTATGAAAGGGGCTGATTTGTGTGGGATGGTTTCAACCAAAGAGTCATTTGTAGTCCCGGCGATGGGAAAGAAAAAGTATCAAGTAGCAGCAATTGATTTAGGAATGAAAAATGGAATCCTCAAAAACCTAACAAAAAGAGGAGTGGAATTAACAGTTGTTCCAGTTAGCGCATCAGCTGATGAAGTTTTAGCAGCAGGAATAGATGGGGTGTTTATCAGCAATGGTCCTGGGGATCCTGAAACTGCTAAACATTCAATTGCGGTTACCCAAGAGATATTAAAAGCAAATAGAGCACTATTTGGTATCTGTTTTGGAAATCAAATACTTGGAAGAGCTGTTGGTTTTGAAACATATAAATTAACATTTGGTCACAGGGGAATAAATCAACCAGTGTTGGATCGATCGACTGGAAAAGTTGAGATAACAACACACAATCATGGGTTTGCTGTTAAAGCACCAATTGATCAAATAACTGACACAGATTTTGGGCGAGTAGAAGTAAGCCACATTTGTTTAAACGACAATGTTGTTGAAGGACTTGTCCTTAAAGATAAGCCTGCTTTTAGTGTGCAGTATCACCCTGAAGCAGCAGCAGGTCCACATGATGCTGAGTACTTATTTGACAGGTTCACCCAGTTGATGGATAAAAATAATGCCTAAAAGAAAAGATATTAACTCAGTTTTGGTAATCGGTTCTGGCCCAATAGTTATTGGGCAGGCTTGCGAATTTGATTACTCGGGAACTCAAGCTTGTCGTGTTCTCAAAGCAGAGGGCATAAGAGTAATTCTTTTAAACAGTAATCCTGCAACCATAATGACTGATCCTGAATTTGCTGATGCGACATATGTCGAACCAATTTCCACAGACATTTTAGAAAAAATAATTATTAAAGAGAAGCCTGATGCGATATTGCCAACACTAGGTGGTCAAACTGCACTAAATGCCGCAATGGCACTTCATCATGAAGGAATATTGAAAAAATATAATGTTGAATTAATTGGCGCCAAAGTTGAAGCAATAGAACGAGGTGAAAATAGGGAAAAATTTAAACAAATTGTGGCAAAAATTGGTGCACAATCTGCGCAGAGTGAAATATGTCATTCACTTGAAGAGTGTTTGAAGTCTGCTGAAGTTTTGGGTTATCCACTTGTAGTAAGACCTTCTTTCACAATGGGAGGGGCAGGCTCAGGCATTGCCTATAACCAAGAAGACTTAATCAGATTTGTTGCATCAGGTTTGCAAGCTTCACCAACCAGCGAAGTCTTATTAGAAGAAAGCATCATTGGTTGGAAAGAATTCGAACTTGAATTAATGCGAGATCATCATGACAATGTGGTAATTATTTGTTCAATAGAAAATTTTGACCCAATGGGCGTTCACACTGGAGATTCCATAACAGTTGCTCCTGCAATGACTTTGACAGACAGAGAGTTTCAACACATGCGAGATGTCGCAATTGACGTTATTAGAGAAGTTGGTGTTGACACAGGTGGTTGCAATATACAATTTGCCATAAATCCTGAAGATGGTCGCATGATTGTGATCGAAATGAATCCACGAGTCTCACGTTCCTCAGCATTAGCGTCTAAAGCAACAGGATTTCCAATTGCAAAAATTGCTGCAAAACTTGCTATTGGTTACACACTTAACGAAATACCAAATGACATCACCAAGGAGACTCCAGCTTCTTTTGAGCCCACACTTGACTATGTGGTTGTGAAAATTCCCAGATTTGCTTTCGAAAAATTTCCAGGAGCTGATACAACTTTGACAACACACATGAAAAGTGTTGGCGAAGCTATGGCTATTGGCAGAAATTTCTCGGAAGCTTTGCAGAAGTCTTTGCGAAGTTTAGAGAAAAAAGATGCAAATTTTGATTTTTCACCAGTGAAAGAAAAAATTGAAGAGCTGATTAAAAAATCTAAAAGGCCAACTGATGGACGAATTAACACAATTCAAAGAGCAATGTGGGCAGGAGCAACAGTTTCTCAGATGCATTCAAGTACTGAAATTGACCCGTGGTTACTAGATCAAATCCAATTAATAAATGAAATTGCAAAAGAATTAGCTGCCACTAAGGATATTGGTGCAGATTACTTAAAATATGTGAAGCAACATGGTTTTTCTGATATACAAATCGCTCAAATTACAAACACTTCAGAGACAAAAATAAGGCAATTGCGTCATGATTTAAATGTAAGACCAGTTTATAAAACTGTTGATACCTGTGCTGCAGAATTTGAAGCCAAAACTCCTTACCATTATTCAAGCTACGATCAAGAATCCGAAGTTGTGAAATCAAGTAAAGACAAAGTAATAATTCTAGGCTCTGGACCAAACCGAATAGGTCAAGGAATTGAGTTTGATTATTCCTGTGTTCACGCCGCCCAGACACTTAAAATGGCTGGATATGAAACTATCATGATTAATTGCAACCCAGAAACTGTTTCAACAGATTACGACACATCAGATCGTCTCTATTTCGAACCATTAACACTTGAAGATGTTTTGGAAATAGTTCACGCCGAACAAAAGTCTGGCAATGTTTTAGGTGTCATTGTTCAATTAGGCGGACAAACTCCGCTTGGTTTAGCACAGAAACTAAAAGATAATGGTGTGCCAATAGTAGGAACTAGCCCTGAAGCAATCCATTTAGCTGAAGAACGTGGTGCATTTGGAAAAGTATTAGACAAAGCAAATCTGATCTCTCCAGCTCACGGAATGGCTGCATCGTTTGAGGAAGCAAAAGAAATAGCTTCAAGAATTAGCTATCCCGTATTGGTTCGACCTTCATATGTGCTCGGTGGACGGGGTATGGAAATTGTTTATGATGAAAAAAATCTGGCGCAATATATTGAAAGAGCAACTGAAATAACACCAGATCACCCTGTGTTGGTCGATCGATTTCTTGACGAAGCTTTAGAAATTGACGTTGATGCATTATTTGACGGCAACGAGATGTTTCTAGGTGGCATTATGGAACACATCGAAGAAGCAGGTATTCATTCTGGAGATAGTGCTTGTTCACTTCCACCGATTTCACTTTCTAAAGCACAAATTGAAGAAATAAGAAAAAGTACTTTTGCGATAGGAACCGGTGTTGGTGTTATTGGGTTACTAAATGTGCAGTACGCAATTTCTGAAAACGTTTTGTATGTGTTGGAAGCAAATCCAAGAGCATCTAGAACTGTGCCGTTTGTTTCAAAAGCAACAGGTATTTCCCTTGCAAAAGCCTGTTCGCGCATCATGCTTGGAACAAGCATTAAACAGTTAAGAGCAGAAGGAGTGCTACCTAAATTTGGTGATGGAGCAGACCAAATAAAGGGCGCACCAATTGCTGTTAAAGAAGCAGTTTTACCTTTTGGAAGATTTACAGGAGTGGATTCTGTACTAGGTCCTGAGATGAAATCAACTGGTGAAGTAATGGGAATAGATTCAAGTTTTGGTATGGCATTTGCCAAATCTCAAAGTGGAGCATATGCAGGGGGATTGCCTCTCAAAGGCAACGTTTTTGTATCTGCTGCAGATAAAGATAAAGAAAACATGATTATTGCCATAAAGAAACTTGAACAACTAGGTTTCAATTTTTATGCCACGAAGGGAACAGCAGATTTTATTTCCCGACATGGAATTAAGTCAAAGGTTTTACGAAAAGTTCAAGACGGACCAATAGCAGGTGAAATCACCACAACTCAAGCAATCATGAATGGTGATATTGATTTGGTTGTTAACACTCCTCATGGAGGGGGAACCAGAACCGATGGATATGAGATAAGAACTGCTGCGACCAAGAGAAGTGTTCCTTGTATAACAACATCTCAAGGACTCAAAGCTGCGGTAGCAGGAATTGAGGCACTGCAAAAGACTGGATTTAGTGTGAAATCGTTGCAAGAATGGGCACAAGAATTGTCAAAACTACGAATTGATTTTTATAAAGAAAATGGTAATTGATGCCAATTGTTCATAAAGGAACTGTTGTCGACAATAAAAAAGTTGGCAATTACTTTGTCTTAACAGCAACAGCTGCTGATATGCCTAAAGAATTTAAACCAGGCAATTTTGTAGCAGTAGCAATTGGTGATGAGAGAAGTTCCTTGATACTTCGAAGAGCGTTTAGCATTTATCAAGTTAATGATCGCGGTGTTTATGGTGGAACTGTAGATATTGTAATTTCACCACACGGTCCAGGCACAGATTACTTAGCAAATTTGAAGCGAAATGATGCAATAAATTTAGTAGGTCCACTTGGAAAACCATTTAGTTTACCTAAAGATCCTGTTCCTTGTGTATTAGTAGGAGGAGGCTATGGCGCAGCACCTTTGTTCACATTGGCCGAAGCTTTAACAGCACGTGGATGTCGTGTTGATTTTATTCTCGGGGCATCAACTCAAGAAAAACTATTTGGAATGTTGGAAGCAAGAAGAATAAGTACGACGTTAACTGTTACAACAGATGATGGCACTTCTGGTCAAATGGGACAAGTTACCGATGCACTTCCAGAAGTTATAAAAAAATCAAACGCTGCAGTTATTTATGCCTGTGGTCCAATGAAGATGTTAGAAGCAGTTGCAAATGTTGCCAATATGCATGGAATTGTTTCTCAAACAAGTGTTGAAGAATCAATGGCATGTGGAATTGGTGTCTGCATGACTTGTGTTCTTCCAATAATTGGTGATGATGGAATAACGAGAATGCTTCGTTCTTGTGTTGATGGGCCAGCTTTCAAGGGAGATAAAGTTCGTTGGGACCAAGTTGGAAAAATTCCAAGTGATACTTGGGGAGCACCAGTTGAGGGTGTTAATTGATGAAAAGAGTTCCCAAAAGAACATCAGTTGATATGTCTATTGAGTTAGCTAAATTAAGACTTGAGTCCCCAGTTTTAACTGCCTCTGGATGTGCTGCTGCAGGTAAAGAACTAGATCAATTTATTGATATCTCAACTATTGGTGCTGTGGTAACAAAAAGTGTGATGTTAGAACCCAGATCTGGGCGAGCAACTCCCAGAATGGCAGAAACACCAAGTGGGATGTTAAACGGAATTGGATTACAAGGCCCGGGGATTGATGATTTTATTGAGAAAGATTTGGCTTGGTTAAATCAAAAAGGTGCCAAAACTATTGTTTCCATAGCGGGAAATAATGTTGAAGAATTTGGCAAAGTTGCAGATAAGTTAAGAGACATTCCAGGTGTGATAGGAATTGAAGTAAACATCTCTTGTCCTAATGTTGAAAATAGAGGTCAAGTATTTGCGTGCGATCCTTATGCAGCAGCTGATGTGATAAATAATGTGAGAAGAAATGTTTCAGCAAGTATGCCATTGTTTGCAAAACTCTCACCTGATGTAACAGATATAACCGAAATTGCCAAATCAGTTGTCAAAGCAGGTGCTGATGGATTAAGTGTCATTAACACGTTATTGGGAATGGTGATAGACACCGACACTTTGTTACCTCGTTTAAGTGGCAAGACTGGGGGATTATCAGGTCCAGCTATCAGACCTGTTGCTGTGAGATGCGTTTATCAAATTAGGAAAGCGTTACCAAATATTCCAATAATTGGTATGGGTGGAATTCGAAGCGGGCGAGATGCAGTTGAATTTTTTGCCGCAGGAGCAAATGCGGTAAGTGTGGGCACAACAGTATTTAACGATCCTGAAGCGTGTGTCAGAGTTCATGATGAAGTTGCCCAAATTTTGCAAGATAAGGGACTAAGAAGCCTTGCAGAAATAATTAATGCAGCCCACGAAGAGTTAATTTAAATGAAAGCACCGATTGCTTTAGCTCTAGATGCTCCCGATTTAGATACTGCTTGTGATTGGGCTTTAAAGGTTACCCCTTTTGTTTCAACTTTAAAAATAGGACTAGAAACCTATCTAAGAGATGGTAAATCTGCTATTTCAAAAATAAAAGCAAATACTGATTGTGAAATATTCCTAGACCTTAAATTACATGACATCCCAGCAACAGTCAGAGGTGCTTGCAAATCGATTAAGGATTTAAATCCAAAGTATTTAACTGTACATGCATCTGGTGGAACCGAAATGATAAAGGTAGCATCGCAAGAAGTTCCAGAAACGTTAA
Source organism: Actinomycetota bacterium (assembly GCA_027730605.1). Classification (GTDB taxonomy): domain Bacteria; phylum Actinomycetota; class Actinomycetes; order S36-B12; family UBA5976; genus ATZT02. Next base: position 9,176 of record JAQCGN010000006.1, read on the forward strand.
TAGTTGCGGTAACAATATTAACCTCAATTGATCAAAAGAATTTATCCCAAATTGGGTTTAAAGATGACCCAATTACTGCGGCGGTAAATCTGGCAAAACTATCTGTGGCAGCAGGGGCAAGAGCCATAGTTTGTAGTCCTCAAGAAGTAAGTGAAATAAGAAAAAGTGTTGGAAGCGAGATAATTTTAATTACCCCTGGCATCAGGCCATTAGGCATCGAGGCAAACGATCAGCAAAGAACTGCCACACCAGAAGATGCTATTAAAGCTGGTGCAGATTTATTAGTGATTGGCAGACCCATAACTGGGGCTAAAGATATTGTGTTAGCGGCAAAAACTATAAGCGAGCAAGTAAATAAAATTTTGTCATGACTACCTGTGTTGCTTCCAAGTCTTAGAACGTGCCAAGATAACGCCATGGCCTTACCAACCCTTACCAAAGAAGAACGTGCCGCAGCGCTTTTAAAGGCAGCAGCAGCTCGAAAAGTAAGGGCCGAGTTAAGGGAGAAACTCAAATCAGGACAGTTGACTTTATCTGATGCATTTAATCGCATTCATAGCGATGAAGCGGTAAGTAAAATGAAAGTTATAGCGTTACTGGAATCAATGCCTGGGGTTGGCAAAATAAGAGCAGAAAATTTGATGGATCGAATTGGGATTGCTCAAAGCAGAAGATTACGTGGACTTGGTCCACATCAAATAAGTGCTCTGCTTGCGGAATTTAGTTCGTGAAATCAAAACTTGTTGTCCTAGCAGGACCATCAGGAGTTGGTAAGGGAACAGTTGTAAGAGAACTAGTAAGACAAAAGCCGCAAGTATTTTTATCAGTATCTGCCACTACAAGAAAACCAAGACCAGAAGAGAAACATGATGATCATTACGTTTTTTTAAGTGATAAAGAATTTAAAAACGAGGCAACCAATGGGAATCTGCTTGAATATGCAGAGTTTGCGGGTGCTTGGTATGGTACACCCAGAAAACCAGTTGAAGACAGATTAAATAAAAATCAAGTTGTGATCTTAGAAATTGACCTGCAAGGTGCAAGACAAGTAAAAGAATCAATGCCAGATGCGTTCATGATTTTTCTTAAACCTCCATCAATTGATGAGTTGAAGCGTCGCCTTATCGAGAGGGGCACAGAAAAACCTGAGGAGTTGGAACTAAGGCTAAAAGTGGCAACAAGTGAGATTGAGGCTGAAAATGAGTTCGATGCTGTGGTAATTAACGAGGATGTTCAATCCGCGGTGGAGCAACTGATAAGGTTATTAAATCTCACCTAAGAGATATCAAATTCATTTGAAAGGTTCTAATTAACTGTGGCAACTAGTCTTCGTCCAGAAGGAATCACAAATCCTCCTATTGATGATTTGTTAGAGACAGCAGGATCTAAATATCAATTAGTAATCTATGCCGCCAAGCGTGCAAGACAAATCAATGCTTATTATTCTCAACTTGGAGAAGGATTACTTGAATATGTTGGACCTTTGGTGGACACCCAACTTCAAGAAAAACCATTATCAATAGCTTTACGTGAAATTAACTCAAAATTATTAAAAACAGAACATGTTGATCCAGAAGTTCTTGCCCAGGAAGAAGCTGAACTAGAGCAAAGAAGACTTGCTGCGATTCAAGCTCAACAAAGATATGACGCAGGTTATGACAATTCTTTTGCTGGAGTTTACCAAGATTCATTTGACGAAACTGCAGAAATTACTTCTGAAGAAGTTCAAGTAGAAGCGATTCAAGATGGGGAAGCAAACCCAACTGAAGAAACCCCCGCTTAAGAAACATCCAATCAGTTAAGTCGGAGAAACAATGTCTCGACCTTTGGTTGTGTTAGGTGTTACTGGTGGAATAGCTGCTTACAAGTCAGCAGATCTTATTAGAAGATTAAGAGATCAAGATTTAGACGTTCAGGTAATTGCAACAAGTAGTGCATTAAAATTCGTTGGTGAAACAACTTTTGCAGCACTAAGTGCAAAACCGGTGATAACAGATATTTGGGACCAAGCACACAATGTTGAACATGTTCAGTTAGCAAAAAGCGCTGACACTATTGTGGTCGCACCTGCTACAGCAGATTTCTTAGCTCATTTGGTTTACGGATTTGCCAATGATGCTTTGTTAGCAACTCTCTTAGTAGCAAAATGTCCTGTTATTTTGTGTCCTGCGATGCATACTGAAATGTGGGACAACGCTGCGACAAGAGAAAATGTTGCCACATTAAGAAAAAGAGGATACTTAGTTTTAGAACCAGGAGTTGGACACTTAACTGGTGAAGATCAAGGGGTGGGAAGACTACCTGAGCCAATTGAAATTGCTCGAGTTGTAAAACAGGTAATAAATAGAAAATCAGCTGAGTTACCAAAAGATTTATCTGGTTTTAATGTTTTAATCTCTGCTGGTGGAACAAGAGAATCTATTGATCCAATTCGTTTCATTGGAAATCGAGCTAGCGGCAAACAAGGTGTTGCTTTGGCGATTTCAGCTCTGAGCAGAGGTGCGAAGGTCACTCTTGTTGGTGCCAATTTGACGGTACCGATTCCTGCAGGAGTTGAATTTATTTCGGCCAACTCAACCCATGAAATGTCTGAAGTTATGCAATTACGGGCTGCCTCAAATGATGTTGTGATTATGAATGCTGCTGTGGCAGATTATTACGTGAAGAACCCTACTGATAAAAAAATAAAAAAGAACACAAACCAACTAAATCTAGTATTAGAAGAAACTGAAGATATCCTTTCAACACTTGGCAAAAAACGAACAAGCAAACAGTATTTAGTGGGCTTTGCAGCTGAAACTGTTTCAAATAGCGATGAATTAATTTCAATGGCAATGGAGAAATTAACTAGAAAAAATGTAGATCTGATTATTGCTAATAGTGTTTCTGAACATCAAGGGATAGGAACCGATGACAATCAAGCGATTTTGGTCACTCATAAAACAACGATTAATTTGCCAAAATCAGATAAATTAACACTCGCCGATGGTATCTGGGACTTCATTGTCAAGGACTTGGCTAAAGTAGCCTAGGTACGAATAAGTCCGGTCGGGCCCGACCTTGTGTGACTCAAACAAAATATTTTCAAACAGGAAAGGTTACTTTAAATGAGTGGTCGCTTGTTTACTTCTGAATCTGTGACAGAAGGACACCCGGACAAAATTGCGGACCAGATTAGTGACTCAATTCTTGATGACATGCTCAGACAAGACTCTAATAGTCGCGTTGCCGTTGAAACATTAATAACTACGGGACAAGTTCATGTTGCTGGCGAAGTAACAACATCTGGTTATTCAGATGTTCCTGAAATTATCAGACAAGTTGTGACACAAATTGGTTATGACAGTTCAATTAAAGGTTTTGATGGAAATTCTTGTGGCGTTTCAGTATCCATTGGTAAGCAGTCACCAGATATTGCTCAAGGTGTTGATGACGCTCTTGAAGAAAGAACAGGATCCCAAGATCCGCTTGATCGACAAGGTGCCGGAGACCAAGGATTGATGTTTGGTTATGCCTGCACTGACACAAAAACATTGATGCCACTTCCAATCTATTTAGCTCACCGTTTAGCAGAAAAACTAACTGAAGTAAGAAAAAATGGAACGATAAAATATTTAAGACCAGATGGTAAAACTCAAGTAACAATTGAATATGACAAGGAAAATAGACCAATCCGCCTTGACACCATAGTTGTTTCATCACAACACGAGGCTGATATTAGTTTAGATAAACAATTATCACCAGATGTTAAGAAGTATGTTGTTGAACCTGTTCTTAAAGATTTAGACGTAAAACTAGACATATCAAATTACAAATTACTTGTGAACCCAACTGGAAAATTTGAAATAGGTGGACCAATGGGTGATGCTGGATTAACTGGTAGAAAAATAATTGTTGACACCTATGGTGGCATGAGTAGACATGGTGGTGGTGCATTTTCTGGTAAAGATCCATCAAAGGTTGATAGATCTGCTGCCTATGCAATGAGATGGGTTGCAAAAAATGTGGTTGCAGCGGGATTAGCAACAAGATGTGAGGTGCAAGTTGCTTACGCCATTGGCAAAGCGCAACCGGTGGGAGTTTTTGTTGAAACTTTTGGTACTGGAATCGTGAGTGATGAGAAAATTCAACAAGCAATTTTGAAAGTTTTTGACCTTCGTCCTGCAGCAATAATTAGAGATCTTGATTTAAAAAGACCAATCTATCGAAAAACTGCGGCATATGGACATTTTGGAAGAGAAGATAAAGACTTTACTTGGGAGAAAACAGATAGAGCAGAAGCACTTAAATCTGCGATATCTTAAAAATCAAAGCTCAAGGAGTGTAGGCGCTATATGTCGCGACACTTAAATATTGCTCGAGTTGTAATTGATAGTCCATTGCCACACCTTGACAGATTATTTGATTATGAGATTCCAGAAGAACTTTCCGAAAGTTGTCAGCCTGGAACTAAAGTAAAGGTAAAGTTCTCGAATCGAAATATGGAAGCTTGGGTTGTAGACAGAACCCAACTTACAAGTCATCATAAAAAGTTAGCTCCCATATCAAAAGTCATATCAAATTATCCGGTGTTAACACCAGATGTATTAGCTCTGTGCCAAGTCGTGGCTGATCATTTCTTAGGAAATTTATGTGATGTTTTGAGATTTGCAATACCTCCACGACAAGCAAAAATTGAAAAAAATCATACAGAAATTTTAAAGATCACTAAGAACGAACCAAATGATAATTTTAGTTTTTCCTCTATTACTTTCCCCCCAAGATTATCTTTTGAGCAAGAAATTATGCAAAAAATTGAAAATCAAAAAAAAGCAAATAAGCAAAGTTTGGTTATGTTTCCCAACATAACCTCAGTTGAAGATTTTGTTCAAAAGATTAAGAATAGTAATTCAGATATAAATGTAAGAATCTTAAGTGCCGAACAAGAAGCAGGAGTTCGATACCAGGCATTTCTAGACATTCTGAGACAAAATATTGATGTTGTAGTAGGAACTAGAAATGCAGTTTTTTCTCCACTTTCAAATCTTGGGCTCATTGCCATTTGGGATGATGCTGATGAGAATTATTTTTCTCCACAATCTCCTTATTGGAATGCCCGTGAAGTGGCAATAACTAGAGCAAAAATATGTAAATGTGAATTTATTGCTTTTGGAAAATCAGAAAGCATTGCAGTTAACGAACTAATAAACCAAAAACAAATTGATAGAATTTCAATTCAAGATTATCAATCCAACAAGTATTGGCCACAAGTTTTAACGTTAGATAATTCAACTTCTGATCCAACTGAACGCGTTAAACGAATACCTAGTAAAGCATGGCAGGTAATCAAAGACGGCCTGGAAAATGGAAACGTACTCATTCAAGTTCCAAGACTGGGATATTCGAGCAACCTGCAATGCTCAAATTGCAAGGAAAGTGCACGATGTGTTGATTGCAATGGACCACTTATTTTGAAACAAAAAAATAGTGCTCCAGAATGTAAGTGGTGTGCAAGAATTGCCAGTAAGTGGAAATGCAAATTCTGTGATTCTAAAGATTTTAGAATCACTGTAATTGGTCAGACAAAGACAGTTGAAGAGCTAGGTAAATCATTTCCTGGTGTAAAAATCCTAACTTCGGGTGGCAGTTCGATACTGCGACAAGTTGACACTAATAATTCAATAATCGTGGCAACACCGGGGGCCGAACCAAAAGAAATTACTGGTTACAGTGCCGCAGTTCTACTTGATGCTTATTTACTACTCGGTGTTCCATCTTTGGCTGCAACTGAGGAATGCTTAAGGAAATGGATCAACTTATTTAGTCTTGTCAAGCCTCAATCTGAAGGTGGAAAAGTATATATAACTAGTGATTCAACAAATAGAGTTGTGCAATGTTTAATAAAACGAGATCCTAACTGGTTGATAAATAGTGAACGAAAACTAAGACACGACACAAAACTGCACCCAAGCCTTCAAACCATATCCCTCAAAGGTGATTTAGTTGAGATTTCTCAGTTGAACGAGTTGTTTAAAAGCGATGAGCAGATTTCGATTCTAGGACCAAGAATTTTTGAGAAAGAAGAACTAGCTCAAATCGTTATAGCCACGCCCAAAGTATCTGACACACTCAATAAAATTCGAGCAGAAATCATTAAGTTTAGCGCTGCTAGAACCAAACCTGTGCGCGCTCATGTTAATGCTTACGATATCGATTAGTATTTAAGTAATCGCCAAAAAGAAAGATTAACTATGAGTGTAAAAAACATAAGGCTTTTTGGTGATCCCGTGTTAACGAAAAAAGCAGATGAAGTCAAAGAATTTGATAAAGAAATCCGCCAACTTGTCAAAGATTTAACTGAAACGATGCTTGAGGCCCCTGGAGTTGGTTTAGCTGCACCACAAGTTGGAGTTTCTTTAAGAGTTTTTACTTATTGTGTAGAAGAAGATAGACCAGGTCACTTGATAAATCCTGTGCTTCATCTTTCTGATAACACTCAAGATGGAGATGAGGGCTGTTTATCTGTTCCAGGAATGGCATTTAATACACATCGATCTTATGGAGTTATTGCCAGAGGAAAAAATATGTATGGAGAAGACGTCGTGATTGAAGGATCAGAATTATTAGCAAGATGTATTCAACATGAAACCGATCATCTTGACGGAATCTTATTCGTCGACAGATTAGATACAGAAACACGAAAGATGGCAATGAAAGCAATCAGAGAAGCAGAATGGTTTGGACTCGATAAACCAGTTGTGAAAATAAGTCCGCACGAAACCTTTGGATTATCGCTCTAAAGATGAAGATATTGTTTTTAGGGACACCACAAAGTGCAGTACGAATCTTAGAGACCCTAAACAACTCTGATCACCAAGTTGTAGGAGTCGTAAGCCAACCCGCTCGAAAAAAAGGTAGAGGCCAAGATTTAACTGAATCAGAAGTTTCAGCTTATGCTAAATCCAATAAGTTACCGATTTTCACTCCTGCGAAAATAACAAAAGAATATTTTGATAAACATTTAGTTGAATTAAAAGCCGATATTGCAATCGTGGTTGCATTTGGTCAAATTTTGCCCCAGAATATTTTGGATAAAATTAAGTTTGGATGGGTAAATATTCATTTTTCTGTATTGCCTGATTTACGGGGAGCCGCACCCATACAAAGAGCAATAATGCAGGGAAAGACTGATCTTGGAGTAACAATTTTTAAAATAGATGAAGGCCTTGATACTGGACCAATAATTAGTCAAATCTTCTATAAAAGAGAATCCTCAACAAACTATCAAAAAACCCTTCATGATTTAACAGAAATCTCTGCAAATTATATTGTTTCAATTCTGAAAAAATATGAATCAGGGCAACTGAAAACTACAAAACAAACTGGACACTCCAGTACAGCGGCAAAAATTGATGATAAAGAAATGCAAATCAAATGGTCGGATAGATCAGAAAACATTATCAACTTAGTAAATGCTGGATCCTATAATCTCTGTGCTTGGACAAATTTAGAACTATCGAAAATAAAAATACTTGAAATTGATAAATCTGGCGAGATTGTTGATTTAAAACCAGGTAAAATTTTAGTCAAAAATAAGATGGTTCTTGTAGGTTGTGGTGAGGGTGTGATTGTTTTAAAGCAAATCATTCCTGAGGGAAAGAAACAGATGGATGCATTTTCTTGGATCAATGGAATTCAAGATAAATCCATCTTGCAGTTCTCCTAAAGTTGATAAAATACCTATGACTTGCATTGAAATTACCTAATAGGAAGTATTCTTAAGCCATGGAAGTAAAAATTGCGGCGAGTATATTAAATGCTGATATAAATAAACTAGAGGAAGAGATTAAATCTGTCAGTGCCTCAGCTGACTGGATTCATGTTGATATCATGGATAACCATTTTGTTCCCAATTTAGGTTTTGGGTTAAATGTTTTAGATAGTTTGTCGAAAAAAAAGGTCAGACCTTTAGATGCACATCTAATGATCGAAAATCCTGACAAATGGGCACCTCAATATGTTGAAGCTGGCGCAGATTCGGTTACTTTTCATTATGAGGCGGCTAAGGATTCAGCGAGATTAATAAAGGAATTACACGCAATGAAATCTAGAGTTGGTTTAGCTATCAAACCCAAAACTCCTTTATCTGACGTAAAAGAATTTTTAAACGATATAGATGTTTTGTTAGTAATGACTGTTGAACCTGGATTTGGTGGTCAATCTTTTATGGACGATATGTTAGATAAAGTAAGGCAAGCAAGATCGATCATTAATTCCGAAAAACTTAAATTGTGGGTTCAAGTTGATGGTGGCATTGGATATAAAACTATTAAAGATTCTGCACGGGCAGGAGCAGATTTCTTAGTTGTGGGTTCTGCAGCGTTTTCTGCAGCAGACCCAAGTTTTGCTATGAAAGAACTTCGAGAACTAGCGATGAAAGGTGCTAAGTCTTAAAGTATGGCGCATCAATCTGATATTTATTGGCTAAGTGTTGCCGCGGAACAGTCATTGATTCCTATCAGTGTGAAAAAAAATCCTAGAGTAGGTGCAGTAATTGTAGATAAATCCGGTTTAGCAGTTGCTAAATCATTTCATGAAGGTTATGCAAGTCCTCATGCCGAAAAAGTTGCTCTAGACAAAGCCAGAGGAAAAGCCAAAGGTGCAACAATGTTTGTAAGTCTTTGCCCATGTAACCATATTGGAAAGAATCCGTCATGTTGCGTTGAAATCATAAATAGAGGTATCAAGCGTGTGGTTTACTCCCAAGTCGATCCAAATCCGATTGCTCAGGGTGGTGTTGAATTTTTAAAATCAAATGGTGTGGAAGTTAATTTTGTTAAAACACCAAAGAAATTTGAGAACATAAATAATCGATGGCTAAAATCTTTTGAACTGAACCGACCATTTGTGACAGCTAAAATTGCCATGACCTTAGATGGCAAAATTGATGATAAGACAAATAAACGCTTCAGAATCACTGGTAAAGATGTTGAATTGGAAGTGCATCAAATAAGAAATGGATGCGACGCAATTATTAGTGGAACAGGAACTGTTCTATTGGATAACCCTAGGTTGACTGTTAGATACCCGAAAAGACTAAAAAATGCTTATCAACCAATAAGATACATTGTTGGCGATAGAGAAATACCCCAAGATTATTTCATTCATGATAATTCAGCTCCAACAATGTTTACTGGTAAACGTACACCTAGATTAATTTTGGAGGACTTACTTAGACTCGATGTCAGAACTGTTCTGTTAGAGACTGGCTCGAAATTACTCAAAGATTTTCTCGATCATGACTTAGTGGATGAAATGGTCTTATATGTGGCACCAACCATAATCGGCCAAGGAAAAGCACTTGTCGAAGAAATTTTGCAGGCGAATTCAAATCGCGAATATAAGATAAGTAGTGTTGGATTAGTAGGTAAAGATCTTCGGATAAAGGTTTCTTTGCGCTAAAAGGCTAAGTTGGGGTTATGTTCACTGGAATTGTTCAGTCAGTTGGAACTGTGGTACAAGTCCACAAATTGTCAGATAATTCTGTTCAATTGCAAGTTGATTGTAATGACTTAAATTCAAATTCTAAGATCGGCGACAGCATAGCAATTGCTGGTATTTGTTTGACTGTTGAGAAAGTTAATCAAGATTCTTTAACTTTCACAGCAATTTCTGAAACGTTAGATAAGACCAAAATAAGTAAAATTATTAAAGGATCATCTGTAAATATTGAGCAATCAGCCAAGCTGCAGGATTTAGTAGGCGGACATCAAGTTTCAGGACATATTGATACAACAGGTAAAGTTGTAAAAATAGCAAAATCTGATAACTGGTCAGTATTAAGAGTCGCAATCGATGAAAAATTTGCCAATTTAGTTGTCAGTAAGGGATCTATTTCCATAGATGGAGTTTCTTTAACCATCAGTAACATCATGAATAAGGATGGTGAGAATTGGGTTGAAGTATCCTTAATCCCAATTACTATGGCTCACACAACTTTAGGTTCTTTAGTAGAGGGAAATCTAGTTAATATCGAATTTGATCTAGTTGCTAAATATGTCGCACAGAATACAAAAAAATGAACCTCCCAGATATCAGATTTGATTCAATAGAAAGTGCGATTGAAGATTTCAAAAAAGGAAACGCCTTAGTTGTCGTTGATGACGAGGACAGGGAAAACGAAGGAAATCTCATTATCGCTGGATCTCTTGTCACAGATGATGCTATAAATTTTATGATAAAAAATACGACTGGTGTGATATCTGTTCCAATGCTGACCGAGGACCTTGATCGATTAGAGGTTCATCCCGTAACTATTGCGAAAGAAAATGAGAAAATTATTTCATTAGCTGTTTCTGTGAGCGCTTCAAAAGCAAGGGGCTCTAAAAATTCCGCGGGAGATTTATGTACGACAATTAAAGTTTTGGCTGATAGAAATTCTAAGTCGAAAGATTTAGTTCAGCCCGGCACTGTTTTTCCACTTCGAGCTGCACAAGGTGGGGTATTAAGAAGAGCAGGTCATACAGAAGCCGGGGTTGACTTAGCTAAATTAGCTGGACTTAATTGTGTTGCAGTTCTTGCTGAATTAATCGAAGAGAATAAATCTATTAGGAAATTTGATTCAAGCTATAAATTTGCAAAAGAAAATAATCTAAAGTTTATTTCTATCGCAGATCTTATTGCCTATCGTAGTAAGCACGAAAAACAGGTGGAATTAAAATCACAAAGTGATTTGCCGACTAAATTTGGAAATTTTAGAGCTTATGGTTATCGCTCACATATTGATGGTATTTCTCACCTGGCATTAACCGTGGGAGAAATAGGTAATGGCGAAGATGTTTTGGTAAGGGTTCATTCAGAGTGTCTCACTGGTGATGTATTAGGTTCACTTCGCTGTGATTGCGGTGACCAATTGCAGTTAGCTATGAAAACAATTGCCAATCACGGTCGTGGAATAGTTCTATATGTCCGAGGCCACGAAGGACGAAGTATTGGATTATTGAATAAAATTGCTGCATATGGATTACAAGATGAAGGCATGGACACAGTGCAAGCAAATGTCGAATTAGGACTTCCTGCAGATGCTAGAGATTATGGAACAGGCGCACAAATTCTTGTCGATCTTGGTGTGAAAACTATGCGACTTTTAACAAATAACCCGTCTAAGCGAGCAGGACTTGAAGGATATGGATTAAAAATTGTTGAACGTGTACCGTTGCTGGCACAAGCTAATGAGAAAAACATTGACTATTTATCTACAAAAAAGAACAAAATGGGTCATGATCTTCCAAACGAATCGTTGAGGTCTAGTAAATGACAAGTCAAAGAATTCCTCAAATCAAGTTGGAAAAAGTTAAGAAATCATCAAAGATTGCTGTGATCACCGCAATTTGGAATCGTGACTTAACTGAAAAAATGGAAGAGCAATGCCTTAAAACTTTGAAAGGCTATGGAATCAAGCCAACCTCAATCCAAGTATCTGGATCATTTGAACTAATAGCAGCAGCAAGAAATGCGATTTTAAAAAAATATGATGCGGTTATCGTTCTTGGAGTTGTGTTACGTGGAGAGACCCCTCATTTTGAATACATCTCTGTGGCTGTAACAAATGGAATTACTCAAATTACTGCTGAGAGTGGAAAACCAATAGGTTTTGGTGTTTTGACTTGTGATAACTACGAACAGGCTAAAGCCAGGGCAGGTTTTGAAGGATCAATTGAAAATAAAGGTCAAGAGTGTGCCATTGCTGTCTTGCTCAGTCTCAGCGAACATAAGAAGTTGGGTTAATAACTTTCTTCGATATTCATTGCGTTATCCTTTATTTATAGATATTGGGAAGAGGAATAATGAAATCATTTGATCAATTATGGATGGAACTTAATACCAAAGCTGCTGCAAATGATGAGACCTCAGCAAGTGTAAAATTAGTTAACCAAGGTGTTCATGCAGTTGGGAAAAAGGTTGTGGAAGAAGCAAGTGAAGCGTGGATGGCTTGTGAACATGAAGATAAAGACAGAGCAGCAACAGAGATTTCTCAGTTGCTTTACCAAACACAATTATTAATGATTGCCTCAAAGGTAAGTCTTGACGATGTATATAAGAAATTGTAAATAATTATGTTAAAAATTGCGATTCCTAATAAAGGCCAACTAGCTGATCCCACACAAAAATTATTAAGAGAAGCAGGTTATTTAAGAAGTCATCACCCTCGTGATTTAGTGGTAAGTGACCCAGAAAATGATGTTGAATTTTTCTTTCTTAGACCACGCGATGTTGCAACATATGTGGGAGAGGGAACCTTAGATTTTGGGATTACCGGAAAAGATTTATTGCTGGATTCCAAATCTAAAGCCAATTCAATCATGGATTTAGGATTTGGACAGTCAAGTTTTAGAATTGCCATGCCATCAATTAAAGACACAAAAGATATTTCATCGTTAAATAATTTGAGAATAGCCACAAGTTATCCAAATATACTTAAAGATTGGTTAACTAAATCAGGCCTCAAGGCAGAAATAGTTGTGTTAGATGGAGCTGTAGAAAATGCAGTTCGATTAGGTGTTGCTGATGCAGTAGCTGATGTAGTCGATACTGGGACAACTTTGAAGCAGGCAGGTTTAGTGATTCTTGGTGAACCAATCTTACAAAGTCAAGCCGTGTTGTTAAAAGGAAAAAATACGAAAGACTCAATTGAGACTGATAACTTTATTCGAAGAGTTTCAAGTGTGTTAGTTGCAAGAGAATACGTGATGGTAGATTACGACATTGAGCAATTTAAAGTCGAGCAAGCTTCAAAAATAACTCCTGGTATTGAATCACCAACGATTTCTCCTTTGCATGAATCTGGTTGGGTCGCAGTGCGAGCCATGACAAAAAGAAAAGAAATGCATAAAGTCATGGATGAGCTTTACGCAATTGGGGCAAAGGGAGTAATAGTCACAGAAATAATGGCTTGTCGTCTCTAGATTTAACAAAAGACAAGGGCGATGCAGACCCAGTCTTAATTCAATTTCTCAATTCTAAGCAGTCAACCAGAGAACAAGTGTTCAATTATCTGACCACTTGCCGCTTAATAGGTGCGATAGTAGCCGAAAAAAAAGACGAAGTAGAAATGATGCAAGCACTTTTTAAATCAAATGATGGCAGAGTCGCCATGCCTGTTTTCACCAGTTTGCATCAGTTATCTATTTGGAATAAGGATGCTCGAGCTTTACCCAAGAAAATGACAGATTTTGTAAAATCTGCACTTGAACAGAATATTGACGCGGTCATTATCGATATTTCTGCTACACACCGGTATGTAATTGAACAGCATGAGTTCTTTTTGTTGTTGCAAGATGAATTCTCACTAGTTCATCAGAATGAGAAAGTGATAGAGGCAATACAAAGTATTTGCAAAATCTATCCACAAATCAAAGATGTAATCATTGAGCAAGGGCAAGACTGTGACCTAAAAATAACCCTTCAAGCACAACAGATGAAACCAGAAGTAGTCGTGGAAATAGCAAACTTAATCAGCAACCACGAGGTAATCAGACAAAAAGCCCCCCGAGGTGCTGATTTATTTCTCAGTCCTGCGCTCTGATAATCTGTGAAATAACCAATCGCCAACCGGCGAAGCACAAGCGGAGACATCTCCCACCTGCTAGATCGCTTGAAAGATCTTTCGGGTAAGAAGACGATAGTGATTGTTAGAAAAACTAGAGTCGCAGTTCTTTAGCGTGTGCCACTTTAAATATTTAAAGTGGGGACAGCAAACAAAGGAGTAGGTATCAGCGTAGAACCACGGATCAATGATCGGATCCGCGTACCTGAAGTGCGCTTAGTTGGACCAAACGGAGAACAAATTGGTGTTACTCGAATTGAAGATGCAATTCGAATGGCAATGGAAAATGATTTGGATCTTGTAGAAGTAGCACCAGAAGCTAGGCCACCAGTGGCAAAGATTATGGACTACGGAAAGTTCAAATATCAAGAAGCACTAAAGGCTCGCGAAAACAGACGCAGTCAGGTTAATGCGGTTGTTAAAGAAATGAAACTTCGTCCGAGAATTGAAAGTCACGACTACGACACCAAGAAGAATCATATAGAAAGATTTCTTTTAGGTGGCGACAAAGTCAAAGTGACAATCATGTTTCGTGGTCGTGAACAATCTCGTCCAGAAATGGGATACAAATTGCTGGCTCGTTTAGCAGAAGACCTCGCTGAAGTAAGCATTGTCGAATTTGCCCCCAAACAAGATGGTCGAAACATGGTCATGGTTTTAGCGCCTAACAGAAGAAAATCTGATGCAGTCCGAGCCAAGCAAGTGGCAAAAGACAAATCAGATAAAAAACTTGATACTGAAAAACTTTAGGGAATAGGAATAGTTATGCCGAAGATGAAAACACACAGTGGCGCTAAAAAGCGTTTCAAAAGAACTGGTACAGGAAAGATCACCCATGAAAGAGCTGGTCGAAGACACTTACTTGAGTCAAAATCAAGTAAAAGAACAAGACGTTTAGCTAACGAGCAACAGTTGGCACCCGGAGATAGCAAAAAAGCAGAACGCATGTTGGGTTTGCGTTAAAAACTTTAATAAGAAAGGAAGAGAAAAATGGCACGTGTAAAAAGAGCTGTTAACGCGCATAAGAAACGTCGCGTCGTTATGGAAGAGGCGAAAGGTTACAGAGGTCAGCGTTCTCGTCTGTACCGAAAAGCTAAAGAACAAATCCTTCATTCACGCGTTTATTCTTTCAATGACCGTCGTGAGAAAAAAGGTGACTTTAGACGACTTTGGATTACAAGAATCAATGCAGCAGTTAGAGACAACGGATTGACTTACAATCGATTCATCCAAGGTTTAAACGTTGCCGGAATAGAAGTTGATCGTCGCATGTTAAGTGAGATGGCAACCAATGATCCTCAGGCTTTCAAAGCAATAGTTGATGTAGCACGCTCCGCAATTGTCAAAGCGTCCTAACAACGAAAATTCTTTGTCGGCCGAATCAAGTGCCTTAACGATTCGGTCGACAAAAGTGTCAAATGCTTTAGAGCTTTTAAATAAACGAGATCGCGAATTAAGTTCAGAGTTCCTAGTTGAGGGAGCTCATGGCGTAGAAGAAGTTATCGCCGCTAATTTGGCTACGCAAATTTTTGTCACTAAGGAATTCGCACTCGCAAATAATGTTTTGATGAGTAAAGCTGCAAATGCTAGAATTTCTATTTTTGAAACTGACCCAATTGCAATTGAAAAACTAAGTGAAACCTTAAGTCCACAAGGAATTGTGGCAGTAGCAGCATATGTTGCAAAGGATCTAGAAAAAGAAGATTTATTGAATGCTAATTTTGTAGTTGTTTTATCCAATGTGAGAGAACCAGGAAACGCTGGATCTATCATCAGAGTTGCCGATGCTGCAGGAGCAGATCTTGTAATTTTTGCAGGAACTTGTGTTGATCCCCACAATGGCAAAGTAGTGCGGTCAAGTGCGGGAAGCATTTTTAATGTCAAAGTAAGACAAGCAGATGATGTTGCTGAAACTCTTCGCGCCTTAACCCAAACAAATCACAATATTTATATCGCCGATGGAAATGCGCAGATGTCTTGGAGTGATATTGACTTGAAAAATCCAGTTGCCTGGGTGTTAGGAAATGAAGCTTGGGGTGTGTCAAACGAGGATGCACCCGTTGGGCAAAGGGTTGCCATCCCAATTTATGGCAAGGCTGAATCACTCAATGTCGCCACAGCAGCAGCTTTGTGTCTGTATGAGACCGCAAAAAGTCGTGCTGGCAATTAGAATAAAAAAGACTTAACTGCAAGAAAGCAAACAAGTTTTTCACTTTGAGGAGTTTGGATAAGAAATGTCGGATATAAATTCCACTGCTCTTAGCCATGAATCTATTGCCACTGCACTAGCCAAAGCGCTGTCGGAGATTGAATCAGCAAAAAATCTTGATGAATTAAAGACAGTTCGAATAAATCATGCTGGAGATAAATCCGAAATTGCACTCGCTAATAGAACAATAGGAAGTTTGCAGGGGGCCGAAAAGGCAGAAGTTGGAAAAAGAATTGGTGAGGCCCGAAATCAAATAAGAATTGCACTTGATCAAAGAACTGATGAACTTCAAAGTGAACGCGAAGAAAGCATTCTGATTGAGGAAAAAGTTGATGTTACTCAAGTCCTTGCTAGTGGTAGAAGGAACTCACAAGCAGTAGGAGCAAGACATCCTTTAACAACAATTGCCGAACATATCTCTGATGTCTTTATAGCAATGGGATACGAAGTTGCGGAAGGTCCAGAAGCTGAAGCTGAATGGTTTAATTTTGACGCTTTAAATATTTCTGAAGATCATCCTTCTAGAAGTTCAACTGACACATTTTACTTAGAATCACTTGATTCTGGTGTGGTTTTAAGAACCCAAACTTCACCTGTGCAAATGAGAGCCATGCTGGAAAGCAAACCACCAATTTATGTTATTGCACCAGGAAAAGTTTTCAGAACAGATGAGTTAGATGCAACTCACACACCCGTATTTCATCAAGTTGAAGGACTAGCCGTTGACAAAAACTTAACGATGTCAGACTTGAAAGGGACTCTTGATCATTTTGCTAAATCAATGTTTGGTCCTGGTATTGAAACAAGATTTAGGCCGTCATTTTTTCCATTTACTGAACCCAGCGCAGAACTAGATTTAAAGTGTTTTGTTTGCAAGGGTAAATCAAATAAAAAGAATAATTGCAAAACTTGTCGGAATGAAGGTTGGATTGAATGGGGCGGTTGTGGAATGGTCAACCCTAATGTTTTAGAAACAGCTGGCATAGATTCAACTAAATTCTCAGGTTTTGCTTTTGGAATTGGTTTAGAAAGAACTCTGATGTTTAGATATGGAATTACCGATATGCATGATTTAGTTGAGGCCGACATTCGCTTCACTTCAAGATTTGGTTTAGGCATATAGATGAAACTTCCTATCTCCTGGATTAGTCAATTCGTGAAGTTTCCTAAAAATACAAAAACAAAGATAATAGTTGATCATTTAGTCAAACTTGGTTATGAAGTTGAGGCAGTAGAGACTTTTGGTGATGTTTCAGGTTCAATTGTGGTCGGTAGAGTTGAAAAAATCGAAACGCTTACTGAATTTAAGAAATCGATACGCTATTGCAAGGTGAATATTGGGAAAAAAGTAAATGGAATAATTTGTGGGGCAACTAATTTTAAAGAGGGAGACCTTGTAGTTGTGGCACTACCAGGCTGTGTTCTTCCTGGTGATTTTAAGATTTCCGAGCGAGAGACTTACGGCAAGATTTCCCAAGGAATGATTTGCTCAGCAAAAGAATTAGGCTTTAGTGATAATCACGAGGGAATTATAGTTTTACCCAAAAACTTAAAAATTGGATCAAGTGCCAAAGAATTGCTGGGCTTAGGCGAAACGGTTTTGGACATCGCTGTTCTTCCAGATCGAGGTTACGCGATGAGCATCAGGGGAATAGGTCGAGAGCTAGCACTTTCCATGGGTGTCAAATTCATTGATCCAGCATCACAAAAAATACCAAAAGTTAAAAAGTCCACCAAGTTGAAAACCAAAATAAAGACAAAAAATGCGTCCAAAATTGCTTTAGTGACCTTGTCAAATTTTGATTCTCAATCACCAACACCACTATTTATGCAAGCCAGGTTGGCACAAGCTGGTATGAGACCAATATCTCTTCCAGTAGATATAACAAACTATTTAATGCTAGAGATTGGTCAGCCTTTACATGCTTTTGATGCAGATAAAATAAATGGTGCCATTCAAATAAGAAATGCTACCAACGGCGAATTATTAGAGACACTTGATCACGTGAAGCGAAAGCTAGTATCCGATGATTTAGTTATTGCTGATTCAAAAAAAGCCTTATCAGTGGCAGGCATAATGGGTGGCTTGGAAAGTGAGATCTCAAAAACAACAAAAAATATTGTTATAGAGTCAGCAATCTTTAATAGAGCTTCAATTAGTAAAACTTCTCGTAGCCACAAATTACCCAGTGAGGCTAGTAAAAGATTTGAACGTGGGACCGATCCAGAAATGAATGAAATTGCGGCAATTCTTGCAGCACAATATCTTTCCAAGTACGGCCAGGCAAAGATAACTGGTATTGCTCTAGACAAAAAACCTATTAAGCGACATAAAATTTCTTTTAATAAATCAGAATTTAAAAGATTGATTGGCTTTGAGATAGACACAAAAAAAATTAAAAGTATTTTCGCAAATTTGGGTATAAGGATTTCCCAGAATGGTAAAAATTGGAACGTTACACCTCCATCATGGAGAAACGATTTAACAAATCAAGCAGATCTAGTTGAAGAATTAATTAGAATATGGGGTTATCACAAGATTCCAAGTAGACTCCCACAGACAAAAATCGGTTTAGGTTTATCCGCTTCCCAAAAAGCTTTTAAAGCGTTATCAATCAAAATGGCTTCTTTAGGATCCAATGAAGTTTATAACTATCCGTTTCTTTCAGGTAAACAAATCGGTGATTTGGGTATTAAAAACTCAGATGAACGACACAAACTTGTTCAACTAGCAAATCCTTTATCTGAGGATCAGCCGTTCTTAAGAACCACGTTGTTACCAGGTTTGTTTGATGCGGCTTTAAGAAATATTTCTCGAGGACAAGATGACCTTTCGTTATTTGAAATGGGAAGTATTTATATAAAGAAATCAAACACTGCAAAGAAGAGCACCCCCTCATTGCTTGCCCGTCCGACTTTAAAAGAGATTCAAAAATTAGATGACTTGCTGCCCAAACAACCAAAATTAATGTCTGCAATTTTTATTGGTAAGCAAATTCAACCAGGATGGTGGAATTATGACATTGATTATCAATGGAGTCATCCCATTGAATATGTCAAGGAATTATGTTTTGACCTGGGACTAAATATTGATATTAGGAATACAAATCATGCTCCATTTCATCCTGGGCGTTGTGCTGAAATAGGTGTCAACAACAAAGTAATAGGCCATGCTGGCCAAATAACTCCAAGTGTCGTCGAAAAATATGATTTGCCAAGAATGGTTTTTGCCTTTGAGATAAATGTAGACATTTTGATTGCCTCTTTGGGTAACAAAATTGCTCCCGTTTTTTCATCAATGCCCGTTGTAAAAGAAGACTTAGCATTTGTTTTTGAAAGTGAAATTCAATCTTTTGCAGTAATTAAGACAATCCAAGAATCTGCCGGATCACTTTTAGAAGAAGTTCGTCTGTTTGATGTTTACCAAGGGGCAAACTTAGGAGAGGGTAAAAAGTCATTGGCATTTAATCTGAGATTTCGAGCCCCAAATCGAACCCTCGAGACTGAGGAAATATCAAGTATGAGAAGCAAAGTGATCCAAGCTGTGGCGAAGTCCCATGGAGGAGTCCTCCGAGCATAGATTTATGCGCATATGCGTATAATGTGTCTATGGACATAGTTGTCATTGGGGCTTCCGGTTATGCCGGAGGTCAACTCTTGCGCCTTATTGCTCAGCATCCCAAAGTGAAATTGAAATCTGCCATTGCCCACTCCAAGGCCAATGTTTCAATTGCTCAAGAACATGGATTTTTAACTGGTATTTATGATTCTAAGTTTGAAGAATTTGATGCACAAAAAATTAGCAAAGAAGATTTTGTTTTCATGGCATTGCCTCATGGTGAGTCAGCAGCACTAGCCTCACAGCTTGACGCTGGCACAAAAGTAGTTGATCTGGGTGCTGACTTTAGATTAAGTGATTCATCTCAGTGGAAGAAATACTACGGTGGAAACCACGCAGGTCAATGGACCTATGGATTGCCTGAGATAAAACCTAATAGAAAACTGATAAGTGATTCTAAAAGAGTTGCTAATCCAGGTTGCTATGCAACAGCAATATCCTTGGCTTTTGCACCTTTAATAACACATAAATTAATTGATTTGGACTTTTTAACAGTTGTAGCAGCTAGTGGTACCACTGGGGCCGGTAAAAAACCAACACAGAATTTATTAGCCAGTGAGGTAATAAATTCACTCGTTAATTATAAAACCGGTGGCGTTCACCAACATATTCCTGAAATTGAACAAACGTTGAATCAAGTATCAAACGATAAGATTACTATTTCTTTTAATCCGATTCTTGCTCCCATGCCCAGAGGCATATTAGCAAACTGCATCAGTAAGTTGAAAAAATCGATGAATGAAGATGAGATTAATGGCATATTTAGTGATTATTATAAAGATGAATCATTTGTGAAAATCATTAAAGAAAATTCAGTTTCTACAACTTCCGTAACTGATACCAATAATTGTCATCTGCAACTTAAAATTGACCAAAATACAAATCAAATAACAGTAATTAGTGTTATAGATAATTTGATCAAAGGGGCTAGTGGTCAGGCCATTCAAAATATGAATCTGATGTGTGGATGGCAAGAAAATCTTGGACTGAGTGTGAATTTATGAGTGTGACATTTCCAAAAGGATTCACTGCAAGTGGTGTTGCTGCTGGTCTTAAAAAGACTGAAAAAAAAGATGTAGCAGTAGTTGTAAACGAAGGTCCAAATTTCGATGCTGCAGCAGTCTTTACAAAAAACAAAGTTAAAGCCGCACCTGTTATATGGACCCAACAAGTGATAAAAAATAGAAAACTAAAGGCAATATTGCTCAACAGTGGGGGAGCAAATGCCTGTACTGGACAAGAAGGATTTGCAGATACCCACAAATCCGCTGAACATATGGCGCAAAAACTTTCAATCGGCGCAGTTGAAATAGGCGTTTGCTCAACTGGAATAATTGGCAATCGACTTGATATGCCAAATTTAATTAGTGGCATTAATAAGGCAATTGAATCTTTGAATCAAGATGGCGGCAATGATGCAGCTGAAGCAATTTTAACAACGGATTCGTACGCCAAACAAAGTATTTTTGAGATCAATGGCTGGCGTATAGGTTCAATGATTAAAGGTGCGGGGATGTTAGCCCCCGATATGGCTACCATGTTGTGTGTAATAACAACCGATGCAGACTTATCAGATATTGACCTTGATTCCGCTTTAAAACACGTTACAGATAAAACTCTTAATAGGATTGATTCGGATGGTTGCACTTCCACTAACGACACAGTAATTTTAATGGCATCAGGTGCATCAAAGATAAAACCATCAATAAAAGATTTTCAACACGCTCTTATGGTTGTGATGTCAGATTTAAGTTTGCAATTGATAAATGATGCTGAAGGCGCATCAAAAGTAATCAAAATAGAAGTTATAAACACTGTTTCAGAAAATGATGCAGTAAATGTGGGTCGATCAATCGCTAGAAACAATTTGCTCAAATGTGCAATGTTTGGCGAGGATCCAAACTGGGGAAGAATATTGGCTGCTATTGGTAATTCCGAAGCACATCTTGATTCCAATTTAATTGATGTAAAACTAAATTCGGTTTTAGTTTGCAAAAATGGGTCATCTTTAAGTAAAGAAATTTTGGTTGATCTATCTAAGCGTGAAATTGACATATTGGTAGATCTTCACATGGGTGATGAATCTGCGGTTATTTACACCAATGATTTATCAAATCAGTACGTACATGAAAATTCGGCTTACTCAACATGAAAACAAATAACATCAGGCAAGAAGATGCCTTGAAAAAAGCTGCTGTCCTTGCAGAAGCATTGCCTTGGTTGCTGAGATTTCAAGAGACAATCGTGGTAATCAAGTTTGGGGGTCACGCTATGACTAGCCCAGAGTTGACAAAACAATTCGCACAAGACGTTGTATTTTTAAAATTGGCAGGATTAAAACCAATTGTTGTCCACGGCGGTGGACCACAAATCACAAAAGCCTTAGATAAAGCTGGAATCAAATCTGAATTCAAGTCAGGTTTCAGAGTAACCACTAAAGAGTCTGTATTGATTGTACGAGAGGTTTTAGTAAATGAGATTCAAAATGATTTAGTGCAAATGATAAATTCAAACTCAAAACTTGCTGTTGGTATGAGTGGTGATTCCAAATCCTTAATACAGGTCGAAAAGATGATAATTCAGGAAAAGGGGGAATCAGTTGACATAGGATTTGTAGGAAATGTCAAAAAAATTGATGTAAAACAAATCATTGATGTTATTGATTCAGGACAAATTCCAGTTATCTCCACAGTTGGTGTTGATAATGATCAAAACATCTATAATGTGAATGCAGATATTGCAGCCTCAGCAATAGCAAAATCGATAAAGGCTCATAAGTTTGTTGTTTTAACAGATGTAGCAGGACTAATGGAAAATTATCCAGATGAAACAACGTTAATTCCAACAATTGATATTGACCAACTCAAAAGACTTATTCCTAATTTGGACGAGGGAATGAAACCTAAAATGATGGCGTGTTTAGAAGCAGTTGAATCAGGAGTTACCAGAGCCCACGTCATAGACGGGCGTTTACCTCATGCCGTCTTAGTTGAAGTATTCACAAACGCAGGAACTGGAACGATGATAATCGAGAGCATGGACAAAGAATGAACAACTTTAACTGGGATAAATTCTTTTTAAATAACTATGGCACACCAAAAATTGAATTAGTAGAAGGCGAAGGAGTGGTAGTTAAGGATTCTCAGGGAAACATTCATTTGGACTTTCTTTCAGGAATCGCTGTTAATTCTTTAGGGCATGCCCACCCAGTCATCGTTGAAGCAGTCAACAAGCAGATTTCCCAGCTTTCACATACCAGTAATTTTTATGCCAATAAACCCGCACTCGATTTGGCAGAAAAACTCATCGAGATTTCGGGGTTAGATGCAAAAGTTTTCTTTTGCAATTCAGGTGCCGAAGCAAATGAAGCAGCCCTTAAACTAACTCGTCGCACAGGGAAAAAGAATTTGTTATCTGCAAATGGATCTTTTCACGGTCGAACAATAGGTGCACTAAGCATCACCGGTCAATTAGCAAAGCAAAAACCATTCAAACCTTTGTTAAGTGGAATTAAATTTATTGATATCAACACCAAAAGCGCGGTGAGAAAAATAAAGAGAAATACTGCTGCGATTTTTCTGGAATCCATTCAAGGAGAAGGTGGAGTTGTGCCTTGTACCGATGAATTTTTGACAAATATAAGACAGAAAACTTTGAAAACAAAAACATTAATGATTATGGATGAAGTCCAAACTGGTATGGGTAGAACCGGCGATTGGTTTGGGTATGAACAATCAAAAATCAAACCAGATGTGATAACACTTGCTAAAGGTTTAGGTGCAGGACTACCAATGGGTGCCCTATTGGTGGCTGGAGATGCAAAAGATTTATTTGAGCCGGGTCAGCATGGATCAACATTTGGAGGAAATCCCGTAGTAGCTAGTGCTGCATTAGCGACTATAAAATTTATTGAAAAAGAGAATTTGTTAATGAATGTGGCAAATATGGGAAAATTATTAGGAGAATTACTAGGTCAAGTACAAGGAGTAAAAGAAGTAAGAGGAAGAGGACTTCTATTGGGAGTTTGTTTAGATAATCTTTCTGCCGAAGATGTTGAGGCAGAGTGTAAAAATTTGGGATTGCTTATTAATGCTGTAACCGAGGATACCCTAAGAATTGCCCCTGCTTTCATTGTCAATATTGAACAAGTTCAAAGGTGTGCTGAGATTATTGAAGATGCCATAAAAAATGTATCTAAGCTGGTGCAACAAAAATGAAATACGCTGAATCAAGAGCAGCAAGACAACATCTCATTCAAGAGATCATTGCCAATAAAAATATTGCATCCCAGGCTGAATTATTGGTTGAACTAAAAAAGAAGGGCTTTGAAGTTACTCAAACGACTCTTTCAAGAGATCTTGATGAATTAGGAGCTAAAAAGGTTGATAACAAAAAAGGGCAAACAAAGTATTTAGTTCCAGAAACAGATCCAGATCGAATATCAGATACGAGTGCTGCTCGAAACAGGCTTGAAAAACTTGCAAGTGATCTAGTCATTGGAGTTGATCATTCATCAAATTTAGCGGTGATTCATACTCCTGCTGGTGCTGCACAGTTTGTGGCTTCAATTGTGGATCATGCGGCATTAGAAAACGTGATAGGAACAATTGCAGGTGATAACACAGTTTTAGTAATAACAAAAGGTTTGAAAGACGGAAAGTCCGTCGCAGGTCAAATATGGGAATACGTTCAGTTTCGCCGATAGGCTGGGATTGCTACGTAAAGAAAGAGAGAACAAGTGAGTAAGAAAGTTGTTTTAGCGTATTCAGGTGGGCTTGATACCTCTGTGGCTATCGAATGGATAAAAGACAAAACAGGAGCCGAAGTTGTTGCAGTAGCTGCAGATGTAGGTCAAGGTGGCGAGGATTTAGAAGTAATCAAACAGAGAGCACTTGATTGTGGTGCTGTTGCTGCTGAAGTTTTAGATTTACGTGAAGAATTTGCTAACGAATATTGTGCACCAGCATTAAAAGCCAATGCTTTATATATGGACAGATATCCACTTGTTTCATCATTGTCAAGACCAATAATTTCAAAATATTTGGTGGAAGCGGCAAAAAAGCACAACGCTTACATGGTCGGACATGGTTGTACTGGAAAAGGAAACGATCAAGTTAGATTTGAAGTAAGTATTGCTGCTCTTGATCCAGACCTAAAAGTATTTGCACCGGTAAGAGATTCTGGAATGACAAGAGATAAAGCTATTATTTTTGCGGCTGAAAAGAATTTACCAATAGATGTTAATAAGAAAAATCCCTATTCCATAGATCAAAACGTGTGGGGCAGAGCCATAGAAACAGGATTTTTAGAAGACATCTGGAATGCACCCATAGAAGACATTTACACCTACACCAAAAACCCAGCTGAAAAACGTGACGCAGACGAAGTACTAATCACTTTCAAAAAAGGTTTACCTACTCATATTGACGGTCAAGCGGTAACAATGCTGCAAGCAATTGAAATTCTCAACAAAAGAGCAGGAAATCAAGGAGTGGGAAGAATAGACATGGTCGAAGATCGACTTGTTGGTATTAAAAGTCGAGAGGTTTATGAAGCTCCTGGTGCTATGGCACTTATCACTGCTCATCAAGAGTTAGAAAATGTGTGTCTAGAAAGAGAGCTTTCAAGATTTAAAAGAGGAGTAGAGCAAAGATGGGGAGAACTTGTCTATGACGGGCTTTGGTTTTCACCACTAAGAAAAGCACTTGATGTATTTATCGAAGAGACACAAAAACATGTTTCGGGAGATATACGTATGAAACTGCACGCCGGAAAAGCTGTAGTCACAGGTCGAAAGAGTGCTGATTCTTTATACAGATATGACTTAGCAACCTATGATTCTGAAGACACCTACGATCAATCTTGGGCAAAGGGTTTCATAGAAATATTTGGTATGACTTCAAAAATTGCTGCTGATAGAGATAGAAAAAGTAAGTAAAAATGGATCAAACTAACAAACTTTGGGGCGCTCGTTTTACAAAAAAAACTGCTTCAAGTATGTCTAATCTTTCAAAATCAACACATTTCGATTGGAGACTTGCCTCATTTGAACTGCTTCAATCAGATGTACACGTACAAGCACTAAACAACGCAGGTTTGCTAGATAAAGAAGAACTAAATCAAATTAGACAAGCGATTTTGCAACTATCTTCTGAACTTGAAAGTGGAGCGCTACAGCCTTCAACAGATGATGAAGATGTTCACACAGCCATCGAGAGAATGATAATTGAAAAAGTTGGTGATATTGGTGGAAAAATCAGAGCGGGAAGAAGTAGAAACGACCAAACTGTGACCGATTTAAAACTTTTCTTAAGAGGCTCTGCTCGTGTTATTTGTCAAGAATTAATTAGTTTAACAACCTCAATTAATAATCAAGCAATGAAACATTTTGATCAAGCTGCACCAGGTTTTACTCATTTACAACATGCTCAGCCAGTGACCCTAGGTCACGAACTGGCAAAACATTCGCAAGGTTTTGTAAGAGACATAGAAAGATTTATAGATTGGGATGAAAGAGTTAATTCTTGTCCACTTGGTGCAGGAGCCCTTGCTGGCTCTGGACTAATTATGGATTCGTTGTGGGTGGCCAAAAAATTAGGATTCTCCAATTCAAGTGAGAATTCGATTGATGCTGTCTCAGATCGAGATTTCGTTGCAGAATACTTGTTTATTTGCTCAATGATTGGAATTCATTTATCACGAATTGCAGAAGAAATAATTTTGTGGACATCAACAGAATTTGGCTACGCAGTGTTAGATGACGAATTTGCAACAGGTTCTTCCATCATGCCTCAAAAGAAGAATCCGGATGCTGCAGAATTAGCTAGAGGTAAAACTGGAAGATTAATTGGAAATTTGACTGGGCTTCTTGCCACTCTTAAGGCTTTACCTTTTGCATACAACAGAGATTTACAAGAAGATAAAGAACCAGTATTTGATTCACATGATACTTTGATGCTAATTCTTCCAGCTTTCTCAGGAATGATTTCTACCATTTCTTTTAACACTAAGAAGCTTAATGATAATGCTGCAACTGGACACTCTCTAGCAACAGAGATCGCAGACTGGTTGGTTAAGAATAACGTTTCATTC
>JAQCGN010000060.1 GCA_027730605.1 Actinomycetota bacterium
TGTTTACCCCTCAAGTGAAATCTATGGCGGTACTCGTTCAGCTTGGGATTATGGTCCATTAGGTGTGGCCCTTAAAGACAATGTTAGAAATCAATGGTGGCAATCAATAGTTAGATCCAGAGAAGATGTGGTGGGCCTTGATTCATCAGTGATCCTTGCCCCCCAAGTTTGGCAAGCATCAGGACACGTTGAAGCTTTTGTTGATCCTTTAACAGAATGCAAACAATGTCACAAAAGATACAGAGCAGATCAATTAATAGAAAGCTTTGTTGCAAAAAATAAAAAAGAACCAACAAATGGATTAGCAGATATTGCTTGTGCAAACTGTGGCACAAGGGGACAATTCACAGAAGAAAGAATGTTTAATGGAATGCTTCGCACCCATATAGGTGTGGCAGAAGATGATGGAGCCCTTCACTATTTAAGACCAGAAACAGCTCAAGGAATATTTGTTAATTTCAGTAATGTGTTGACAACTTCAAGAAAAAAACCTCCTTTTGGTATTGCCCAAGTTGGTAAAGCGTTTAGAAACGAAATCACTCCCGGTAATTTTATTTTTAGAACCAGAGAATTTGAGCAAATGGAATTAGAATACTTTGTTAAACCAGGTGAAGATGAAAAATGGCACGAATACTGGTTAGAACAAAGATGGAATTGGTATGTTGATTTAGGAATTAAACCTGAGAACCTAAGAAAATTTGAACATCCCAAAGAAAAACTTTCACACTATGCGAAAAGAACTGTAGATATCGAATATAAATTTAATTTTGCAGGATCTGAATGGGCAGAACTTGAAGGAGTTGCTAATAGAACTGATTATGATTTAAAGACTCACAGCCAAGCAAGTGGCACAGATTTAAATTTCTTTGATCAAGAAAATAGCGAAAAATACATTCCTTATGTGATTGAACCTTCAGCCGGATTAACTAGAGCTGTATTGGCATTTTTACTTGATGCATACGATGAAGATGAAGCCCCTAATGCAAAAGGTGGAGTAGATAAAAGAACAGTTCTTAGACTTGATTCAAGGCTTGCCCCAATTAAAGTTGCAGTGCTTCCCTTATCGAGGGATGAAAAATTAAGTCCTTTAGCAAAAGAAATTGCACAAGAATTGAGAAAGAAATACATGGTGGAATTTGATGATTCTGGAGCAATTGGTAGACGTTATAGAAGAGCAGATGAAATTGGTACACCATTTGCTGTCACAGTTGATTTTGAATCATTAGATGACAAAAGTGTCACAATCAGAGAACGAGACAGCATGGAACAGGTAAGAGTTCCCATAACTGAATTACCAAATTGGTTAGGTTCACGATTACCTGCGTAAAATAGTTTTACCTATGTCATTAACCACCTCAAGATTTATTGTTGACCCACCTGTTGTTTTAGCACCTATGGCTGGAATCACTAATCAAGCTTTTAGAAGATTGTGCCGTGAATATGGTGCAGGACTTTATGTAAGTGAAATGGTTACTAGTCGCGC
The DNA here is from genome assembly GCA_027730605.1 of Actinomycetota bacterium. GTDB lineage: Bacteria > Actinomycetota > Actinomycetes > S36-B12 > UBA5976 > ATZT02. Next base: position 1,484 of record JAQCGN010000060.1, read on the forward strand.
CTTAATTGAAAGATCTCCTGAAACAATTCGCATGGTCACACCAGATCCAGATGAACAAATAAGAAGTGTGCAGCTTTATGGAGTTGATCCTGAAGTTATGGCAAAAGCAGTTGAGATGTTGATCAGGGAAAACAGAGCAGATCATATTGATTTAAATATGGGATGTCCTGTGCCAAAGGTTACAAAAAAAGGCGGAGGTGCAGCCCTTCCGTGGAAACAAGATTTATTTAAATCAATATTAGAAAGTGCAGTAAATACTGCAAATAGCGTCACTACAGAATTAGGTGTTAAACCAGTTCCAGTCACTGTAAAAATGCGAATGGGAATTGATGATGATCATTTAACCTATTTAGAAGCAGGCAGAGCAGCAGCTAATGCTGGAGTTACTTGGGTTGCCTTACATGCAAGAACAGCAGAACAAATGTATTCAGGAAAAGCACGATGGGATGCTATCAAAAATTTAGTGGAAGAGTTAAAAGATTTAAATGTTCCAGTTTTAGGAAATGGTGATATTTGGTCAGCCCAAGATGCATTAGATATGGTTAAACAAACAAATTGCGCAGGAGTAGTAGTAGGTCGAGGTTGTTTGGGAAGACCTTGGTTATTTGGTCAACTTGCTGCAGCTTTTGCAGGTAAAGAAATCCCAAAAGATCCTGGTTTAGATGTAGTGGCACAAATAATTAAACGTCACGCAGTTTTGTTGTGTGAACTCTATGGGGAATACAAAGGAATAAGAGATATTAGAAAACATATGGCTTGGTATCTAAAAGGATTTTCTGTTGGCAATCAATTAAGAACTTCTTTAGCCATGGTTGAAAGTTTAGATAATTTAGATTACTTGCTAGCAAAACTGGATACTAATCAAGCATTTCCAGAGATTATTGTTGATAAACCAAGAGGAAGAGTCGGATCACAAAAGAAAGTGTCTTTGCCACACAATTGGCTTAATAGTAGAAGTATTGAAAAAAATGAAGTCAAAGATTTACGTGAAGCAGAATCATTAGTTAGCGGTGGGTAAGTGTTTAAGTTAATTAAGTTTTCCTACAGTTTAATAAAGTGGATTATTACCATAATTATTATTGCTGCTTTAGTTTTTGTAGGCTACAACGCATATGGTGTTTGGAGTAGCTCAAAACTTGACCAAAGAGATAAAACCGATGCAATTATTGTTTTAGGTGCAGCACAATTTGATGGCCAACCTTCACCAGTTTTTAGTAACAGACTAGATCATGCAATAACACTTTTTAATGAAGAAGTTTCACCCATTGTCATAACTGTGGGGGGAAAACAATTGGGGGATAGATTTACCGAAGCTGAAGCTGGATTAAATTACTTAAATAAAAATATTAAAAAAAGTAATATCAAAGCTATTACAGATGGTAAAGACACATTAGAAAGCTTTCAGTTGATTAGAAGTGAGTTTCCAGACTTAAAAACAGTGACCCTGATTAGTGATCCAGCACATTTGTGGAGAAGTAAGTTGATGGCAGAAAATTTAGGTTTCGATGCAAAAATTTCTGGTACACAAGATGGGCCAGGAAGTTTGTTGAGTAATTCTTATTTTGTGAGAGAAGTGGCATCTACTTTGAGATATGAATTCAAGAGCCATTTCTCAAGTCAGTGGTCATTACTAAGATCGATTGTGTTATGACATTTCAAGATGATCAACTTTCTCCGGGGTATAACCAATTTGATGAGCAAAGATTTGCAGAAGAGCAACCTAAACGACATGGGCGAAGAGCCTTTGCCAGAGACAAAGCACGTGTCTTACATTCGGCAGGTTTGAGAAGACTCTCAGCTAAAACCCAAGTTATGTCAGCAGGTGCTGATGACTTTCCGCGCACACGACTAACTCATACTTTAGAAGTTGCACAAATTGGAAGAGAATTAGGAGACGCACTAGGTTGCGATGCTGATCTAGTTGAAACCGCTTGTTTAGTTCACGATATTGGTCATCCACCATTTGGGCATAACGGAGAAGAAGCTCTTCATCAAGCTGCTTTAGATATTGGAGGGTTTGAAGGAAACGCTCAAACTTTTCGATTGCTTACCAGGCTTGAATCAAAAACAATTCGAGAAAACAGATCTATTGGACTTAATTTAACCAGGGCAACACTTGATGCTGCCATGAAATATCCATGGGCATTTGATGGTAAAAATTCAAAATTTGGTTTCTACCAAGAAGATCAAGAAATATTTGACTGGGTCAGAAAAGATATAACAACAAAAGATAAGGTCTTTGAAGCTCAAGTCATGGATATAGCCGATGATATTGCTTATAGTGTGCACGATATTGAAGATGCAATTTATGGCAAACACTTCAACCCAAATTCATTAGGCGCCAAGGAAGAATTTGATGAAGTGGTTAAAGTTGCAAAATCAGAATATGTTGCTGATCTTTCTAATGATCAATTAAGTCAAGCTTTAAATTACTTAATTAGCCAAGAATGGTGGGTAAAAAGCTTTATAGCTACCCAAGTTGAAATGGCTGCGCTTAAAAATATGACAAGTTATTTAATTGGTAAATTTACTGAAGAAATAGAGCGATCTACCAAACTTGAGAATGAATCATCGAACCTAACTAGATATAACGCAAAATTAGTTGTACCAAGTAACACCAGATCACAAATCGCAGTATTAAAAGCAGTAGTAAATCTTTTTGTGATGCAAAGAAAAGGTGCTGCTGAAAATTATGCGAAAGAGCAAGACTTAATTTTATCAATTGTGGCAGGGTTGGAGAGAAATCCAGATAAACTAAATACACAATTTAAGTCTCAGTTCGATGATGCTACAAACGAAAAGCAAGCCAAAAGAGCAGTAATTGACCAGGTTGCAAGCCTCACAGACTCTTCAGCACGAAGACTTGCCCAAGAATTTGTAGGCTAGGAGTCATGCCAGGCAGAATCCGAAATGAAGACGTTGTCTTAGTTCGCGAACGAGCCCGCATAGATGAAGTTGTTCGAGAACACGTTTCTCTTAAGAGTGCTGGTGGGGCAAGTTTAAAAGGACTTTGTCCCTTTCATGACGAAAAGTCACCCTCATTTCATGTCACACCATCTAAAGGATTTTGGTATTGCTTTGGATGTGGAGAGGGTGGAGACGTAATTGGTTTTTTGCAAAAAATTGAACACTTAAATTTCACTGAAGTTGTTGAGAAATTAGCTGGGAAATATAATATTCAACTTAGATACGACGAAACATTCAATAAATCAGGTTCAAATACTGGTCAAAGAACAAGACTTGTTGAAGCAAATAAAATTGCTTCAGATTTCTTTTCCCAAAATCTGAATTCACCAGAAGCTGAAACGGGAAGAAAATTTTTAACTGAACGCGGATTTGATAAAAATGCAGCCCTTAAATTTGGAGTTGGTTATGCTCTTAAAGGTTGGGATTCATTAACTAATCATTTGAAACAAAAGGGCTTCACAGAAAATGAATTAACTTTAGCTGGATTATCTGTGGCAGGTCAACGAGGAGTTTATGATAGGTTTCGGGGCCGTTTAACTTGGCCAATTAGAGATGCAAGTGGAGATGTTGTTGGATTTGGGGCAAGAAGACTTTATGAAGATGATCAAGGTCCAAAATATCTAAATACACCTGAAACACCTGCTTATAAAAAAAGTCAAGTTTTATATGGAATTGATTTAGCAAGAAAAGATATAGCCACAACTAAACAAGCTGTAATTGTCGAGGGCTATACAGATGTTATGGCATGTCATTTGGCTGGGGTAACAACTGCAGTTGCCACTTGTGGCACAGCATTTGGTGAGGATCATGCACGAGTTTTAAGAAGATTTTTAATGGACCAGGAACAGTTGCGGGGCGAGGTTATTTACACATTTGATGGAGATGAAGCTGGAAGAAAAGCTGCCTTAAAAGCATTTAATCTTGATCAGTCCTTTGTTGCTCAAACTTTTGTGGCAGTGGAATCAAGTGGTTTGGATCCTTGCGAATTAAGACAAAAAAGTGGTAATGACGCCATACTTGCATTAGTTAAATCTAGAGTTCCTCTTTTTGAATTTGTTATTAAATCAACAATTGCAAGCTTTGATTTAAACACCGCCGAGGGAAGAGTTGCTGCTTTAAGATCTGCAGCTCCTGTGGTGGCAGGTATTAAAGATGTGGCACTAAGACCTGAATACACCAGAATGTTAGCCGGTTGGTTAGGAGCTGACTCTAACACTGTTGTTCAAGCAGTTGGAAGTGCTTCAAATAATCGAGGACGTATCAACGTTGAAATTGATCCAAACAAACCTGAAAAGAAAGAACTTCATTCAGACACTGTGGAAACATCAATGGAGCGAGAATGTTTAAAACTTACGTTTCAATTTTCAGATTTAGTTAAAACTTGGTTCGCCCAATTAACCCCTGATTGTTTTTCTCATCCTAAATATAGAGAAATCTTTGAATCAATTTCAAATGCTGAAATAAATGAGATTTCAGCAAACATAGCTCATGATGCAACAGAGGATGATGATCAAAGAGCGTTAATTGCTGCACTCTCAGTTGAAGAATTCAAAGCTGATGTTGATCCTCGATATATTGATTCTGTGTTCGCCCGAGTTTTAGAAATAAATGCTGGACGAACTATTGCTGATTTAAAGAGTCAATTACAAAGGCTTGATCCAACTGAGCAAAATACTGAGCATGATCGCATGTTCCAAGAACTTTTAAGCATCGAAGAATTTAGAAGAGCGCTTCGCGAGAAGTCTTTGGGCACATCGTGAGTAGCCTCGAAGTACGTAACTTCGGAGTTCTTGGTAAGTTTGCATTCGCATTAAAAGTCAATCCCGCATAGCTCAATTGGCAGAGCACTCGACTG
>JAQCGN010000007.1 GCA_027730605.1 Actinomycetota bacterium
CATCTTTCTCCTGCTGAACCAAATCCTGCATTAATTGCGGCATCTGCAGTTAATTCAAGATCGGCATCAGGCAAAACAACCATATGGTTTTTGGCTCCACCTAAAGATTGAACACGTTTACCATTTTTTGTTCCTGTTTCATAAACATATTTTGCAATTGGAGTAGATCCGACAAATGAAATTGCCTTAACTTTTGGGTGCTCTAATAAGCGATCCACTGCTACTTTGTCACCATTGATAACTGTGAAAACACCATCGGGTAATCCTGCTTCTTTCCAAAGTTTTGCTAACCAAATCGCAGCACTTGGATCTTTCTCACTTGGTTTCAAAATAAAAGTATTTCCTGCCGCTATTGCAATGGGAAAAAACCACATCGGCACCATTGCTGGAAAATTAAATGGGGTAATTCCTGCCACAACACCTACGGGTTGTCTTATGGAGTAAACATCAACACCGTTACTTACTCCTTCACTAAATCCACCTTTTAAAAGGTGAGGAATACCACAAGCAAATTCAACGACTTCTTGACCTCGAGTTACTTCACCTAGTGCATCTGATAAAACTTTGCCATGTTCACTGGTAATTATCGCTGCTAATTCTTCTTTTTTGTTGTTCAATAATTCTCTGAATTTAAAAACAATTTGAGCTCGTTTTGTTAATGAAGTATCACGCCACATAGGAAATGCTTTTGCAGCAGATTCGATTGCTTCATCAATTGTGGATGTTTCAGCAAAATCAACTTCACCTGTTTTTAAACCTGTAGCAGGATTAAAAACTTCACCTTTTTTCTTAGCTGTACCAGACCAACTTGCACCATTAATCCAATGAGTGATGTGGGTGGTCATTTGAAGTTATCCCCTTTAAAATTTAACGATTAATTTATCTTGGTCTTAAGCGTAATCAGGAGTCAAAGCCTAAGCCTAACCAGTCAAGCAGTTTTAGCCACAAATTTCTTTTTCCCCCGTTGTGATCTGCTCTATCAATCGACCAGCGTGTCAAATTTATTACCCAAGTCTTGAATGGCTCTGGTGGAAATGGCAATGGCTTGGTTCTGACCATGGATAGTTTGGTTCTTTCACTTTTTCTGCCATAAACCAAATCTAAAAGAGTTAAAGCTGCAAACCTGGATGAACCAACACCTAAACCTGTGAAGCCTGCTGCGTAGGCAACTTTTCCACGCATTGATGTTCCCCAAAAAGGTGTGAACCTAGAACAAGTATCAATTGCTCCTCCCCATTTATGGGAGAAACCTATTCCTCTTAAACCTGGAAAAGTTCTATAAAGATGTTCTGCCAACATGACAAACGATTCATCTGATTGTTCGTATTCTTTAATTACTTCGTTTCCATAGTGATAAACCGCATCATAACCACCCCACAGAAGTCTTTGATCTTTTGTCATTCGGAAATAATGAAATTGATTAAATGCATCACTGCAGCCAAATGGTTCATTCCACCCAATTGATTGTTTTTGTTCTTCAGTTAATGGTTCTGTAACTAATACATAGTCATAAACTGGGGCAATCATTCGATTAACTTTTGGGATTAAAGATGGAAATGCCCCTGTAGCCAAGATGCAACGTCTTGCTTTAACACTTCCCAATGCTGTTTTTAGTTTTACTCCGTTGACACTTTGATCTAGCTCTAATACTGGTGAGTTTTCATAAATTTCTACACCAAGTTTTAAAGCAACTTTTCTTAATCCCCAAGCAAGTTTAGCTGGGTTTACTAAAGCACAATCGGCATCAAGCATAGCCCCTTTATAAAGAGGTGATTTAACATATTTTGAAAACTCTTGGGCGTCAAAAAAAGTAAAGTCTTCCCCATATTTTTTGGCTGTTGCTGTCATCTCTTTTAATTCATCAGCGTGCTCTTGAGTTATTGCCACATCAAATTCGCCAAACCATTCAAAGTCAGCATCGATGTTGTGCTCTTTTAAAAAGTCTTCAATTTCATCTAGATTTTCATGGCCTAATCTAACGAGCTGTGTTAATTCATGTTCCCATCTTCCATAACCATTAGGAAAACCATGAGTTAAGGATGCGGAAACAAATCCACCATTTCGACCTGCTGCACCCTCAGCAATTCTTTGAGAATCAATTAAAACCACATCTAAATTTGGTTGGTGAATTTTGGCATTAATAACGGTCCATAAACCAGTAAAGCCACCACCAACAACTACTAAGCCTGTGGAAATATCTTTTGCTAAAGCCGGTGCTGCTTTTGGTCTAGATCTTGAATCTAACCAAAAAGATTTAGGTTTTGCCTTAGCAATTGCTTCTTTAGCTTCTTGGGACGTGACTCGACCATAAGGAAAGTCATCACCCACAAAAGCGACTGCAGTTGCAGTCATTTAAAACACCTCGAAAAAATAGTTGGGGTAAGCCAAATACCGTTTAGTATTTAACTTTTCTTTTACGATTAAGTTTCGTATTTATTTTTGAAACAAAAATCGGTGATTACGGATCGCCAACGGCAACTAGGCCGTGCTTTGCGTCCGGCTCTCACCCCTAACTAACTAGATAACCAAGTGCATGAAGCACTAATAAGACTATAAACCCGTCTACCCAATACGAGTCAAGTTTAAACCTTGATGTCCTCACAAATTTAAATAAACGAGTTGATCTATAAGCCGGGTTCTGTCCTCATTGCTGAAGAGACAATCATCCATCTTGCATATGTATTGCTACATATGTCATGCGATCTACCTGTGAACTCGAACGAGCAGTTCTCAAACATTCACTCCATTGCAATTGCTTGCAACTTCTTGATCTTGCTCAAAAGTGGGGTTTGCATAGCCACTGCAATCACTTGCAATGCTGGTGGTCTCTTACACCACCGTTTCACTCCTTACCAAAATTTCTTTTGGCGGTTTACTCTCTGTTGCACTGTTCCCGCGGGTCGCCCCGGGTGGATGTTATCCACCACTTTGCTCTTTAGAGCCCGGACTTTCCTCTGCCTAAATTGCTTTACGCAGCGATTGCCCGACCAACTCGTTTAATACTTCAATTGTAGAACTAAGGCATTATGTTTAGTAATCATGACTATGCCTCCAGCCTCCCTGTGGTGGGATTCGTTACCAAAACCATTACAAACAAGAGAATCACTAAACAAAGACATTGAAGTAGACGTTGCCATCATTGGAGCTGGCTATACCGGTTTATGGGCTGCTTATTATCTGCTTAAAAAATCACCAGGAATAAAAATTGCCTTACTTGAATCCAACGTTGCAGGTTTTGGGGCAAGTGGACGAAATGGTGGATGGTGTTCAGCACTTTTTCCAGTTGGTCTTGACAAATTAGCTCAACAATCAAACAAAGAAAAAGCAATTCGCATGCAACAAATAATGTTTGAAACTGTTGACGAAGTAGGAAATGTTATTAAAAATGAAAATATTGATGCTGAATGGCAAAAAGGTGGAAGTTTTTCTATTGCCAGGGACAAAATTCAATTAAATCGTGCCATTGACGAAGTAAATCATTACAAAGAATGGGGATTTAAAGATTCAGATTACACATTCTTAGATGAGCATTCTGCAAAATCGAGAATAAATGCCTCTAACATAAAGGGTGCAACATTTACTCCACATTGTGCTGCAATAAATCCAGCTAAACTTGTTAGATCTCTTGCTGAGATTGTGAAAGCAAAAGGAGCACAAATCTTTGAAAACACAAAAGTATTGAGTTTTTCTAATAATGTGGCCACAACCCCTAATTCAAAGGTTAGTTATAAATACATAATTAATGCCACCGAAGGATACAGGTCAAATCTGCCTGGTCTAAAGAGAACTAGCATTCCTGTTTATTCATTAATGATTGCAACTGATGTGTTAAGTGAAAAAATTTGGAATGAGATTGGCTTAAATAACAGAGAAACTTTTGCTGACTATAGAAATTTAATTATTTATGGTCAAAGAACAAAAGATAATAGATTTGCTTTTGGGGGCCGAGGTGCTCCCTACCATTTTGGTTCAAAAATCGACAACAAATTTGATATCCATAAACCAACACATGATGAATTACTCAGAACATTAGTTGAACTATTTCCTGTCATAAAAGGAGTTAAAGTAACACACTCTTGGGGTGGACCACTTTCTATTGCGCGTGATTGGGCGGCACACGTTTCACTTGATGTTAAATCAGGCATTGCAAGTGCAGGAGGATATGTCGGTGATGGAGTGGGGACTTCAAATCTTGCGGGTCGAACATTGGCTGATTTAATTCTTAAAAATGAATCAGAACTAGTTTCGATGCCATGGGTAAATCACAAATCAAAAAAATGGGACATTGAACCATTTCGTTGGATTGGTGTAAACGGGTCACTTAAATTAGCTGGGATTGCAGATTTGGTCGAAAAAAAATTCAAAAAAGAAACTTTTATTACTTGGTTATTGAATAAACTTCGAGGTCATTGATTAAGTTCTGCGTCAAGAGCAATATTTAGTAATTCGTCAGCTAGCAGATTTTCCTCCCTAGATACCCAAACATATTTGACTTGTTCTTTGGGAAAAGCATTTTGCGCTTTGCCGACCAGATCTTTCATATTTTCATGCTTTATTTTCCAATTACCACTCATTTGTTCTACAACTAATTTGCTATCCATTCGAACTTCAATTTCAGCATTTGCATCAATTCGATGGGCTGCTGTTAAACCTGCAACTAAACCACTATATTCAGCAACATTGTTAGTAGTGATTCCTAAAGTTTTTCCTTCTTTAAACAAAATTTCATTAGTCTCAGCATTTTTAACAAGACAGCCATAAGCTGCAGGACCAGGATTTCCCCTGGATCCACCATCAGCCTCAATTATTAATTTCAATTTCTCACCAAAATACATCGACAATTTTCACATCTAATGATTTCCTCAGGGTCTATTGCATTAATCTTGCTAATTTCTGCCGGTGAAATTTGTATCTGACAAGAGCTACAGGTTCCATGACTAAATATTCCTGCTCCTATGCCGTGCTCTAGTCTGATTTTCTCATAAAGTTCTATTAGAGCCTCATCAATTTTTGACACAACTTCATTTCTTTCAGTTGTAAAAACTGAAATCTCACTATTCGCCTTACTGAAATCATTCTTAATCAAAGTATTTAATTGACTTATCTCATCTTTTACTTGAGTCAATATTTCCTGCATCCCACTTTTTTTGTGCTCTAGATCTTCAATTTTTTCTAGTATGGAAATCTCTACTTCCTCTAATTCTTTTTGCTTACGTTTTAATGTGCCAATTTCATGCTGAATTTGGGTCAAATCCTTGGCACTAGTTTCACCAGAATCTAGTCTTTCATTATCTTTTACAACGCGTTTGGCGATGTTTTCCACATCAACTTCTGCTCTGGATAATTCTTTCTTTGTTTCACTTATTTGGGAATCATTTTCAACAATTGAGGCTTCAATAGAAGGAAGGCGCGCTGTCAATTCAGTTATCTTCATCAATTGAGGGTGGTTCTTCTTCTGGTGGTCAATTTTTCTAATATTTTGGTCAATTGCGTTTAAATCAATAAGTAATTTTTGTACTTCAACTTTGGCCTTCATGATTTTGTTGCCACACTGAAATCCCAGGAATCGGTCACTATCTCAGAGATGAGAATATTCACATCAAAATTACTTTGACTAAAATCACTTTCAAGTTGTTTTTTAAGTTCTGGAAGCCATAACCATTCACTTGCCCAATGTGAAATCAAAATTAGAGCAGGTCCATTCATAACTTTATTATCACTTATTGCATGATGCTTTAAATCAGCGGTAACAAACACATCAGCATCAGTTTGGCGAACCTCTGCTAAGAGTGATGATCCAGATCCCCCACACACAGCTACTTTTGATATTTCACTTTCCAGATTTCCACTTACCTGTATGGCACCTTTAGTTTTAGGAAGATTATGCCTTAACAAATTCACAAATGTTTCTAAATTCATATTTTCATTTAATTCACCAATTCGTCCCATTTGCTCTTGTCCAAATCTTGTAACTTTTATTAAACCTAATTTTGCTGCAAAGGCATCATTAACCCCTCCTTCTGCGATATCTGCATTGGTATGAATGCAATAAAGTGCAATATTATTTTCTTCTAAAAGCATCTTTAATTCAATTCTTTTTTCTTGAATATCTGAAGACTCTTCTTCATCAAGAATTAATGGATGATGGCTAATTAAAAGCTGAGCGGATTCAGTTATCGCCTGTGAAACAACTTCGGGTGTCACATCAATTGTTAAAAGTATTTTTGTTACTTCAATTTGAGAATTATTAGTTGTTAACCCAACCCCATCCCATTCAAGAGCTAAAGTTTTTGGGTAACGTTTTTCGATTATTTCTGCCAACTTGGCAACAGTTGGTTTATTCACGTGGGCCCAGAGGGACTCGAACCCCCGACATCCGCCTTGTAAGGGCGGCGCTCTAGCCAACTGAGCTATAGGCCCGGATTAATTAATTTTCAACCCGAAATTTCTTGCATACGCAAATCTATCTAAAGTGCAGAAAGAGCCAATCGATAGTCCGAGGTTTTACGCACTTCACCAGGGCTTGTTACAACTTTCCAACGAATAATTCCACTTTTATCAATCACAAATGTTCCTCGGTTAGCAAAACCCGAATCTTCCAAGAAAACTCCATAGGCTTTGCTGACTTGCCCATGAGGCCAAAAATCACTTAATAATGGGGTTGTCAATTCTTGCTGCTCGGCAAATATTTTTAGACTTGAACTTGGATCACATGAGATTGAAAGTATTTGAGTTTCATCATTAACAAAATCATTTCTTTCATCTCTTATCGTGCACATTTCTTCTGTACATTTTCCGGTGAATGCGAATGGATAAAACATTAATAAAACATTTTTCTTATTCTTAAAATCCCCTAAATTAACTATCTCACCAAATTGATTTTTAAGTGAGAAATCTGGTGCAGTATCCCCTACTTCTAAACTCATACTTTTGTTGCCCTTCTATTCTTACTAATTAAACTTGCCACAAGAATAAGTAGTAGTGAGCCTAAAAACATTAAGGAAGCTATCACATTAACTTGTGGTGGAATTCCTCTTAGCGCAGCACCCCAAATATAAATTGGAAATGTCACAATTCTTCCTGAGTTAAAAGTTGTGACAATGAAATCGTCAAAAGATAGAGAAAACGAGAGCAACGCTGCAGCTAAAATTCCCGGTAATGCAATTGGAAAAGTAATATATCTAAATGTTTGCAACGGTGTTGCATAAAGATCCATTGCGGCCTGCTCTAGTTTAGGGTCCATTCCAGCTAATCGTGCATTAACGACAACTACAACAAAACTGATGGTAAATGTAATTTGAGCCAATAAAATTGTCCAAAATCCAAGTGGAATAAAAATATTTAAAAACAATGCCAAGAGTGATGCACCCAGAATAACTTCAGGAGTGGCTAGGGGAAGAAAAACTAACAAACTTGTTGTGCCACGACCTCTGTATCTATGTCTTATTAAAGCAAACGAAATCATAGTGCCAATAATGGTAGAAATAATTGTGACCAATAAACCAATTTGAATACTGGTTGAAAAAGCCCGACAAATAGTTTGATCACGACATATGTTTGTCCATGCGTCTAGTGAAAACTCATTCCAAGAAGTATTTTGGCGACCTTTTGGTTTGTTAAAAGACAGCAAAATAATCACGGCTAATGGCAGCATCAAATAAACTATTATCAGAACAGAGAATACTTGTAAGGTTTTTTCCCGGATTAATTTAATTATGAACATAATTAGACCAAATCATCTGTTCCGGCTCGGCGAATATAGAGATAAATCATCACTAAAATTATGGCCATGAAAGTAAATGAGAGTGCTGAAGCTGTTGGGTAATCTCTCAAATCAATAAATTGTGATTGAATCACATTTCCAATCATTTTATCTTTTATACTTCCCAACAACTCAGCATTTATATAATCTCCTGATGCTGGTATAAAAGTAAGCAATGTGCCACTTATCACCCCAGGTATAGACAATGGCCAAACAACTTTCCAAAATCTTTGCGAAGGTGGAGAATATAAATCTCCTGCAGCTTCGATTAAACGTGGATCTATTTTTTCTAGTGATGTATAGAGTGGCAAAATCATAAATGGAAGAAAGTTGTAAGTTAAACCTGCAACTACCGCTAGAGATGTGTTCAAAATTCTATCTTGTGGTAATAAATTAAATGAATTAAGAAAACCAACTACTATTCCATCTCCTGAAAGAATTGTTTTCCAAGCATTTGTTCTTAATAAAAAAGAGGCAAAAAATGGAGCAACAATAAGAACTAGCATCAAGTTTCGATATTTTCTTGCCCTAAATGCCATGTAGTAAGCAATTGGGTATGCCAGTAGTAAACAGATAACAGTTGCAATACCTGAATATAAAAATCCCCTAAAAAACTGTGGGTAATATTCAACTAGAGCACTTGAATAATTTGAAACTTTAAATGCAGGCAAAAAACCATCATCAGGACTAATTCCTGCTGGTTTTTGTAATGATGTTGCAAAAAGAGTAGAAAGTGGGAATATGAAAAATAAAAATAACCAACCTATACCGGGAAGTATTAATAAATATGGTGTTCGTTTTATTCTTCTTCTTGTAGGTTTAGTAATTATCGATTCTTGAGCAATCGACATCATTCATCCCAAGATGTATCTAGACCTGCAGATAAATCATCATCTGGATTAAGCACAAATGAATGTCTAGGCTCCCAGGCAAGAGTTACAGCTTGTCCTGGTCGGCCTAAATCAGTTGGATCAACGTTTTGCTCAAAAGCAGAAATTTCTTGACCCCAATTTGTAATTACTTCGTATTGAGTTGACACACCCACAAATGCCGTTAACTTAATGGAGCCATTTATTTGATTTTTTGGTAATCCGGTTTTTCCTTGATCAACAATTTTAACTTTTTCAGGTCTTACCCCAAGAATAATTCGACCACTTCTAATATCTGTTGTAGCAAGAGGAACATAAAAAGTTGTGTCTTTGACTTTTACTACAAGTTCATCTCCTTCAATTCCTGCAACAGTTCCTTCAAACAAATTTGTTTGCCCCAAAAAGTTAGCCACAAACACAGTTTTTGGGTGCTCATATATTTGAACAGGAGATCCCAATTGCTCAATTTTTCCTTCATTCATAACGGCAATGGTGTCAGCCATAGTCATTGCTTCTTCTTGATCATGGGTCACATGCACAAATGTGATTCCCACTTCAGTTTGAATTCTTTTAAGTTCTAATTGCATTTGTCGTCTAAGTTTTAGATCAAGTGCCCCTAAAGGCTCATCTAGTAACAAAACATCAGGTTCATTAATTAACGCTCGAGCAAGAGCAACTCTTTGCTGTTGACCACCAGATAATTGTTGTGGTTTTTTTTGTGCTTGTGTTGTTAGTTCCACCAATTCAAGCATGGCTTTTACTTGATCATCAATATTTTCAGCTTTTTGCCTTCTTAAACCAAATGCCACATTTTCATAAATTGTTAAGTGTGGAAAAAGTGCATAACTTTGAAAAACTGTATTAACCCAACGTTTATAGGGAGGCAAATTAGTGATGTCATCTGGTCCTAATTTAATTTGACCAGAAGTTGGTTCATCTAAACCTGCAACCATGCGCAGAGTGGTTGTCTTGCCACATCCTGACGGGCCCAGTAGTGCAAAGAATGAGCCCGCGGGAATGGTCAAACTTAAGTTATCGACCGCTTTAAAATCATCGAATGATTTAGTCAGATTTACTAAATGTAAATCCTCGACTTTCGGTCGATTACTTGCCACGCTCCTAGTTGCCGATCAACTTTGCCCAAGCTTCGTTGTACTTAGCCTCTTGTTCAGAGGTAAGTGGCATTGTTGAATAGGCGCGTTTTAACAATTCATCTGAAGGAAAAATTAACTGATTTTCTGCCAAAGCAGGATCAGATTTCATTAATTCTTCTGCTGCACCATCAACTGGTGAGATGTATTGAACATATTCTGCCACTCTTGCTGCAACTACTGGGTCATAGAAGAAATTAATTAATTTCTCAGCATTTGTTTTGTGTTCTGCGCCTGCTGGAATTAGCATGTTGTCAACAAATTTTGACCCACCAGATTCTGGTAAATCAAATCCGAAGTCTTCACCTAATTGACCAAGATCTCCTGACCAACCAATAACAGCAATAACATCACCATTTTCCAATGCTGTTGCATATTCGTTTCCAGTGAAGGCTTGAATATGTCCATCATCAACTTTGGATTGCAGATAATCAATGGCTTTTTGGAATTCTGAATCACCAAATTGTGTTGGATCATTTCCTTGCCAGGAAAGAATCAATGGAATTGTGTCTAATAATTCACTCAAGACCACAACTTGTCCTTTAAGTTTTGAATCAAAGAATTGATCCATTGATGTGATGGTGTCTGTGCCCAGAGTAGCTTTTAGTTTTGCTTTATTCCAACCCAGGCCAGTAAAACCTGCTTGCCAAGGTAATGAGAATTTTCTACCTGGATCGAAAGCAACGTTTTTGTAAGCTTCATTCAAATTAGAAATGTTTGGAATGTTTGATTGATCTAGTTCCAAAGCGAAACCATTTTTAATCCAAATATTTGCCATGAAGTCAGTTGGGGTGACAATATCTCTTCCCAGCGGTGCACCTTTGTCTAACAATGGTTTTTGTTTTGCATAAAATTCGTTGTTATCGTTGTAGTCTTCTATGTATTCAACAGCAATTCCAGTTTCTGCTGTGAAAGCTTCTAAATCTGGGTATGCTTTTGTGTCTTCATCAACTGGCATGTATAGAGGCCAATTTGACCAAACAACTTTTTTAGCAGACTCTGAATTGTCAACACTCTCTGTTGCTGGAGCTGCAGCATCTGTTGTTGATCCACCTGCACCACAGGCTGCGGCAACTGCTGCTGCACCACCAATGGCACCCGCTTGCAGAACTCTTCTTCTGGTTAGAAAAGGTCTAATTTCTGCTGGGATGTCTTGCAGTTTTTCTTTTTTACTCATTTTTGTTTTCTCCTTTTGTTGTAATTAATCTTGTCAGACTTAGTTATCTATTTTGAACATTACATGCTTAATTCGTGTGTAATCTTCAAATCCATACATGGAAAGGTCTTTTCCATATCCTGAATGCTTAAAACCACCATGAGGCATTTCAGAAACCATTGGAATATGAGTGTTCACCCAAACTGCACCAAAATCAAGACCTTTGGCCATTCTCATAGAACGAGCCACATCTTTGGTCCACACACTTGAGGCCAAACCATAAGGAACACCATTGGCCATTTTTAAAGCTTCATCCTCATCACCAAATTTTTGTATTGTAATTACTGGTCCAAAAATTTCGTTTTGAATCATTTCATCGTCTTGTTTCAAATCTGAAACCACAGTTGGTTCAAAGAAATAACCTTTGTTTCCTTGCCTGTTTCCACCTGCTTGCACTTTGGCATGATTTGGAACTCTATTTAAAAATCCTGTTACTTTTTCTAGTTGACTTGCATTATTTACAGGTGGCACAAATGAATCAGGATGTTTTGGACCATTAGCAAATGAGGTTTGAGTTTTCTTAGCTTGTTCACTTAATGCTGCAACAAAATCATCATAAACTTTTGCATGTGCCAAAACTCTTGTAGCCGCTGTGCAATCTTGACCAGCATTAAAATATCCGGCAATAGCAATCCATTCAGCTGCTGCTTGAATATCAGCATCTTCAAAAACAACAACGGGTGCTTTGCCACCTAATTCAAGGTGTACTTTTTTTACATCACTTGCTGCCGATTGTGCAACTTGCATGCCAGCTCTTACAGATCCAGTGATGGCAACCATTTGTGGAATTTTGTGTTCAACTAAAGCTTTGCCAGTGTTTCTATCACCTGTGACAACATTTAAAACTCCTGGTGGCAAAATACCTGAATCAGTTACTAACTCAGCAATTCTTGCAGTAGTTACTGGAGTTGTGTCACTTGGTTTTAAAACAGTTGTGTTTCCTGCTGCAATTGCTGGTGCAAATTTCCACACAGCCATCATCATTGGATAATTCCAAGGGGTTACTTGACCAATTACTCCAATTGGTTCACGGCGAATCATTGAAGTATGACCCTTCATATATTCACCAGCTGATTTACCTTCTAGGTTTCTTGCCGCTGTTGCAAAATATCTGATTTGATCCAACATCGGACCAACTTCTTCAGCCATCGTTACCGAAATTGGTTTACCAGTATTTTCTGACTCTAGTGAAACAATTTCATCAACATTTTTTTCTATAACATCTGCAATTTTCCATAACGCCATTGATCTTTCACTTGGAGTTGTTTCTTTCCAAGAAGTAAAAGCTTTAGCAGCTGCGTTATAAGCAAGATCAACATCTTTTTCATTAGATAGTGCAGCCATGGCAAAAACTTCACCTGTAGTGGGATTTATTAAATCTGTGAATTGTCCAGAAACTGATTCTTGGGATTTGCCATCTATGTAGTTTTTAACAACGCGTTTTTCAGCCACTTCTGTCGCTCTCCTTTAATGAGCCAAAACAAGATTTGATAATTGAAACACTAGCGAGAAGGCTCATGATTTGGAAACCCCCATATTCCTTTAAATAACCAACAATTGCCCATTAAATCGAACTTAATGCTACGAAATCCGTGGGCAAATCCCCAAATGACAACGCTTTCCTTTGACAAAACCTCATATCCCTGCCAATCTAGAGGTCATGAGCCGTAAATCTGCAGTTTTAATAGATGATATGTCACGCTCCATCATTGAACAGTTGCAATCAGATGGCCGAAAACCCTATGCCACAATTGGTAAATCCATTGGTTTAAGTGAAGCAGCAGTTAGACAAAGAGTCCAAAAACTTCTTGATACAAACGTAATGCAAGTAGTTGCTGTGACTGATCCATTACAAGTTGGGTTTAAAAGAGCCGCCATGATCGGGATAAATGTTGAAGGCGATATTGAAAAAGTAAGCGATGCCCTGGCCAAACTTGAAGAAGTAAATTACGTGGTTGTGTGCGCAGGTGGTTTTGACATTTTAATAGAAGTTGTTTGTGAGGACGATGAGAAATTACTTTCAATTTTAAACAAAAGAATCCGAGCAATTCCAGGTGTTAATAGCACCGAAGCTTTTGTTTATCTAAAAATCAGAAAACAAACCTATTCATGGGGGACAAAATGACAACAACTGATCTACTAAACGGAGCACCAAACGCTTTGCAAGATGCTGCCAAGAATCACCTATGGATGTATTTCACTCGTCATGGAAACTTTGCTAATCATGATGTGCCAATGATTGTTCGTGGCGAAGGTTGTTATGTTTATACCGATAAGGGTAAAAAAATTATTGATGGCCTTGCTGGACTATTTACGGTTCAAATTGGACACGGTCGAACAGAATTAGGTGACGCTGCAAAAAAGCAATCAGACAAATTAGCTTTCTTTCCATTATGGTCTTATGCCCATCCCATGGCAGCAGCTTTAGCAGAACGATTAGCTCATCTTGCCCCAGGAGATCTAAACAAAGTTTTCTTTACCTCCGGTGGTGGTGAAGCAGTTGAAACTGCCTGGAAATTAATCAAAAACTATTACAAATTAATAGGTAAACCAACTAAACACAAAATAATTAGTCGCGCACTCTCTTACCACGGCACATCCCAAGGTGCTTTAAGTATCACAGGAATTCCATTTGCAAAAATTCCATTTGAACCATTAGTTCCAGGAGGCCATAAAGTTCCTAACACAAACTTTTATCGTGCCCCTCAACATGTCAACCATGATGAAAAAGAATTTGGTATCTGGGCTGCAGATCAGATTGAGCAAGCAATTTTACTTGAAGGCCCAGATTCTGTAGCCGCAGTTTTCTTAGAACCGGTACAAAACTCTGGTGGTTGTTTTCCACCTCCCCCGGGTTATTTAGACCGTGTGCGAGAAATTTGCACCAGACATGATGTTTTATTTGTGGCAGATGAAACCATCACCGCATTTGGTCGCATAGGTGAAACTTTTGCTATTAATCGTTTTGGTGTGCAACCTGACATTATTATTTGTGCAAAAGGATTGACTTCAGGCTATGCACCAATGGGTGCCATGATTGCAAGTGATCGTTTATTTGAACCATTCTCAACAGGAACCTCAATGTTTGCACACGGTTCAACCTTTGGTGGACATCCAGTAGCAGCAGCAGTTGCGATGAAAAATCTTGACATCATGCAAGATGAAAAAATAAATGAACACGTTAGAGAAAAAGAGGGAATTTTTAGACAAACGTTGGAAAAACTCTATAACATTCCAATAGTTGGAAATATTCGTGGCGAGGGATTCTTTTACGGTATAGAGCTTGTGAAAGATCAAAAAACACGTGAAAGTTTTACTCCCCAAGAATCTGAAAGAATTCTAAGAGGTTTTATTTCAAATGAACTTTTCGAATCTGGAATCTACTGCAGAACAGATGATCGAGGAGATCCTGTTGTTCAATTAGCGCCGGCACTTATTGCAGATGAAAAACAATTTGGTGAAATCGAAGTTATTCTTAGGAATGTGCTTAGTAAAGCAAATTCTATGATTTAGTTTTTAGTAAATAAGGTTTAAGTTTTCCTTCACGCATCACAAGCCTTAATTGAAATTCTGCAAGCAATCCAATCAAAATCATTTGCATTCCAAAAATTGTTAGAAAGCCGCCTACAGTTGGTAATGGGGTGTCAACAAAATCACTAATCCTTAAAATTTTCATCAAAATACTTGAAGAAATCATAAAAATACCAAAAAATGAAAAAATTAATCCGGCTCCGCCCAAAAGATGGATTGGTCGCATTGCAAATTGAGCTTGTGCTCTAGCGACCAAAATATCCAAGATTACCCTGTAAGTTCTACCTATTCCATATTTTGATTTCCCAGTTTTTCTCTCTCGATGATCCACAATTATTTCTGAAATCTTGGCACCTTGTAGACTTGCATAAGCGGGTAAAAATCTATGAATTTCTCCATAAATAGGAAAACCTTTTATGGCATTTTTTCTGTAAGCCTTAAGTGTACAGCCATAATCATTGAGTTTAACTTTCGTCCAAGATGAAATTAATCGATTTGCTAAATTCGAAGGAATTTTTCTCGATATATTTTTATCTTTTCTATTTTTTCTCCAACCCGATACACAATCAAAACCTTCGTTGATTTCAGTAATTAATCTTGGAATATCATCAGGGTTATTCTGTCCATCCGAATCCATTGCCACAATTAAGTCATATTGTGCGTGGTCAAATCCACATGCCATTGCGGCAGATTGACCAAAATTTCTAGCTAATTGGATGGGTTGAACTTTCTTCCACGATTGCGAAATTTGAACAATTTTTTCAAAAGTATCATCAATAGATCCGTCATCAACAACAATCACCTCATAATTTTTGTATCTTTGATTTTCAAGAACATTTATTAGCTCTTCCAAAACAGAAGTGATGCATTCACCTTCATTCAAAACTGGAAGTATTACAGAAATCTCTAATTCATCCATTTTGCATACCACCTTTGAAAAATGAGAAAACTCCACAGTTCCTTACGGTAATCATACCTGCCACTTAAATGCTGACGTTGCATTTGATTAATCAAAACATGGTCAAATAAGCCTTGATTATTCAAGTATGTGGGATTCATAAAATCTAGAAGTTGATCTTTTAATTCAAAATTCAACCATTTTGCTACTGGAACCCCAAGGCCATGTTTATTTTTTGCGATTAAGTAATCTGGAAGATACTTTCTCAGTACATTTTTTAATATGTTTTTTGAGCCAATCCTACTTAATCTATGATTATCAGGAATTCGATTTACGAACTCAAACAAATCCACATCCAACAAAGGTGACCTTGCTTCAAGGCCATATCGCATGGTTGCACGGTCTACTTTAACTAAAACGTTATCACGCAAGTATGTAGCTAGATAACCGTATGAAATTTGTTGAGACTTTGATTGAATTGAACCAAGAGATTCTAGTTCACTGAATATTCTTTTTTGTAATAGAGAATCGACGTTTGATATCTCGATAGATTTAATCAATTTTGGCAAATCTCTCCTAGTAAATGCGCCCCTCCACTCAAAATCTCTAAACCAGTAATCTTTTTCGTTTAATCCTCTACTTATTCGTTGAGCCTTGAAACCTAAATCAAAATAGTTTCCCCTAGAAGGAATTTGATTAAGTATAAATTTGGTTGTACTAAAAAATGGTTTAAATACTTTCATGAGTTCCACATAGTTGTGAGCAATAAAATTAGGGTACCCCAAAAAGAGTTCATCGCCCCCATCGCCGGTCAACACTACATCAACATGCTCTTTGGCATATTTTGAAAGAATTAATTGGGGGATGATAGCTGGATCGGCTAATGGCTCATCGATACATTCGATAACAGAGTCTAATGATTCTTGTGCTTTTCTACTTACTATAGGTAACTCAATTATTTGATAACCAAATGAGTTAGCAATAGATTTTGCAGCAGCACTTTCGTCGTATGAATCATCGTCAAATTTTGCTGTAAAAATCTTTACATCTTTTCTACCCAGCGCAGAAATTTTCGCCAAAATTGTTGCACTATCAATTCCACCGGATAGAAATAAACCTATAGGCACATCGGCAATTAACCTTTTTTTTACCGAATCTCCAATTTTTAGATCTACTTGATCAACTAAATTATTTTTATTGATACTCATGATTTCTAAATTGGGCTTCCAAAATGATGATTTGGTAATATTATGATTCTTATCTACTACAAGAAAATGACCGGCTTCAACTTTATAAATATTTGAATATATTGTTCCTGTATTTCCTACCGATTCTAATGAAAAATACTCAATCATCGAATCTGTGTTAATTTTTAATATATTTTTATGTACTTCTGCAATAGTCTTAATCTCTGATGAAAATATAAAAGAATTTTTATCTTGAAAAAAGTGGAGCGGTTTCTTTCCTATAGAATCTCGTGCCAAAATTAAATTCTCATTATTTGAATCCCAAAGTGCTACCGCAAACATTCCCCTCAGTCTGCTAAAAATATTTGTTCCCCATTGTCGATAACCATGAATAACAACTTCAGAATCAGAGTTTGATTTAAATTTGTGGCCTAATTGAATTAATTGTGACCTTAACTCGCGGTAATTATAAATCTCGCCATTGACTATTCCAACCAATTGAGAATCATTAGAAAATATTGGTTGATTACCTTGGTCTAAATCTAGAACAGACATTCTTCGAAAAGCCAAACTTACGAACCCATCTTCGTATTCTCCTGAGTCGTCAGGACCTCGATGAATTAAAGTTTGAGAAAGTTTTTTCAACAATTCTCTATTTGGTTGGCCTAGAAAACCTGCTATTCCACACATATATTCCTGTCCAGTTTTCTATTTCTAGGCAAAATACCACGACCTAACCACAATCTAGACTAATGTATAAACAATTTTATTAACAAGGCTTACAATAAGTTTAATGTCTCGAATGAGGATCTTTTTGTGATTAAAGTAGTTGTGACTGGAGCTTGTGGTTTTATTGGTTCTGCTATTACAGAAAAACTTATAAGCCAGGGATACTTTGTAGAAGGAATCGATAACCTTGATAATAACTTATATAGTAAAGAGGTTAAAGAAAAAAGACTTTCAAATTTACTTAATTTAAATAATTTTTCATTCAGTAATCTTGATTTAGCGATAGATAATCTTGATCAATCAATTGAGGGTTCTTCATATGTTATTAATGAAGCGGCATTACCTGGACAAGTTTTAAGTTGGGAAATATTTCCTAAATATGTTTCGGCTAATATTCTTGCAGTTGAAAAACTCCTAGAGAAATGCTTGAAATATAAAGTGAAAAAAGTAGTTCAAGCTTCTACATCATCTGTCTGTGGAAAGTTTGCAGTTGGAAATGAGGCAATACCAACAAATCCGATATCACCATACGGAATAACCAAATTGGCAGCTGAAAACTTATATTATGCATTAGGTCTTAACTCTGATTTAAACTTTGCTATCTTAAGGTATTTTTCTGTTTATGGTCCAGGACAAAGACCCGACATGGCTGTTCATAAGTTTTTAAAATTAATAAAAAGTAAGGGTGAGCTAAATATTACTGGTGATGGAACTCAAAGACGAGACCTAACATTCATTTCAGATGTAGTAGACGCGACAATTTCTAGCATGAAATTTGAAGAGAGTGGTCAAATTTTTAATATCTCAGGAGGTAAGCAATATTCTTTAAATGAAATAGTTAATAAATGTTTTGAAGTAGTTGGTACTAAAGCAAATATAAATTACGTGAAAAGGCCAAAAGGAGATCAAGAGGAAACTTTTGGTGATAACTCAAAAGCTAGATTAAAACTGGGTTTTGACCCTAAAGTGGATTTAATACTAGGTTTACAGAAGCAACTAAGTAGTATGGCTAATGAATGAATTTAGAAAAAACACTTGAGAGTACCAGAAGAACTTATCCTTACATATTCTTAATTTTAATAAATCTTATAGTTTTTTATAAATATTGGTTAGGAATTTCAACCCCACCATGGGATTTTTTAGGTGGCGGAATGGTTGAGCAATACAGATTTTATAAAGATGGAGGTTTTTTTAGCCCACCTTCATGGTTTCCTTACGCGTGGTTTGGAATCCCTGAATATCAAATGGTTCAGGATGGTGGCTGGTTCATTCCAGTTTGGATAACAGCTGAAATTTTTGGATGGTATCCAGCAAATGCTGCCCGCGTGCAAGCTTTGCTAGTTCTCTTTGGTGCGATTGGTATGTATAAACTTTCATTTACTTTTGTTAAATCAAAATATTTGGCTACTATAGCTGGAACTTTATATTTATTTATACCTGTTTTTTACTCAAATGCACAGCATTATTCTTCTGTTAGATCAGCTGCTTTTCTGCCTTGGGTTTTATTTTTCATTCATCCCGAAAATATTTCAAAAACACGTATTTCGGTTTTTTTAGGTTCCTTAGTTATTTTCCAAACAATTACAGGATCGTATCCTGGTAATTTAATTGCAACTTTTTATACGGTACTGATTTACTTTTTTGTTGTATGTATTTTTTCAAGCAATAATAAATATCAATATTTGAAATCACTATCTATAATGAGTTTAGCTGGTATTTCAATGGGTCTAATTCGTTATTTGCCAGTTATTCAATTGCAAGAAACTTTTCCAAGTGATGTGGGAAATCAAGCAGGAGTAAGGATTTATAATTTAGCGTATTTAATTTTCCCATTTATTGGAAAAGATTTGCCATATGAAGATCCAACTCTGAGAAGTATTTATATTGGTAGTTTTGCGCTGGCTGTTATTTTTTATTTGAATTATAAAAATAAGAAGTTAATTCCTTGGCTTACACTTTTTATTATGTCAACTATTCTTATGCTTTCAAATACTTTAAACACAGGTATTCGTGAGATTATTCCATTTATTAACATTAGTCGATTTGCAATTACTGATTGGCGAAATACCTTCAATTTATCAGTAATTATGATTGTTATTTTAACAATAAAATATATTCAGGATCAAAAAGTTATAGACCACTTCAAGACTAGAATTTTGGCATTAGCAACATTGTTGGTCTTTATTAGCATTACCGCGTATCAGTCAGGGCAGTCAATTATAAATCTAGCGTTCTATTCTATCTTAACCATTATATTCTTTTTTTACTTTAAAAAAACCAGCATAAAAAGTAATTTAAGTAAATCTCTAACACTTGTTTTGATATCTTCTTCTGCAGTGCTTTTTGTTTTTCAAAACAGTTTTTCGTGGATGACAACAGTAAAAGAACAGAATTTTAATATCTATAATAACACTTTTACCAATGTATTTGAGTACGTAAAATATCCTTTGAAATCTAGACCAGCAAGAGTTAGTTTTTTACCAACGCCCCTGACCCCTGAAAATTATAAAAATGACCAAAGATACAACAGGTTCTGGTTAACAGGAGGTTTTGGTGCCTTTGGCTATCACAACATTAAAGACATAGAGTCCTATTCAGCTCTTTTCCCGCGCTTAGAAAAAGAAAGTGATCCGGTCGTAAATTTTTTGCTTGCAAAAGGTAAGCAAGTAATTACAGATGGTAATCAAAACTTGGAACAAAAGCTTACAGATTGCACTGCTTCTATTTCTTGCCCCAATGATTTGGGAATAGAAGTTGCGCAACAAGTATTTGATAAAGAGCGTGAAGTTTTTAAAATTAAGTCTGAAAGAAGTTTCACAATGATACAAAATGAAATATATAGTCCAATCTGGTCTGGCACAGTTTGTGACGATCTAAAATGTGACAGTATTGCAACAAGTTCAACCCTTAAATCATTGAGGACATGGGATCTTCCTCCAGGTGATTACCTATTCACAACTGAAGCAAAAACTCCACTGAATAATCAAAGGTGGATTCTATTTTGGTTTGGTTTGTCAATTGCTTTACTTTCAACTGCTAGGAGAAAATCTACTTTAGAATTGATGTACCACCGTCAATAGATATACTTTGTCCTATTAGATAATCAGTCAAACTTCCCGAAGCACAATTAAAAACTACTTTTGCAATATCTTCAACTTCCCCAATATTTCCTAATGGTATGTTTTCTGAAACAAATTGCTCAAACAACTCTTCAGAATCTCCTTTTCGCCTGTTCCAAATACCATCTTCGGTCAATATGTGACCTGGATTAATAATATTTACTCGTATCTGATTTCTGGATAGTCTCAATGCCTGATACTTTGCAAAAATATTTAGTGCACGTTTTGAGTAAGAATAAGCAAATGGTGCTCTCACGTTAAAATTATGTGCGATACTTCCAATGAAAATAATTGAACCTCCATTTTTACTATTTTCAATTAGTGGCAAGAGGAATTTAAACTGATTTACGGTATTTAAGAAATTTAATTTAATTAATTCTAAATTGCTTTCAAAAGTTGTGTCTATACCTCTAGTTCCAGTGCCAGAACCTATATTAAAAACAATACAGTCAAGTCTTCCCCAATTCTGATTAATATATTGAAATAATTCATTAGCTTTAGAATTGTTACATAAATCTGCAACCAATCCAATTGCAGAATTTCCTCTGATGTTATTTAAATTATTTTGAATATCTTTCATTGCTTTTTGATTTCTTCCCGTAATGCAGACATCCCAATTCTCAGTGTGAAATTTTTCGAGAATTCCTTTACCAATTCCTTTAGTTGACCCTGTTACTAAAACCTTTTGGGTCATTTAAATTGCTCTAAAAGTTCTTGAGTGTATAAAAGTTGTTTTTTTGCAACCTCAATATCATTTTCCCCGCGCGCAGCCTGCATCGTTATCCCTCCGGCATATCTAATTTCATTAAGTTTCGAAAAAACAAGTTCAAAATTAGCATTTCCCGAACCAAGTGGTACCGTCGTGCCCTTTAATTCTCGATCTTTCACATGAACATTTAGAATTTTGTGTCCATAGGCTTCAAGTTCTTTAACTGGGTCATAGCCTAATGAGGCACTGTTTCCTATGTCATAATTTGCTTGAACATGCTCTCGATTA
Organism: Actinomycetota bacterium; assembly: GCA_027730605.1. GTDB lineage: Bacteria > Actinomycetota > Actinomycetes > S36-B12 > UBA5976 > ATZT02. The sequence continues at coordinate 21,460 of JAQCGN010000007.1, forward strand.
ATTCTTTCGAGTAAATTCTTAAAACTATTTGCATCTAAATCTGTTTCTAAAGATATTTTCATTCCAATTTCTTTTGCTAAATCAAATGCCTCCTGCATAGCATTAATGAGTTCATTCTTTTCATGTTCATTCTTGATTGAAGATGCATCTACAAACGGAATCTCTACACCAATTGCTCCAACTTCTTTACCATTTAATAATAGGTTATTTAAATATTCTATATTCTGCCTTAGAGTAATTTTTGACATTCGCACAAATGGTTGTTGCATAAAAATATCGGCACAAATAAAATCAATTCTTACGTCAGTTTCTGCGATTATATCTTTAATTTGCTCAATTCCAACCTCAGACATTAACGCATTAATCTCAATTGGATTTTCCACTATCCATTCGATTGCTGTGTAACCAATTTCCCTGGCAATATGAAATTCCTTTTGCCAAGTTTGCGCTGGGTAAGCTTGGATCTTTCCATTTATGCGTGGAGATAGTCGTCCTTGCATGATGCCGATTTGTTTAGTTAGGCTCATAATATTTTATGAAATTACCAGTAGCGAAGTTTGGCTGCCACAGCCTTCTCAGCTTCTCCAAATTCTTTTTTTCCGCTACCTAAAGATTTCTCAACACTTCGCACTCCGCCAACTAACTGTTGAAGTCCTCGTTTTTCTAACGAGGCTGATTGATCAGATCCATACATTGCTCTATCAAGGGTGATGTGTCTTTCAATAGCGGTGACACCCATTGCTGCTGCTGCGATGGATGGAACTGGAGACACTTCGTGTCCGCTGTATCCAACTGGGCAATTATATTTTTCACTTAAAGTTTTTATCATATTTAGATTTAGATCCTCTTCTGGGCAAGGGTAAACAGAAACTGTATGCATCAATGTGAATGCGCAACCTGCTTCTCTAAATATGGAAACAGCCGCATCTATTTCTGTGAAAGTTGCCATTCCTGTTGAAATAAATGTGTGAATCTTTTCAGATGCAACTTCTTTTAACAAAGGAATGTGAGTAAGCATTGCCGAAGCAATTTTGTTGTACTTACAGTTAAATTGTCTTAAAAATTTTTGACTTTCAACATCCCAAGCAGAAGCAAACCATTCAATACTTTTATTTTTGCAGTATTTGTCTATTTCTTTATATTCATTTAGACCAAATTCTAAGCCTACTTTTTGCTCACGAGTAGTTTTGCCCCATGGACTTTCTCTCGGTGTATCTAGAACTGCTGGAGTGTAAACAATGTCAATTGTTCTTTTTTGAAATTTAACAGCATCACAACCTGCATCTTTTGCCATGTCAATCAGTTGTTTAGCAATGTCAATACTTCCGTTATGATTGATGCCAATTTCAGCAATAACAAAAATAGACATCTAATCCTCCAAGGACTTTAGAAAGTAAGTTTCCTTAATGAAAACTTACCAAACACTTCTACCTCCGTCGGCTGAAATCACCGCTCCAGTCAAGTATGAAGAAGCCTGTGAGCATAAAAAGGCAACTAAGGCTTGATATTCATGAGGTTTGGCCATTCTGGCCATCGGAATTCTCTTGGTTATCTCATCTAAAAATTCTTGTGATTGATTTACTTCTACTCCTCCTGGACAAATCGCATTAGCTCTAACCCCTTGTTCTGGCCAATATGTGGCTAAATATTTTGTTAATCCGATTAATCCAGCTTTTGCAATGGAGTATCCAACCGGCTTTACAGGTTGCTCATTATCTTTTAATCCTTTTTGTTTATATAAGCGTTGATCGGGACCAAGTATTGCTAATTCTGAAGAAATATTCACAATTGTTCCGGATCCATTTTTTGCAAAATGAGTACCGAAAGTTTTACTACAAAGCACTGCACCTAACAAATTTACATCTAATTCTTTTTGTAGATTAAGCAAAGTAACATCTTCAAATCTTGTTTTGTCTAAACCTTTATCGCTAACAACTGGGTTAATTGCCGCATTGTTAATTAAGGAATCAACTTTTCCGTATTTATTTACTAAATCTTTTAGTAAATTATCAATTGATTCTTGATTTGTTACATCTAGGTGATATCCAACAGACTTTCCACCTATTTTATGAGCAACATTTTCAGCTGCTTTCAAATCTAGATCGGCAATAATAGCAACCCCTCCACAATGATTTATCGCTTCACCATGTTCCAAGCCAAGTAATCCAGCACCACCAGTAATCACCACTACTTTATTTTCTAAATCAAACCAATAGTTTTTTTCTTTTTTCATTATTTAACTATCTTCAACTTTCCTTTTTCAATTAAGTAATCTTCAACTAATTCCATGACTATGTGACCAGCAGTGATATGCAGTTCTTGAATTCTTCCCGTAATTGAAGTTGGGGCAATAAATGAATAATCGCAAAGTGGTAAGGCAGGTCCCCCACTTCCACCAAGAAACCCAACAGTGACAATTCCAAGTTCTTTAGCCTTAGTCAAAGCTTTTAAGATATTAGGAGATTTGCCAGATGTCGTGATCCCGATGAGCACATCTCCTCTATTTCCCAGAGCTTCCACCATTCGCTCAAAAATAACTTCAAAACCCAAATCGTTTCCGCAAGCAGTTAGCGTGGAGGTATCCATTGCTAAGGCAATTGCGGGCAGTGTTTGTCTTGTGACATCAGGTCGAAGTCGGATGAGTAACTCCGCAGCTAAGTGTTGGGCGTCAGCTGCACTACCGCCATTCCCACACAAAAGAATTTTGTTTCCATTTTCAATAGCACCACCACAAATTTTTCCGATTTCAACCAAAGGGGCAATATGCTTATCCAACACTTCTTGGCGTGCACGAATGCCTTCGGCCAAAGCACTTTTAACAACCTCTACCGAATTGGACATAAATCTAGTTTTCACCGACTCCTTGTGCTTAATTTCTCCTATAACCAAACGCTATACCCTGGGACCTGAGTTTCAAGTGATAATGTGGCGACTAGAGCAGTATTCCCATCAATTAAGAGGTAAAAATGTCTAAAATGACCAAAGCACTCGTGGCATTAATTTTCTTCGCAACTCAAGCAATTGTAGTTGCTCCATCAAATGCACTTCCAACTTTACACAAAAAGCAAACAAGTAATGTTAAAGCTTTATTCGCAGCGTTTGCTACAAGTAATCCAGACAAGATCGCAGCAGCTTCAGTAAAGTACACAAAAGCCGGATCGGCAGCTCGCAATTTTGCTGAAATGGTCAAGAATAATCACGCTACAATTAGATACTACAAATCTATTAATGTTTTTGGTATGCCCTCTGGATTAACTGTCACCCCAGAAGCAAAAGGAAAATCAACATTAAAAGGTAAAACTGTAACCTTAAATAGTGTTAATGATGCATTTGATGGCAAATATACCGCTTTTACATTTGATTCCAAAGGTAAAATATCTAACTTTAAAGTTGCCACAAATGCTGGAAAATCAAGCCGAAAGGTTTCTGATCGAATCTTTGCAATTAAGCAATCTGTAACATCTGGTGCAATGTTTGTTACCGGTGGTTATGTTTATAAGCAACCAGATGCAAAACTGTTTGTTCAAATGCAGGTTAAAAACAATTCGGCCTCGTTGAAATCTTGGTCATATGCCAATGGTCGATTTGCCTCCGCCGAAAATAAGTATTACGCATCTTCGATTTCTCCAGTTGGATGCTTGTACCCAGGACAAACAGCATTTATGCAGGCAACGGTGTCTGACACACCAGTTGTTGTTGCAGGTACTGGTGCAGCATATGAAGCTCCAACATTTGAAGGTTGTGGAAATGGATCATCAAATGCCTCAAGTGTTTTCCGTTTCATCACTGGCTGAATTAAGTAATTAATTAGTAGAGAAGTTAATTGTTAAGCATCGTGACCCCTGGACAGGGGTCACAAATTGCAGGAATGCTCTCCCCTTGGCTTGTGGGGGATGAAAATATTAAATTGACGAATTTATTCTCGAGTGTTGCTGGTATTGATTTGGGAGAACTTGGAACAAAAGCCTCCCAAGACGAAATAACTGAAACAGATATTGCTCAACCACTGCTCACAACTTTGGCACTCATTAGCGCAAGTGCATTGAAATTAAAGAAAAGGGAAATTGTATTTGCAGGACATTCAGTAGGTGAATTCAGTTCATGCTCATTGGCAGGATATTTTTCGGCAACAGATGCAATAAGGCTTGTTGCAACGCGTGGGAAAGCAATGGCAATGGCTGCAACCAAGAATGCAACTGGAATGTCAGCTATTTTAGGTGGAGACAAAAATACAGTTATTAATCAAATCCTAAAGTTTGACTTAGTACCCGCAAACGTAAACAGCGATGGACAAATCGCAGCCTCAGGCTTATTAACTAATTTAGAGAAATTATCAGCTAATCCTCCCGAATCAACAAAAATAAGAAAACTTAATGTTGCAGGTGCTTTTCACTCTGAATTTATGAGATCAGCAGAGGATGAATTATCGAAAGCCTTCGAAAATGTTGATCTTCGAGAACCAACTTATCAATTCATTTCTAATAAAGATGGACAACTCATGAAAATAAAAGATGACATAAAGTCTGCCCTCGTGTCGCAAATAACTTCACCAGTTCGATGGGATATGTGTCAAGCAACGATGAAGGAGCTAGGCGTTACTGGGATGTTGGAATTAGCTCCAGGTGGAGTACTAACTGGAATTGCGAAACGAGAAATGCCTGGAGTAGAGCTATTTGCAATAAAATCACCCGAAGACATTCCTGCTGCGCAGGATTTCATTGATAAACATGCAAGGATTGAAGGATGAAAGAAATAAAAAACATGAGTCGCCCTAAAGGCTCAAGAGTTTCTGGTATTGGTGTTTACCGACCAAAAAGAAAAGTCACAAATGAAGAAATAGCTCCATTAATTGATTCATCCGACAAATGGATAAGAGAAAGATCTGGAATTATCCAAAGGCGATATGCCTCTGTTGAAGAAACAGTTGCGGCAATGGCAATTGCTGCTTGTGAAGAAGCTTTAAAGGATTCGAAGATATCTTCTACAGATATAGATTTAGTAATTCTTGCAACTGCCACAAACCCAGCACAACTACCAAATCTTGCAATGGAAATTGCAACAAAAATTGGGGCAACAAAAGCTGGTGCCTATGACATAGGTGCTGCTTGCTCAGGTTTTAGCTATGGGTTATCAATTGCAAGTCAAGCTGTTTTATCCGGAGAGTGCAGAAATGTTCTAATCGTTGGATCTGAGCGAATGACAGATTTTGTCAGCGAAAAAGATCGTGGAACAGCTTTTCTTTTTGCAGATGGTGCCGGTGCATTTGTGGTTTCCCCTTCTGAGAAAACAGAAATCAGTGCACCAACATGGGGTGCGGATGGAAACTTGAACGACTGGATTTGCATGACCAAAGATTGGCCTACTTACATGAATGAAAAAGATGGCGATTTTCCTGCTTTAAAGATGGAAGGTCAAAAAGTATTTCGCTGGGCAATTACTGAAATGGTGGGCGTTGCGCATAAAACGCTTGAAAAAGCTGGAATTGGAGTTGATGACCTAGGTGCTTTTGTGCCCCACCAGGCCAACCAAAGAATTACTGATCACATCGCCAAATCTTTGAATTTGCCTCCCCACGTTGCCATTGCTCGTGATGGGGTAAACATGGGAAACACCACAGCTGCCACCATTCCCTTGGCTCTGGACACATTGCGCCGCAATGGTGAAGTAAAGTCAGGTGACTTAGCTTTATTGATGGGATTCGGTGCTGGGCTCGCCTATAGCGGCCAAGTTATCGTGGTTCCATGACGGTTTTCAGAAATACTGGAATCCGCCACTTTAAGAAGGGTAAGTAAATGACCGACGAACAGATCGTTAGTGATCTTGCAGTAATTCTGAATGAAGTAGCTGGAGTTGACCAATCAAAAGTCTCTGCAGACAAATCATTCTTAGACGATCTAGAAGTTGACTCACTGAGCATGGTCGAAGTAGTCATGGCTGCCGAAGATAAATTCGGAGTGAAAATTCCTGACGAAGAGGTTAAGAATTTAAGAACTGTTGGTGATGCAGTTGCATTCATCAAAAAAGCTTCCTAAAAAATATTCTTAATAATTTCAATTTGGGGTTAACATGTCTCGCCGCGTAGTTGTTACGGGTTTGGGAGCACTAACCCCAATTGGTAAAAATGTTTCAGAAACTTGGACTAACGCCTTAGCCGGTAAATCAGGCATTATAAAAATAAGTCAACCTTGGGCAGAAGGTTTAGCAGCACAAATTGCAGGTCTTGTCACAGTTGATCCTTTTGAGGTTTTAGACAGAGTCAGTGCTCGTCGAATGGATAGAAGTACGCAATTAGGTGTTATTGCTGTTAAGGAAGCTTGGGTTGACGCAGGATCTCCTGATATTAATAAAGAGCGTTTAGGTGTTTTTTTTGGAACCGGAATTGGTGGGTTGACTACTGTTTTGGAACAATATGACATTTTAAATTCACGCGGACCGGATAGAGTTAATCCTTTGACGGTGCCAATGATTATGCCTAATAGTGCTGCGGCAATGGTTGGCTTAGAAGTAGGCGCAAGAGCAGGAGTACATTCTCCAGTTTCTGCTTGTGCAACTAGTGCTGAAGCAATTGCGGGTGCACTAGAAATGATTAGAAATAACAGAGCAGACATAGTTGTAGCTGGTGGAACCGAAGCTTGCGTTAATCGTTTAGCCATTGCTGCTTTTGCATCAATGCGTGCCCTTTCGACCAAAAATAATGAACCACAAATAGCATCTCGTCCTTATGACATTGATCGAGATGGGTTTGTGATGGGTGAAGGTGCGGGAGCATTAATTTTGGAAGAAGAAGAACATGCATTAAAGCGTGGTGTAAAAATTTATGGAGTTGTTTCAGGTGCGGGAATGTCATCTGATGGCTATCACATTGCAGCACCTGAACCAGAGGGTGCTGGAGCATCCAGAGCAATGGTAGCTGCCTTAAATGATGCAAACGCGAAAGCAACAGATGTTGCCCACGTGAATGCGCACGCAACTTCGACTCCAGTTGGAGATATTGCTGAATATAAAGCTATGAAATCAGCGTTAGGTAATGCGCTAGACAATGTAGTTGTCACTGCAACTAAATCAATGACTGGACATTTACTGGGTGGAGCAGGCGCAGTCGAATCTGTGTTCACAATAATGGGGCTCAAAGAAGGTTTGATTCCTCCAACATTAAATTTAAAGAATCAAGACCCTGAGATTAAAATCAATGTTGCAAAAGACGAACCCTATAAACTTTCAGCGAACGCAAATTTTGCTTTAAATAATTCATTTGGTTTTGGTGGACATAACGTTTGTATTGCTTTTTCTAAGAATTAACCAGTTTTACTAATCCACTTAACAATTGAGCCTTGATGAGATCTTCTAAACGGTTCGAGATCTTCATCCCATGGTGTACCCAAAAGAAATGCTAACTCGACTTCAAAAGGTTCATTTTCAATTCTAGTTCTTTCTAAAGCTGATCGAAGTCTTGTCTCTGTGACAATAGTTTCACCTAAAGAGTTAATATCAGCCCTAAATATTCCTAAGTTTGGAGCAACTGCGTATCTTTCTCCACTTATTTTTCCATTACCATCTTGAAAAACCTCGAGTCTTAACTTGGGCCATTTGCTCAAAACAGAAACTATTCGAGAACTCAAACTAATTGGTCCATGCCAATTTAAATTTGCCGAGAAAGCACCAGGTGCAATTTCTTGGGAACGCCAATCTAAATCTATTTTACTTTGAAATATGTCACTTAATGCCCAATCAACGTGCGTGCAAATACTTTTTGGGCATGAATATATTTTCATTTCACCTCGAACTTCTTGAGGTGAAACACTCACCACGTATTCCATATTTCCTCCGATAACTAAGTGGCCTTCCCCAGCTGCTTAGTTTCTTATTCGGAGAATATGTCTACTTGTCTATGTTACTTTCCTTAGACACGCCGTTTTTAACACGGTGTCGAATAGTGTCCCAAATTATTTCACGAGCGTACTCTAGGCCATTTACGTGAGAGACTTCATCACCATAAAAAGTTGGTATAGGGATCTCGACGATTCGTTTTTTGGAAGCCAGTAATTGCAGAATTATTTGGGTGTCAAATCGAAAACCATTGCTAAGTGCACCTAAACCTAACTCTTTCAAGGTGTCAACTTTGTAGGCTCGATATCCACTATGCCATTCCGAGAAGTTTTGACCTACCAATTTATTCTGAAGAAAGGTCAAAACTTGATTACCGACCCACTTGTATTTTGGCATTCCCCCTTTCAAGGCGTCTTTTTTATTAATCATTCTCGAGCCAAATACAGCATCTGCGTTACCCCTAATTAGTGGTTCAATCATTTGAGGTATGAATTCAGGAGCATATTGTCCGTCAGCGTGAAGTAATACCACAATATCCCAATTGTTTTGAATTGCCCATGAATAACCAAACTTTTGATTTCCTCCATACCCTAAATTAATTGGTTGAACTATAACTTGGATTGGTAGACTTGAAGATTTTGCATACGCGTCCGCTTTTATTGAAGTTAAATCCTTAGAGTTATCATCACTTATCAAAATGGAATGAATCTTGGGTGTAAAAGTCTCTGGAATTCTACTTAGCGTAGATTCAATAGTAGATTCAGCATTATAAGCTATTATCAATATTCCAATCTTATTCATTTATTGAAGTCCCACACTAAGTACTTTTCATCAACATATTGCATTTCTCCAACAACTTTTGGTTTGGTAAATTCATAATCTTGTTCTGCCATGAAATTAATAACACTATTCATTGAAGCACGATCACTCACCCAATAAACTCTTGGGTCTTCAATTATTGATTGAATGATATTCATAGGATCTAGTCCTAGTTTCTCGGCTCTCTGGTCCCAATGAGGCGAGAAATTATGCCAGCCGAATGTAAAAATTCTATTTTCAACTTCAAACTTTTCAAATTCATATGGCGAAATCCAATTATTTCTAAATTGAGAGGCATTTCCAACAAATATTGAGTCTTTTGGAAACTTACTTAGATACTCAACCTGACTTAACCAGAACACATTAGGTGCGCCTGCTACTTTAAATCTTAAATATTGGCCTTGAGGAATTGACTGATTTATTATAAAAACTAGAACTATAAGACCAATTATAAAAAGACTTGAATTTTGAACATTTTTTTCTATTTTAGGAGCAAAAAAATTACTTACCAAACTCACTAAAATAGCTAAAAATATCACAGAGACTTGAACTCTTTCTGGCTGTCGTAAAAAACCAGCAACATAGATCATGATTAGGTACAAGATTAGATACGCTATTCCAGCCAACATCAAATAAGAAAATATATTTGAAAATGACTTGAATAGATATAAAATGAAAAATAATAAAATAAGCATTAATATTCCATCAAATCCAAAATTAGTTTTCGGATTAAAAATTTTCAAATGGGATTCAGATAAAAATTTATATAGATTTACTTCTCGGTTTTGGTTCGTATTTAAAATTAGTGACTTCAGCTTATCAACACTATAATACGACCTATCAATTGCATTATAGTTTACAAATACTTCGGCTGATGATTTAGTCCACCCAAACTTTGTCGGATTTTCAAGAAGAAGTCTTTCTGGCTCGTTTGCTTGAATCTTGTATCTTGCAGCCTCCCAATCTTTATAGCTACTCCAATTTGAATTATTTTTATAGTAGTTTCGTTCTACGATAGTATCTATAGTGCCAGCAAATCCTAAGATAAATATGAATGCGAGAAAAATTTTATAATTATTTTTAATAAATGACTTTTGGTGCCATATTGAATAAGCTAAAAAAGGGGTAGCTACAGCCGTCCCAAGTAAAAAAGATTCTGGCCTCATAAAGTAAGCAAATAGGTATACTAAAAGCAGTATATACGATCTAAAATTCAATTTATTTAATTGTATGATTTTGGCTAAATAAATAAGAGAAGAAAAACTAAGTAAAACTGAGGCTGCAGTATAAGTTGGGTTTGGGATAAACCAAAGTAGGTGCAAAAAAGAAGTAATTGCAAAACCTGCGATTGAGAATAAATCATTTGATCTAGACGCTAAAATTCCAATTAGTAGCCATGAAAAAACTGTTGAAGAAAGTAAGACAATTGAAAACCAACTAATCTCTGGTAAGAATTTATATAGACTTGAAACTATGAATCCAAAAGTAATTTTTGGGGTTGCTGAACCTCTCACCATAAACTCTTGTTGACCTGTGTAGAATCCCGATAACCAATTTTCCATAATCACGTCGTCGTTAACGCCAAAAGTTTGTTTTGTCGAATTGAAGATAATTGCTGAACTAGCCAATAAGTATGCAAGAACTAGTAAGTCTCTTATGACATTATTAAAGTATCTAGTCATTCTTAATGAATTTCCAAACTACGTATTCTTCTCCAAGGTGTGACATAACACCCACTTTAACGGGATTGCTGAATCTATAATTCTTTTCTCGCATAAATTGGCCGATATAATCCATAGTCATGGCATCTGAAACCCAATAAACTCTTGGATCCTCGATTATAGAATCAATTAATTTATCAGGATTTAAGCCAAGATTTTCGACCCTTTTCACCCAATGAGGGGAAAAACTGTGCCACCCGAAGGACAAAATACGATTTTCTACTTCATCTCTATCTGAAAGGTAGGGAGTGCGCCAGTTATTTCTAAACTGAGATGCATTACCTACAAATATAGAGTCATCAGGAAAACTTGATAAGTATCGAATTTGTTCGTTCCAGAAAAATACTGTTGACTTCTGAATTTTAGTCATAAGATTTCTTGCTTGACTAGCTGAATTTACTACAATTAAAACTAAAATCAATAAACTTAAAAGATGTAAGTCGTTTAGTTTTGACTTTGCTATATCTTTTTCTTTAGGATCGAAAATAAATGCTACAAAACTTAATAAAATAGATAAGAAAATTACCGAGACCTGGACTCGTTCAGGTTGGCGAAGAAAGCCTGCAACATAAAGCATAATTATATATAAAATCCCTAAACAGAAAAATGTCAAGATAAAATAGTTTTTTATTTGGGGAATTGATAAAACTAGAAATAGTAAATAAAATAGAGGAATTAGACTGATAAGATTCGGCCACTCCCAATTAGATCTGCTATCAAAGATTTTTTGATGTGCTTCTAGTAAAAAAATTGCATCAATATTTATTTTGGTATTATCAAGATCTCGAGTAAGTTTTTGTAATTTATCTGTATTAAAACTGTCTTTATCAAGAAAATTATAAGATTTAAAGAGTTCAACCTCTGGAGAGGACCAATTGAATTTAGATGGATTCTCACTAATCAACTTTTCGGCAGCATTACCTTGAATTTCATATCTTGCGCTCTCCCATTCTCTATAGCTAGCCCAATTAGTATTCTTTTGATAAACAATTTTTTCTAATCCTGAATCTAGTAATATAAAAGCGCCAGTTAATATAATAAGAATTGAAAGTTTTTTGTATGTAATATTGATTCTTGCAGTTGTCTTTTTTATGCCATAAATAATAAATGGAATCGAAACTGCTGTTCCTAAATAGAAAGATTCCGGTCTTATGAAATATGCAAAAACGTACAACAATACTATGAACACGACCGTTAGACTAAATCTTTGATTAAGCAGACTATCCGAAAAATAAATTAGTGCCGAAAAACTCAAAATAACCGCGGCAGCTGTATAAGTTGGACTTGGGATAAACCATATTAAATGTAAAAATGAAATTAATGCAAAAGAAATTAAAGCAAAAGCACTTTTACTTTTTAGGGTTAACAATCCTAACAGATACCAACTTAATACGGTTAATATCAAGAGAATTATTGAAAACCAATTAACCTGTGGTATCCAGTCATATAAACTTGAGACAAATAGACCAAAAATTAATTTTGGAGTAGCCGAACCTCGTATCATAAATTCTGGTTTTCCCGTGTAAGCACCAGATAACCATTCCTGAATAATCACATCATCATTGACGCCATAAATTTGACCAGTAGTAGAAAACACAAAAATTGTAACAACTACAAAATAAGCAATAAGTAAAACGTTATTTCTTAAATTACTGCGCAGCAATTGTTAGACTACTGAACAATAAATGGAACTTTTATTTCGTTTGAATTATTTCCTGTGCAACTCAGAAAAAATGGTATTACAAATGTAGAAGTTGTATTTTTGACAATTGTTGCAACAGAGGATGTTGTAGCCTCTATGACAGTTTTACCGCCTGTGTTAGTGCACCCCAAAGGACCCGTAACAACGTTATGATTAACTCCACTTGCATCTCGAATGTATCCCTTTGCGTATGACCAGGATTTAAATCCACCAAAATTGTTATTAAAATCTACTTGTATAAATGAATAATTGGTGGGTAACTTCCAGTGAATACCACTTTTTATTTCAGTTCCACTTTCATTGTAATTTATTGTCAAATATTTAATATTACCTTTTATAGAGATAAATTTATTATTTGTCGTTTTGACTTTAAAACTTGAAATCTTTTTAGATTTTGAAAGAACAAAATCTTTATAGGATCCATCTATTGTGTCAAATGAAGAATCTAAAGTTATGACTCCACCTTTAGACTTAGATACTTTACCTGGTGCGTCATGTGCTGTTGGACTAACATTGCCATGAATATCTAAAATTTTTAAGTACTCAGTTCCGTTAAAATGATTTATAATCATCTTAGTAAATACATCTGCACTTGAATTTGGAACAACATATTTTTTCCTGGCAGCTTCAATTTTTAATGGTTGGGCACTTTTGATCGCCGCAAAGTACTTGTCAATATTCGATGACGGATGTGCAATGGCAACTTGGGAATTGAGTGCCATCATGATCGCCACAATTGGCGCAATAGTTTTCATTTTGGAAACTTTATCGGCAAACCTCATCATCGTCCCATTCCTAGTTTTTCTCTATCTTATATGCGTGGGGCGACTGGGGCTCGAACCCAGGACCGACGGATTATGAGTCCGTAGCTCTAACCAACTGAGCTATCGCCCCTTAAAATGGCGTTGTTGTGCACGTTGAGGCACAAGTATATGCAACCCTAGTACACGTGAGTTTTACCAAAAAATTTACGATTTGGGTGACGATTGCTGAGATATTCCAGCTGCTTTATCTCTGGAATTACTTGCCAATTGCAGAATCAGCCGTTTATGGGACAAATGACGATGCCCTTATTGCAAGCATTTCGAGCGGACAATTAACGGGCACCCCCGAAGGACATTTAATATTCATTAATCCAATTCTTAGTTTCCCAATGGCATGGTTGCAGTTAATTTTAAGCGATTTAAATATTTATACTTTGGCACTAGTGCTATTAGTTACTCTTTCATTTTCTCTAATATTTGCTTTAATTATGGTTCAAAATAATATGCGATATGAATCTAAAATAATATTATTAATTTTTTGGTTTTTATCAACAATAACATTTATTAGTTGGTATGCTCTAGCT
>JAQCGN010000061.1 GCA_027730605.1 Actinomycetota bacterium
AGGTATTCCTAGCCCAATTCAGGCCATTGGTGGCCTAATTGTTGTGCTCAGCCTCTATGTTGGCACGCGTGAAAAATGAAAACATGTTAGTTTGAAATAAGGGAAATTAGTTTTTCCCTTATTTCTATAAGGAGAGCAAAATAGATATGGAATCCAGAAACCCGGTTATACGTCGCTACGCCGACTTTCAAAGACCAGGATCAGTACTTGGAAACAACCAAGGAACTGTAATTACTTCAACCCCAGTTGAAGAAACAAAAACTTTTACAGGACCAACACCTGCTCAGCCAGGTGAACGAGTTGTCACTATGGATGACGTTGTAATGAAGTCATTCTCAATGTTGGCAGTGTTGCTAGTTGGTGCTTTTGTTGGATGGAATGCACCGGGATTTGCAATAATTGCTGCTATTGCAGGATTAGTTCTTGGTTTAGTTAACACATTCAAAAAGAATGTCTCACCAGTTCTAGTTATTACTTACGCCTTATTACAAGGTGTATTTGTGGGAGGAATTTCCTACATTTACCAAAACCTTGTTGTGGCTGATGGAACCAACATTGTTGGAAACACCATCATGAGCACAATGGTTGCTTTTGGAACAATGTTGTTCTTATTTAAATCAGGAATCATCAAAGTTGATGCCAAGTTCACTCGCATGATGCTTGTGGCAATGGTTTCATATTTAGTAATTGCTGTAATTTCTCTTATCGCTGCATTCATGGGCGTTGGTGGAGGTTGGGGCTTTTATGGTGTTGGTGGATTAGGAATCTTGCTTGCATTATTTGGAGTAGGACTTGCTTCATTTTCACTAATGCTTGATTTCCAATCAATTCGTCAAGCAATCTCATTGGGATTGCCTGAAAAAGAATCTTGGAGATTAGCTTTTGGTTTAACCGTAACTCTTGTTTGGTTATACCTAGAAATGCTTAGACTATTTGCAATTCTTTCTGGACGTCGCGACTAGTTTAGAAAAACTAAATAGCCTGGTGAAATATCACCAGGCTATTTTTATTTCTTAAACTTGGGCTGGGAAAAATACTCCAGTGCGAGCATGACAATCGTATCCGTTTGGATTTTTCTTTAAATATTTTTGGTGATACTCTTCAGCTTCATAATAAACATGATCAGCAGCAGGAATGATTTCTGTTGTTATGGAATCAAATCCTTCATTCTTGATTGCTTTTTCATATATTTCTTTTGTTATTAGTGCTTCATCTTTTTGGTTCTCATTGGTATAAAAAATCACACTTCTATATTGTGATCCAATATCATTTCCTTGCCTATTTCCTTGGGTAGGATCATGAATTGTCCAAAACATTTCAAGTAAATTTCTGTAGCTTACAATTTCATCATCAAAAATTACTTTCACAGCTTCTGCATGACCAGTTGTGCCAGTGCACACTAATTCATAACTTGGGTTTTGTTTGGTTCCACCCATATAGCCAACAGATGTTTGACTTACCCCTTCTGTTTGCCAAAATCTTCTTTCAGCACCCCAAAAACATCCCAGGGCAAAATATGCCATTTGTTCCATGTGATTTTCTCCTTACCTAGATTGTGATACATAAATTGATTTTGTGCCAATTATTTATTTATATCTTTTGGTTTTGTCTCAGGCATGATCACAGAGAAAAAGATCGCCACCAAAGAAACTGCCGCACCAGTCATGAAGGCCCAACCAAATCCAAGGGAATCAACTAATGCACCTGCAACTATTGGGCCCACAATTGAACCAAAATCACTAGTCATTTGAAATGCGGCCACAACTGGTCCACTCTTTTTACCACCAGTGACATCACCAATTACTGCAGCTGGTGCTGCACCCATAAATGCTGCTCCAACACCTGCAATCGCCATTGAAATTAAATATCCCAAAGGAGTTTCAAATGCGACCAAAATAATTATGGAAATAAACAAAATAAATGTTCCCCAAATCATGGAGGGTCTTCGACCTTTAATGTCTGTTGATTTTCCTGCATAGGAAAGAAAAATTGCTTGAGTAATACTAGTGGCAAGAAAACCAAACATAATTAATGAAGGACTAGATTTAAGTTGTTCCACAACAAATAATGGAATAATTGAAGACCTTATACCAAATGAAACAAATCCAGTTGCCAAATTAACTGATAAAGCTGCGGTGTAGGCCTTATTTTTTAGAGCAGCAGTAAAAGCTAATAATGAAGCAGAAACTTTTGATCTTTCTTTAATTTCCATATTTTCTTTGTCATGGGATTTTAAAAAGAAAGCAGATGAGGCTGCTGCTAGTAATAGGGTAAAGGAATAAACAAAAAATGGTGCCCGAAGAGAAATTGCTATTACAATTCCACCAACTGCAGGACCAGCTAAACCTCCAACAAGAAATCCGCCTTGAAAAGCAGCAGCGGCACGGCCACGTTTTTCAGGTGCAACTATTCGAAGTAATAAAGAAAATGCCGAAACTGTAAACATGGTGCTACCAAGTCCACCTATACCACGAAGAATTATTAAATTATTGAAATTATCTGCCAGACCAGCAAAAAAACTTGAAACAGAAACCAGTAATAAACCAACCGTTAAAATAATTCTTTCCCCAAAACGGTTAACCCAAAAACCTGCCAATGGGGCAGAAGCAAATCTCATCAGAGCAAAAACAGAGACAACAGAACTTGCAGCTAAAGCACTTACCCCAAAAGATCTTGCAAAAACTGGAATGGCTGGAGCAACTATTCCAAAGCCAATTGCAACAAAAAAAGCGATTAAGGAAAGTACTGCAACTTCATTGGGAAGGCCTCGTAGCCAAGGGTTATGTCGAATTTTTCGACCCAAAGTTTGTAATAACGTCACAATAAGTTCTATTCTAGGGGGGTTACAGATTCATGCCTGCTCAGACAGACTCAAGTGATTTTATTTAGGGAGAAATCAGATGTCAGGAAAACATCCTGTTTCTCTTAATGATATTAAAGAAGCACAAAAAAGACTGCACGGCGTTATTAGACCAACAAATTTAATTAAAGCAGGTTGGTTGGAAAGACAAATTGGAAATTCTGTTTTATTAAAACCAGAGAATTTGCAACGTGCAGGATCTTTTAAAATTCGTGGTGCCTATAACTTGTTAGCACAGTTATCAGCTGAAGACAGAAAAAAAGGTGTTGTTGCCGCAAGTGCGGGTAATCACGCCCAAGGAGTTGCCTTAGCTGCACAACTATTGGGAATTAAATCCACAGTATTTATGCCTGTGAGTGCATCAATTCCTAAAGTAGTTGCAACTAAAGGCTACGGTGCGGAAGTTAAATTTGCTGGTGATGTAATTGATGAGGCCATAATTAGTGCACGTCAATACTGTGAAGCTAATGGTTCTGTATTTATTCCTCCATTTGATCACAAACATATTGTGGCGGGACAAGGAACAGTTGGATTAGAAATATTTGAACAAATGCCTGAAGTAAAAACTGTATTAGTTTGTACAGGAGGTGGTGGACTTTTAGCTGGTTCTGCACTAGCAATCAAAGAACAAAATCCAAAAGTAAAAGTAATAGGTGTACAAGCTGCCAATGCAGCTGCATATCCACAATCCTTAAAAGAAGGAAAACCTGTTGCCCTAAAAGTAATGAATACAATTGCAGATGGAATTGCTGTAGGAACACCAGGTGATATTCCATTTGGCATAATTCAAGATTATGTGGATGAAATTATTACGGTAAGTGAAAGTAATTTATCAATTGCCATTTTACAAACTCTTGAGCGTGGCAAACTATTAGTTGAACCAGGGGGAGCAGCAGCAGTTGCTGCATTCATCGCAAATCCTGAAGCATTTGAAGGACCAGTTGCCGTTGTTTTATCGGGAGGAAATATTGA
The DNA here is from genome assembly GCA_027730605.1 of Actinomycetota bacterium. Classification (GTDB taxonomy): domain Bacteria; phylum Actinomycetota; class Actinomycetes; order S36-B12; family UBA5976; genus ATZT02. Next base: position 3,833 of record JAQCGN010000061.1, read on the forward strand.
TCCTCTTTTGTTAGAAAGAATCATGCAAACAGGCTTAGCAACTGCGGGAAGGTATTTAACTGTTCGAATTCGAATCAAAGATAAACCTGGAACATTAGCTCAATTACTCACAGAGATTGGTGGGTTGGGAGCAAATATTTTGGATATTTTCCATCTTCGAACAGATCCAATGCTTGCTCTAGATGAAGTAGCAGTAAACATCACAATGGAAACTCGTGGAGTAGAACATGAAGACGATGTTTTGAATCGCATCAAGGCCTTAGGCCATGATGCTGAAGTTCAATAATCCAAGTAATATTAAATTAAGTAAAAAAAATCAGGAGTATTTTTGTCGATTGCAATAGAAGCTACAGATTTAGTCAAGAAATATGGCGATGTTACCGCACTTGATGGGTTAAGTCTAAAAGTTGAACAAGGAACAGTCTTTGGTCTACTTGGTCCAAACGGTGCTGGAAAAACAACCGCAGTAAGAGTTTTAACAACTTTGTTAAAACCAGACTCAGGTTCAGCAACTGTTTCTGGTGTGAATGTTATTAATGACCCGGTACATGCACGAGAAATTATTGGCTTATCAGGACAAAATGCTTCAGTTGATGAGAATTTAACAGGTATTGAAAACTTAATAATGTTAGGAAGATTATTTAGACTTCCCAAAAAAGAAGCAATAATTAGGGCTCATGATTTATTAGAAAGATTTAATTTAACCGATGCTGCAAAAAGAATTGTCAAAACATACTCTGGAGGAATGCGTAGAAGATTGGATTTGGCAGCATCTTTAATTGCAAATCCTATTATTTTGTTTTTAGATGAACCGACCACAGGACTAGATCCAAGATCTAGATTGATGATGTGGGATGTAATTGAAAGACTTGTTGCTGAAGGCACAACTGTGTTATTAACTACCCAATATTTAGAAGAAGCAGACCAATTAGCAGACAAAATTGCTGTGATTGATAAAGGAAAAGTCATAGCCCAAGGCACAGCTGATGAGTTAAAAACCCAAGTGGGTGGGGAAAGAATTGATGTTGTTGTTGATCAATCCAAAGCAGAACAAGCTGCTCAAGCATTACAAAGTATGGCCAGTGGCAAAGTTGTTATTGAAGGTGAACATGTTCAAGCCCCAGTTTCTGGTGGTGGGGTAAAAGTTGTGGAAGCAGTAAGAGCACTAGATATTGCAAAAATTGAAATAAAGGAAATTCAACTGAGAAGACCAACTCTTGATGATGTCTTTCTTTCACTCACTGGACATCATGCCGAAGAGGTAAAAATTGAAGATGAAAATGTTCTAGTAAAGAAAGGTCGTCGCTAATGATTTCACGTTCAATCACTGAAGAATACGCAAATAAACATGGCAAGATTTATTGGCTCCTTCACGATTCAATCGTTATTGCTGGACGAAATTTATTAAGATTTAGAAGAAATCCTGAGGTTCTTTTCTTCGACGTAGTTCAACCTATTATTTTTATTTTACTTTTTGCTTATGTATTTGGGGGCGCAATTGATGTGGGTGATAATTCCTACCGATCATTTTTAATTCCTGGAATTTTTGTGCAAACAATTGCATTTGCTGGAGCATCAGCTGCAATTGGGTTAAATGCAGACATGAATTCAGGAATCATCGATCGATTTAAATCATTACCGATGAATACAACAGGAGTTTTACTTGGTCAAAATTTTGCTGAGTTAGCAAGAAGTGTTATTACCTTATTTATTATGTCCTTGACTGGTTTAGCAATAGGTTGGGAAATTAATGGTGGATTTCTAAATGCAATTTTTGCCTATCTTTTGTTATTAGCTTTTGGATTTTCAATGTCATGGATTGGTGCCAGTATCGGACTATCTGTTTCCTCACCACAAGTTGCTAGCACTGCAGGTTTTGCTTGGTTATTTCCTTTAACATTTTTATCAAACGCGTTTGTTCCTACCGAAACTTTGCCAACCTGGTTAAGAATTTTTGCTGAATGGAATCCAATAACTTCAATTGTTGCATCTTGCAGATATCTATTTGGTTACTCGATGGAGGTTGCAGTGGATGCACCATTTTCATTACAACACCCCATCATCACCACAATTATTTGGTTAGTGGTTATTACCGCGATATTTATGCCAATTGCAGGAAAGAAATTTAGGAAGGTAACAAGTCGTTAAGCTAGGTAAATTTCAACTTTTTTAATTGAAATTGAAATTTCTTTACCATTAGG
>JAQCGN010000062.1 GCA_027730605.1 Actinomycetota bacterium
ATTAAATTAGCTAACCGTAAAGGAATCCAACAAGTTGTTGATCAACAATTTGAAATTGGTAAAAAGATTTTAGCTGCAGGACTTATACCAATTATTGAACCTGAAGTCGATATTAATTCACACGAAAAAGAGCAAGCAGAAGGAATTCTAAAATTAGAAATCCTAGATCACTTGAATAAATTAAATGATAAACAAAATGTGATGTTGAAATTAACTTTGCCTTCACAAGTTAATTTTTATGCTGATCTTGTTTCACACCCACGTGTAGTAAGAGTTGTGGCTTTGTCTGGTGGATATGCCAGAGATGAAGCAAACAAATTGCTGGCTAAAAACAATGGCGTTATTGCAAGTTTTTCAAGAGCACTGACTGAAGGCTTGTCTGCTCAACAAAGTGATAAAGAATTTGATGACGCTTTGGACAAAGCTGTGCAAAGTATTTACGACGCATCCAACACCTGATAAAAAGCTAACCAGTGCCAGCTTCAGTTGCCGTAATTGGTTCTGGCATTTCAGGTATATCTGCTGCACATAAATTAGTTGATAGTGGTTTTTCGGTCACTATTTTTGATCAAGGCAAAAACCCTGGGGGTCGCCTTGGGTTAAGAAGTTTACGAAACCCACCATTTATAAATAGACCAGTTGATGTGGGTGCTGCATACTTCACAGTTTCACAAACTCAGTTTCAAAACAAAGTTGAGCAATGGCAAAGTTTAGGTTTAGTTCATCAATGGACAGATACATTCCATGTTTTTAAAGATTATGAAATAACTACCACCACAGGTCCCATGCGTTATGGTGCAAAAAAAGGTTTAAGAAGTTTAGCAATTCATGAATTAGCAGAATTAACTAAAAAAGGTGTGACTCATCTTCAAGAGCGAAAAATCACTTCTGTTGTAGATAAGAAGAACAAAGTGTTAGTGGAAAACCAAGAATTTGATGCAGTGGTTTTTGCTATGCCAGGTTTACAAGCATCCCGAATTATTCAAGATGAAGATTTAAAGAAAGAGTTAAGTAAACAAGTTTGTTTACCTGTTTTATCTGCTTGGTTTGTTATTGATAGTGATACCCCAAAATATGATGCCATGTTTGTGAATGATCATGAAGTTATTTCATTAATAATTAATGATGGAAAGAGAAGAAAAGATAATGCCCCAGTTGTTAATGTTTTAACTACAAATGATTATGCAAAAACTAGATTAGAAAATATTGATTACTATCTGGATGAAATTGTTGATCATGGGTTAGAAATATGGAACATAAAAAGTGATGTTGTGGAAAAAGGAATAACACGTTGGTCTATGGCCCAAGTTGCACCAAGTTCCAGAGTGGCCATGCCTGAAAGAATGGCTATTGTTGGTGATGCCTACAGCGACAACCCCAGAATCGAAGCTGCGTGGCTAGATGGTGTTGCGGTGTTAAGCCAACTAGAAGTGCTGAACTAGATTCGACCAGGCAAGTTTTTATAAAAGAGTTAGGAAATTTTAAATGCCAGCCATCGTTTTGCTCGGAGCACAATGGGGCGATGAAGGCAAAGGTAAAGCTACTGATTTATTAGGTCATCGAGTTCAATACGTTGTTAGATACCAAGGCGGAAATAACGCCGGTCACACAGTAGTAATTCCTACCAAAAACGGTCCTGAAAAATTTGCACTACATCTTCTTCCTTCAGGAATCCTAACTCCTGAAGTAATTCCTGTTATTGGAAATGGGGTGGTAATTGATCCAGCTGTGTTATTAAACGAAATAAAAGGTTTAAATGAAAGAGGAATTAACACTTCTAAATTAAAAATTTCAGCTGATGCCCACATCATCACTAGTTATCACGTCATGCTTGATAAAACAATTGAAAGATTCTTAGGTAAATCAAAAATTGGTACCACTGGTAGAGGAATTGGTCCAGCTTACGGAGACAAGGTAAGCAGAGTTGGAATTAGAGTACAAGATTTATATGACGAATCAATTTTAAGAAAAAAAGTAGAAGGCTCTCTTGCTTCAAAAAATCAAACACTAGTCAAGGTGTATAACAGAAGAGCAGTTGATGTTAATCAAATTGTTGAAGAATTATTATCTTATGCAGATAAATTAAAACCATATTTAGCTAACACTTCACTACTACTTCACGAAGCACTACAACGTGGTGAAAATGTTTTGTTAGAAGGTGGCCAAGGAACATTATTAGATGTTGATCATGGAACCTATCCATTTGTTACTTCTTCAAATCCAACAGCAGGTGGTGCTGCAACAGGATCAGGAATTGGTCCTACCAAAATAACTAGAGTTATTGGAATTGTTAAGGCCTATACCACCAGAGTTGGTGAAGGACCTTTCCCAACTGAACTACTTGATGAAAACGGTGAAAGATTAAGACAAATTGGTGGCGAAGTTGGAACCACAACTGGAAGACCACGAAGATGTGGTTGGTATGACGCAGTTGTGGCACGTTATGCCACCAGAGTTAATGGTTTAACAGATTTCTTTTTAACAAAACTTGATGTGTTAAGTGGATTTAAAGAAATACCAGTTTGTGTAGCTTATGAAATTGAAGGCAAAAGATTTGAAGAAATGCCAATGACCCAAACACAGTTTCATCACGCTAAACCAATTTATGAAATGCTGCCAGGGTGGACCGAAGATATTTCTGCTGCCCGAAAGTTTGAAGACTTGCCAGTTAATGCTCAAAAATATGTTGAATACTTAGAGAAAATTTCTGGGGCCCCGATGAGTGCTATAGGCGTAGGCCAACACCGCGATGCCACTATCTCCAGACGAGACCTGATTAACTAAGTCTTATGGCAAACGAATTTGTAGCTGACCCACAAGAGGGTAAAAAAGTTTATGATTTAGATCGCGCCCATGTTTTTCATTCTTGGAGTGCCCAAGGTGCCATCAAGCCTTTAGCTGTGGCAGGAGCTCAAGGATCATATCTTTGGGATTATGACGGTAAAAAATATTTAGATTTTTCTTCTCAGTTGGTTAATACAAATATTGGTCACCAACACCCAAAAGTAATTAAAGCAATTCAAGATCAAGCAGCACGTCTAACTACTATTGCGCCTCAACATGCAAATGATATTCGTGGAATTGCTGCCAAAAAATTAGTTGATTTAGCACCAGATGGTTTTAGTCATGTGTTCTTCACAAACGGTGGTGCAGATGCAGTAGAAAACGCAGTACGTATGGCAAGAATTCACACTAGAAGACACAAAGTTTTATGTTTTTATCGTTCTTATCATGGCAACACTGGCACAGCTATTCAAATGACTGGGGATCCAAGACGTTGGCCAAACGAATTTGCTTATGGAGTAATTCATTTTTTTGGACCATTTCCTTATCGTTCCCAATTTTGGTCAACTTCACCTGAAGAAGAAACTGAGCGGGCACTAAATCATCTTGAATCTGTAATTCAATTTGAAGGCCCAGCCACAATTGGTGCAATTTGTATTGAAACAGTGGTTGGAACTGCAGGAATTATGGCACCCACACCTGGTTATTTAGAAGGTTTAAGAAAAATTTGTGACAAGTATGGAATCTTATGGATTGCTGATGAAGTCATGGCAGGTTTTGGTAGAACTGGTGAGTGGTTTGCTTTTCATCATGCGAAAGCACGACCAGACTTAATTGTTTTTGCTAAAGGTTCTAACTCTGGTTATATTCCAGTTGGTGGAGTAATAATTGATAAACCAATTTATGAAACATTTGTAGACAAAGTGTTTCCTGGTGGGCTCACTTATTCAGGTCATCCCTTAGCAACAGCTTCAATTGTTGCCACATTAGATGCCATGAAAGAAGAAAAAATGGTGGAAAATGCTCGCGAAGTTGGTAAAAATATTATTGGACCTGCTTTAAATAAAATGAAAGAAAAGCATCCTTCAATTGGGGATGTGCGTGGTATGGGAGTTTTCTGGGCTGTTGAATTAGTTAAAAACAAAGCAACTAAAGAACCACTTGTGCCCTACAACGCTTCAGGAAAAGATGCTGCTCCTATGGCTGAATTAGCAACAGAATGTAAAAAACTAGGTTTAATGCCATTTACAAATATGAACCGTTTACACGTTGTTCCACCATGCAATATCACTGAAAGTGATGCTAAAAAAGGATTAGAAATTTTAGATCAAGCATTTAATATCACTGATAAATACGCGACATCCTAAAATTATTGTCAATTAGGATAGTGCTGTGCACATACTAGTAATCGGTAGCGGCGCTAGAGAACATGCGATAGTTAAAAGTTTATTACGTGACCCAAATGTAAAAAAAGTAAGTTGTGCACCAGGTAATGCTGGAATTAGCCAAGATGCTGATGTTTTTGAAGTTGATATAAAAAATAAAAAAAGTGTTTCAGAATTAGCAGTTTTATTACAAGTTGATTTAGTTGTGGTCGGACCCGAAGCAGCTTTGGCTGCAGGAGTTTTTGATGCGGTAGCAGAAAGAGGAATTGCTTGTTTTGGACCAAGTGCTAGAGCTGCACAATTAGAGTCATCAAAATCTTTTGCTAAAGATGTCATGAATTCAGCTAATGTGGCAACTGCTGAATCTATAACTTGTTTAAACATAGATGATGTCAAGTTAGCGTTAACTAAATTTGGTGCACCATTTGTGATTAAAGATGATGGCCTGGCAGCTGGTAAAGGTGTTGTTGTCACCGATAATCTAGCCGAAGCAATAGATCATGCAACTAAGTGCTTTACAGATAATGAATCTAAAGTTGTGGTTGAAGAATTTTTAGATGGTCCAGAAGTTTCATTGTTTTGTATTTCAGATGGTAAGAAAGTTATTTCGTTAGCACCAGCTCAAGATTACAAACGAGTATTTGATAACAATCAAGGTCCAAACACTGGTGGAATGGGTGCATATTCACCCCTTGATTGGGCACCAGAAAATATTGAATTAGAAACTATTGAAAAAATAGCTCAACCTGTTGTTGATGAAATGAATAAACGTGGGATAACTTTCAAAGGACTCTTATATGTTGGTTTAGCTTTAACTACTACAGGAATAAAAGTAATTGAATTTAACGTAAGATTTGGTGATCCTGAAACCCAAGTTGTGTTAGCAAGATTAGAAACTCCTCTTTCTAAAATACTTTATGCCAGTGCAATAGGTGATTTAGGAAAACTAGAGGCACTGAAATGGTCAACTAACAGTGTGATCACAGTTGTGTTAGCGGCAAAAAATTATCCTGGCACACCAGTTGTTGGCAATGAAATAGCTGGATTAGCACAAGCAAGTGAAATTGAAGGAGTTCAAATTTTGCATGCAGCAACCGCTTTTAATGGTGACAAAATTGTTTCCAATGGTGGCCGGGTCCTTTCAGTAACGGCAACTGGACCTGATTTAACAATTGCTAGAGATAGGGCATACAAAGCCCTCAAAAATATTCAACTAAATGGTTCTCACTACCGAAGTGATATTGGGCTTGTGAAACAATAGAGCAGTGGCAATAATCACCGATGTCTTAGCGACTCGGTACTCCTCTAACCAAATGACCGAGATTTGGTCTCCAGTAAACAAAATAAAACTTGAACGATTACTTTGGATTGCTGTTATGAAAGCCCAAAGTGAATTAGGACTGGAAATTTCAGCAAATAATATTAAAGATTATGAAAAAGTAATTGACAAAATAGATCTAGATTCAATTCGAAAACGTGAAGAAAAAACACTGCATGATGTGAAAGCAAGGATTGAAGAATTTAACGCTTTAGCAGGTCATGAAGATATCCATAAGGGTATGACAAGTAGGGATTTAACCGAAAATATTGAGCAACTACAAATTAAACAATCACTTGATTTAATCAACAATAAAACTGTTGCACTATTAGCAAGATTAGCTAAATTAGCCACCCAATATTCTGATTTAGCTATTACTGGTCGAAGTCATAATGTTGCTGCACAAAGTACAACTTTAGGTAAAAGATTTGCATCTTGTGCTGAAGAAACTTTAATTGCCTATCACAAATTACAGGTTTTAATTTCAACTTATCCATTAAGAGGAATTAAAGGTCCAGTTGGAACTAGTCAAGATATGTT